>NZ_JAIZ01000627.1:0-19839 GCF_000710465.2 Kitasatospora sp. MBT63 | reverse complement strand
CCTGTCGAAGACGCACCAGCTGGTCGTGGTCGGCCGCCACGGTACGCCCGAGGGTCCGTTCAGCCGCCTCGGCTCGGTCAGCCAGGCCGTCGTCCACCACGCCCACTGCCCGGTCGCCGTCGTTCCCCCGCCGGGTCCCCGGCCGCAGAACGTGCACTTCGGACCGGCGGACGCCACGTGAGCGTCGAACCCGGCGCGCGCCCGGCCCAGGTGGCCCCGATGCCCGGACCGACCGGCCCTACGGCGTGGTGCCGGGGGCCGCGCACCATCGGAGGAGAGCCACCTTCGATGACGCGGAGAGTGATCGGGCATGAAGGCACTCACCTACCACGGCCCCGGCCGTCGCACCTGGGGCGAGGTACCCGACCCGGCCGTCCTCGATCCGGAGGACGCCGTGGTACGGGTGGACGCGGTGACCATCTGCGGAACCGATCTGCACATCCTCAAGGGTGACGTCCCCGAGGTCGCCGACGGGCGGATCCTCGGCCACGAGGCCGTCGGCACCGTCACCGGGACCGGACCGGGCGTGCGGACGGTGACGCCCGGTGACCGCGTCCTGGTCTCCTGCATCTCGGCCTGCGGACGCTGCGCGTACTGCCGTAAGGGGACCTACGGCCAGTGCACCGGCGGAGGTGGCTGGATCCTCGGCCACCTCGTCGACGGCACCCAGGCCGAGTACGTCCGCACCCCCTTCGCGGACAACTCCCTCCACAAGCTGCCCGACGAGGTCACGGACGAGACGGCACTCCTGCTCGCCGACGTCCTGCCCACCTCCTACGAGGTCGGCGTCCGCAAGGGAGAGGTCGGCCCCGGCGACATCGTCGTGATCGTCGGCGCGGGTCCGATCGGGCTGGCCGCGATCACGACCGCCCGGCTCCTCAGCCCCGCCCGGATCATCGCCGTGGACCTCGCCGCCGGCCGCCTCGAAGCGGCAGAACGAGCCGGCGCGGACGACACGCTCGGAGTCGCGGACGACACCGATACGGCGATCCGCGCCCTGAGCCCGGACGGCCTCGGCGCAGACGTGGCCGTCGAAGCCGTCGGCGTCCCCGAATCCTTCGAGCTCTGCACCCGTGTCGTACGCCCCGGCGGCCGGGTCGCCAACGTCGGCGTCCACGGCAGGCCCGCCACACTCCACCTCGAAACCCTGTGGATCAAGAACATCACGGTCACCACCGGCCTGGTCGACACCAGCAGCACCCCGCTGCTCCTGCGCATGGTCGCCGGCGGGCAGTTGGACGTCTCCGCCCTGGTGACCCACAGGTTCGGCCTGGACGAGATGCCTGACGCCTACGACGTGTTCGCCGACGCGGGCGGGAACAACGCCCTCAAGGTGGCCCTGTTCAGGACCTGACCGGCGCCGGCCGGCCGGCCGCGTCCGGTGGAGGTTCCGGCGGGCCCGCCGGATCGGGCCGGATCCGCCTTCCGCGGCCGCCGCCCGTACCGGGCAGGGAGCTGCGAGGTCCGGCCCGTTGAAGTCACCGAAGGAGACCGGCGTCATGTGCATCAGTTCTCACGGCGACCCGTCGTCCGAGCCGTCGAGGTCCGCCGCTGCGGCTGCGCAGCTCGGAGGTGAGCCCGATGGCTCCCGATGACACCCCGCCGAACGGCGATGCCCCGAACGCGCGATCGGAGGATCGCCCCGGTGACCAGGAGTGCGGGCGCGAGGAGAGTCTTGACCTGCTCCGGCTGACGGCGATCGGGCGCCTCATCCACACCCATGACGCGATGCCGGCGGTGACTCCCGCCTGCTTCACCCTGTACGGCCGCGGCGAGGTGGTCGTTCCCCTGCCGGCGAGCTGGCGGGCGGACCTGATGGACGGGGAGGTGGTCGGCTTTCAGGCGGACGACTTCGACCAGCGGACGCTCCGAGGGTGGACCGTCCTCATCGTCGGCCGCTCCTACCTGGTGACCGACCCCGTCACGGTCGAGGACCTGCGCCACCGGGGCCCGCGCCAGTGGGGACACCGGCCGGCCAGCGGCTACCTGACCGTCCACCCGGAGTTCGTCGTCGGCCGACGGTTCGGATCATGATCCGACCGGCACACCTCGGACCCACGCCCGCGGAGAGGAGAGCACCATGGCACCCGCAACGCCCAGGACCACGGGCGACGCCCTCAGGAGCACCCTCCGACGGCACATCCGGAGAGCGGCCGGCCGGGAGGCGAATCCCCTGAGCCGCCACAGCGATGTTCGACGCAGCCGTATCGCCATCGCCCTGACCCTCGCTCTGGCCGTCGCCCTCGCCCTCGCGATGCTGACGGCCCTCGACGTCCTACGGATCGACCAGCGACAGGCACGGTACGAGGGGCAGCACCGGCACCGGACCATCGCGACCACCGTCGAAGCGGCAGTGCCGGACGCGCCCGGTGCGCGCACCGGGACGGGGGGCTTCCACGCGCAGGCGGTGTGGCAGTTCCCGCCGGCCACGCGCGGCGGTGGGCCGGTCGCGGTCGCTGCGGCCGCCGCCGCGGGAACCGAGATCGCCGTCTGGGTCGACGATCACGGGCATCCGGCGTCGGCGCCGCTGCCGGCAACGGAGGTCGTCACGAGGGCCGTCCTGGCCGGGGCGGGGGTCATGGCCGTGCTTCCGGCGCGGCGTTCACGGTTTACCTGTTCGGGCGCCGCGTGATCGACCGGGCGGCGTCGGCGGCCTGGGAGAAGGAGTGGGGGAGCGTGGAACCCCGGTGGTCCGGCCGTCCAAGGCACCATCCGGGGCTCGGCGACCGGTGATCGCCCGCGCCGCGAGTTCCATTGCGCGGAGCAATCGGCGGCGCCGTCCCGCGCCACCGGTGGCATGCTCGATCGCAGGAGGAAGATCGCCATGAACGACAGAAGTGCCCGGCCCGGGAAACCGGACGGAAGCCCGGTCGCTCCGGAGGACATCGCCCGGCGCATCGCGCTGCGGTCCCGGCAGCTCGGCCTCACCCGTGAGGAGCTGGCGAACCGAGCCGGAATGTCACTCCGCTACCTCCAGCACCTCGAGGAACTGGGCGAAGGTTTCGACCAGGCCTCCGTCCTCCGGCTGGCCGCAGCGTTGCAGATGCCCTACGGCGAGCTTCTGGAGGGGCGGACCGATCTGCCGCCGGGGCAGCCTCCCCCGGGACCACATCCCGCACTGATGAAACTCACCCCGCAGGAGTGCTGGGACCGGCTGTCGGACCACGGCATCGGGCGCGTGGCCGTGTCATCGGGGTCGAGCCCCGCCATCCTCCCCGTCAACTACCTCGTCGATGCGCACTCGATCGTCTACCGGACCTCCCGAACGGGGGCCGCCGCGGCCGTCGAGGGCACGGAGGTGGCCTTCGAGGCGGACCACGTGGACGAATCCGACAGTGAGGGCTGGAGCGTGCTCCTGGTCGGCACGGTCGAGCACATCGACGACGACTCCGCTGCGCGGCTCGCGGCTCAGCCCGGCGCGGAGCCCTGGGCGGCCGGTATCCGCGACCTCTGGGTGCGGATCGTCCCGACCCGGGTGACCGGCCGCCTGATCAGCACAGCGTGACCCGGCACCGCCAGCCGTAGGGAACCCGCAGAGGCGCCGCGACGGGACATCGGCCCGATCCGAGCCGGGCCCGGACAGGGTGGCCCGTCCGAGACGGTCAGGCGTGCCGCAGTCCTCGCGCGGGCCGCATCAGGCGGTGCCGACCGCCGACTCCAGAGGGAGGGCCACGGTGAAAGCGGTGCGGCCGGGGCGGCTGGAGAGCGTCACGGTGCCGCTGTGGGCGGCCACGACGGCGTGCACGATCGCGAGCCCCAGCCCGGTGCTCCCGTGCGTTCTCGATCGGGCCCGGTCGCCCCGCACGAAGCGTTCGAAGATCCGGGGCGCGATCTCGGGGTCGATCCCGGGGCCGGTGTCGGTGACGGTGAGCAGCGCCCGGCCGCCGCCGAGCCCGAGCGTCAGCGTCACCTCGGTGCCGTGGGGGGTGTGGGTGCGGGCGTTGGCGAGCAGGTTGGCCACCACCTGGCGGAGCCGGTCAGTGTCCCCCGGGACCACGACCGGCTCCTCGGACAGGTCGAGCCGCCAGTGGTGGTGCGGTCCGGCGGCGCGGGCGTCGTCGGTGCCGTCCAGGGCCAACCGTGTCAGGTCGACGCTGCCGAGGGCGAGTGGCCGCCCCGCGTCGAGCCGGGCCAGCAGGAGCAGGTCCTCGACGATGGTGCCCATCCGCCGGGACTCGGCGTCGATGCGGGTGAGCGAGTGGCGTACGGCATCGGCGGTCGGTCCGGGGTGCCGCAGGGCCAGTTCTGCGTGGCCCCGGACGGTGGCCACCGGGGTGCGCAGTTCGTGGCTGGCGTCCGCGGCGAACGCCCGCAACCGCTCCTCGACGGCCTGGCGCTGGGCGAGGGCGTCCTCGACGTGGCCGAGCATCCGGTTGAGGGCCGCACCGACCCTGCCGACCTCGGTCCGGATGTCGTCCTCCCCTACCCGGATGGTGAGTTCGACCTCCCCACTGGCCAGTGGCAGGCTCCCGACGCGTTCGGCCGCTGCCACGACGCGGTCGAGCGGGCGCAGGGAGAGGCGGATCCAGAAGGCGCCGGCGGCCGTGGCGGCGGCCAGCGCGACCGCGAACAGCACCAGTTCCACGGTGACGAGTCGGTGGGTCGTCGCCTCCAGCGGGCGCAGCGGTAGCCCGGTCACCAGGACATCGCCGTCCTGGCCGGCGAAGGCGCGCACCCGGTAGCCCCCGAGCCCGGACAGACGGACGCTCCGTGCCAGGCCGCCGACCGGCAGCGCGGCCAGTGCCCGCTGGTCGGCGGCGGTCAGCTGCACCTGGTCGTCGGTGTCGGCCGGAGTGTTCCCGGCGGCGACGCCGGCATCGTCGGCGTCGCCGTCGACCACGCCGGCGTCCGTGACGCTGCCGTCGAGCAGCCGGGCACCGAAGGTACCGGGTGCCTGGGCGCGGGTGTCGCTCCGGCCGCCCGTGGTTCCCGGGCCCCGGGTGTCCCGGTGCTCCAGACTGGCGGCATAGCGGCCGGAGGTGTCGGAGAGCTGCTGGTCGAGGCGGTCGACCAGGAAGTGGCGCAACGCCTCGGTGGTGGCCAGGGCGACCCCTCCGCAGGTCAGCAGGAGCAGGGCGAGCAGGCCGGAGACCAGACGGGCCCGCAGGGTGCGTGGCAGGGGAAGGCGCGCGGTGGCGCCACGGGCCGCCGGGCCGATCACTGCGGCACCTTGATCAGGTAGCCGGCTCCACGAACGGTGTGGATCATCGGTGGCCGGCCGGCGTCGATCTTCTTGCGGAGATAACTGATGTAGAGCTCGACCACGTGGGCCTGGCCGCCGAAGTCGTACGACCAGACCGCATCCAGGATCTGCGCCTTGCTCAGTACCTGCCGTGGGTGGCTCATCAGGAGGTGCAGCAGTGCGAACTCGGTGGGGCTCAGGTCGACGGTGTCACCGGCGCGGGTGACCTCGCGGGCCTGCTCGTCCAGCACCAGGTCCCCCAGGACCAAGGCGTGCGCCGGGGGCGCGACACGCTCCGGCCCCGACGGGGTGGCCCGCCGCAGCAGACCGCGAAGGCGTACCACCACCTCGGCGAGGCTGAACGGTTTGGTGACGTAGTCGTCCCCGCCGGCCGCCAGCGCGGCGATCCGGTCCTCCACGGCGTCCCTGGCGGTCAGGAACAGCACGCGGACCTCCGGCCCGGTGGCGTGGATCCGTTCCAGCACCTGCATGCCGTCGAGGCTGGGAAGCATCATGTCCAGGACCACGGCGTGCGGGCGCCACTCGGCGGCGATCGCCACGGCGCTCGGGCCGTCCTCCGCGCCTCGCGCCAGCCAGCCCTCGTACCTGAGCGCGCCGCAGACCACCTCGACCAGGTCGGGTTCGTCGTCCACGACCAGGATCCGCCAGGGTGACGGCTGAGCAGGGGAGAGGGTGTCCATGCGGATCCAAGGGGCTC
This sequence comes from Kitasatospora sp. MBT63, assembly GCF_000710465.2. Classification (GTDB taxonomy): domain Bacteria; phylum Actinomycetota; class Actinomycetes; order Streptomycetales; family Streptomycetaceae; genus Kitasatospora. Next base: position 13,939 of record NZ_JAIZ01000627.1, on the reverse strand, counting down.
TGGGGCGGCGGCTGGACCCATTGTCACCTTCCACATGAGAAGGCCATGAGATCCACTTCTGCCCCTCGTCCCGGCCGAACGTCATTGACCTGCGAGAACGTGCCGACCGATGGGGATCGGAGGCATCGCGTTCAGAGGGAACTGAGAGCTTACGGTGCCAGGGTTGCCGACAGCGAACGGAGAGGAGGCCGGGATGGGCGCACCGCCACGGCCACGCGGTATCCGACCGGCGACGACAGCCCGTCACGGCTCGGTCCGGCGGCCCTTGCCGCCCGGAACGGTGGCGCGCGTTGCGCAGGCACTGATCGCCGCGGGAGCCGCCGGAGTTCTGGCCGTCTGGTGGCGGGGGACGGCCGAAGTGAGCAGCGCCGCGGACTGGCTCACCGGTGCAGGGCGGATCACCGGCCTGCTGGCCGGGTACACCGCGCCGGTGTTGCTGTTCCTGATGGCCCGGATCCCCCTGCTGGAGCGTGAGGTCGGCGCGGACCGCCTGGCGCGCTGGCATGCGGGCGGCGGTCGCTGGCTGGTGGGCCTGGTCGCCGTGCACGTTCTGACCATCACCTGGGGCTACGCACTGACCGACGGGCGCGGTCCGGTCGGCGAAGGGGTGCGCCTGGTGTTCCACTACCCCGAAATGATCAAGGCGGCACTGGCCACCCTGATCATGTTCGGGACCGGCGCGGTGAGCGCGCGGGCGGCGCGCCGCCGGATGAGCTACGAGGCCTGGTACTACCTGCACCTGGCGACGTACCTGGCCATCGCACTCGGCTTCGGCCATCAGCTGGCCGACGGCGCGGACCTGGGCGGCGGGCCCGAGCGCGGCGCCTGGTGGGTGCTGTACCTCGGCACCGCCGCCCTGCTCGGCTGGTACCGCCTCCTCGTGCCCTTCGCGCGCGACCGCCGCCATCGGATGCGCGTGGCCGAAGTCCGGCCGGAGGGACCGGGCGTGGTCTCGCTGTTCGTCACCGGCGAGCGCCTGGACCGGCTCGGCGCCGAGGCAGGCCAGTTCTTCCGTCTCCAGTTCCGGACCCGCGAACTGCGCTGGGCCGCCAACCCCTACTCACTCTCCGCCCCGCCCCACCCGCACTTCCTGCGCTTCACCGTGAAGGACGTCGGCGGCCACAGCGCCGCCGTCGCCCGCCTCGAGCCCGGTACCCGCCTACGAGCCGAGGGTCCGTACGGGGCATTCACCGCCGGCCGCCGCAGGGAGCACAGGGTGCTGCTGCTCGGCGCCGGAGTCGGGATCACCCCGCTTCGTGCCCTGTTCGAGTCACTTCCGGGCCGGGTGACCCTCGTCCAGCGCGCCCGCCGGCCGCAGGACGTCCTCTTCCGGGACGAACTGGCGACCGTCGCGACCGCCCGCGGCGCCCAGGTGCACGAGCTGCTCGGCACCCGTGCCCAGATCGGCGACCTCGGTGCCGCACTCCGCGGCCTTGTCCCGGACCTCGCCGCACACGAGGTCTACCTGTGCGGACCGCCGGCCTTCACGGACGAGGCCGGACGAGTTCTGCGGGCCGCCGGGGTCCGGCGCTCGCGCATCCACTGCGAATCCTTCGAACTCTGACCCGTCGACCGTCACCGACCACCCGACCGTTGAGGAGAACTCCCTTGCGTAGAGCCGTCATCACCAGTACCGCCACCGTGGCAGGGGTGATCCTGCTGCTCTCGCTGAAACCGCACGACGTGGGCACGGGCAGTGGCGTCATCAGCTCAGGTGACCCCGGGGCGCCGGCCCCGACGGCCACCTCCGCGCCCGCCGCCGATCCGGCCCCGCCGGCGACGTCCGCCCCGGCAGCCGGCGGGGCCTCGCGATCGGTGACCGGTGACGCGGCCAACACCCGCTACGGGGCCGTCCAGGTCAGAGTCACCCTGGACGGCAGGAGGATCGCGAAGATCGAGGTGATCCGCTACCCCAGTCACGACCGCCGTGACCAGGAGATCAACAGCTTCGCCCTGCCACAGCTCGGCCAGGAGGCGATCGCCGCCCAGAGCGCGCACATCGATGCCGTGTCCGGCGCGACGTACACCAGCGACGGCTACACCCGCTCACTGCAGAGCGCCCTCGACCAGGCGGGGCTGTAGGGGTGGCCGCCGGTCCTTCGGCCCAGCGGGCGACCCTGCGGCACGCCGAACATGTCATGGGTACGGTCTTCTCCTTCACCGTCCGCGATCCCACCGCCGCGACGGGCCCTGCGCTGCGCCGGATCGTCCAACGGCTGCACCGGATCGACGAGGTGTTCTCCACCTACCGGCCCACCTCCGACATCAGCAGGCTCGGACGCGGCGAACTGACGCTCGCCCAGTGCGATCCCGACGTCGCCGAGGTGCTGGAGAGCTGCCGTGAGGTTGCCATCGAGACCGACGGCTGGTTCACGGACCACCCCGGAGGTCGGCTCGACCCGAGCGGCTGGGTGAAGGGCTGGGCCGTGGAGGAGGCATCCCGGCACCTGCGAGCGGCCGGATCCACCTGGCACAGTGTGGGCGGCGGCGGAGACGTTCAGACCTGCGGCGGCCCCTGGCGGATCGGGATCGCCGACCCGGCGCGCCCGGGCGGACTCGCCGCCGTCGTCACCGGCCACGACCTCGCGGTCGCCACCTCCGGCGTCGCGGAACGCGGAGCCCACATTCTCGACCCGCACACCGATCGTCCGGTCACAGGCATGCTCTCGGTCACCCTGATCGGCCGGTGCCTGGCCCGCACGGACGCCTGGACCACTGCCGCCTTCGCCATGGGTTCCGCACGCGCACTCGACTGGGCCGAGCAACTCCCCGGGACGGAAGCCCTTGCGGTCCTGGAGGACGGCACGCGGTGCTGGACCTCAGGCTTTCCGCAGCACCTCGCCCCTGCGCCGCCGGCGGCCACCGGACCGGCGCAGTGGAGCCTTCCGGGCACCGGCTGACGGTCCGCTGTTCCTGTTCCTGTTCCTGTTCCTGTTCCGGGACCGGATCCGGGTCCGGGGAGGCGCCTCCGACGGAACCGCCCGGAGCGGGCCGTCCGCGGCACGGGGGTGCTGTCGACGCCCCGCGTAGAGGTCGTCGCATCGGTCGGTGACGCCGGCGCGGACCGTACCACCGGCTGCTCGTACCGGACCGGCGGTCTCCGGAAGGCCGCAGGGCGCCGGGCCCGGTGCTAGCCCTCCTCGAACGGCTCCTCGCTCCAGCGGAACCACGCGCGGCCGTCCTCGATGTGGAGCAGGAACTCGGCCACCGGCCCGGACGGGGAGACCAGCGCGAGGCGCCCGGTGATCTCCTCGTACGCGTCGTCGAACGCCTCCCACTCCTCGGCCTCGCACAGCGCCCGCGCCCGGGCGAACAGCGGCTCCACGGCGGGGAACCCCGGGCCCGGGACGAAGCGGCCGTGCAGCCACGGGAAGTCGGCGTCGTCGACGACGATCTCGCCCACGCCGCCCTCCTCGCCCGCCGGGCCCTCCCGCCGCACCAGCCGCCAGACCTCGCCGTCGAACGCCATCGCCAGCCGCCCCTCCCGGTCGGCGCCCGCCGACCCTCCTGCCGGGGAGCATCGCAGACGGGTCCGACACCGCTGCTGGAGGCTTGGGGCGGCATCCGGGGGATCGGTGGAGACACGGACCTGGCCACCCGCCCCTGACCGCCCCGCGCGGTTACGCTCGCCCGATGGGCCGACCCGAGGAGCGCGCCGAGGGCGCGGGACCGTTCACCACCCGGCTGACCCGGCGCCCGGCCCAGGGCGGGACGGCGATCTGGGAGTCGCGACTGGCCCGAAAGCGCGGCGCGCTGCGGGTACGCACCCACGACGGCGGCGAGCGCCGCGCCCGCCGCGCCGACGACGTCGCGCTGCGCCGCCTGGCCAGGCTCAACCTGATCGCGGCCGGCGCGTTCACGGTGGGCGGCGCGCTGTTCGCCGCCGGCGCGGCGCTCGCCCAGCTCGGGTCCGCCGGTGCGACCACGATCGCCACCGTCTACTTCGTGGGCGGCCTGTTCTTCAACACCGGCGGCTACACCTCGCTGCTCCAGGCGGTGAACTCGCCGCGCCGCGGGACCGACGCGGCCGGCGGCTGGTCCGGGTCGCTGGTGACCGGCCGGTGGCGGTGGTGGAGCTACGAGCCGCTACGGATCGACTGGCTGAGCACCTTCATCCTGTTCGTCGGCACGCTGGTGTTCGGCATCAACCTGCTCGACTCCTTCCTGACCGGCCTGACGGCCCAGCAGGTGAACCGGCTGATCTGGACGCCCGACCTGATCGGCTGCGCGCTGTTCCTGATCTCCGGCCACCTGGCGATCGTCGAGGTCTGCCACGGTCGGCCGTGCTGGCGCTCACGCAGCCTGGCCTGGTGGATCGTGATGGTCAACCAGCTCGGCTCGGTGCTGTTCCTGGTCTCCGCCCTGGCCGCGTTCACCCGGCCCGAGACCGACAGCCTGGTGAACGTGGACATCGCCAACTGGGGGACCTTCGCCGGAGCGCTGTGCTTCTCCGTCGGCGGCGTGCTGCAGTTCTTCGAACGGCCCTGACCGCGGCAGCCGCCCCGGCGGGCGTCACCGGTCGACGGTGAGGACCACCGCCCGGCCCGCGCCGGCCGCGCGGCGGTAGAGCGCGCGCAGGTCGAGGAAGTTCGACCACAGGTGGCCGAAGTCCTCCTCACCGAACGGACCCCCGCCGAACGGCCCCGCGGGCTCGGCCGCCGACTCCAGGCGGACGAAACGGCCCGCAGCCAGGCCGCGTCCAAGGGCTCGAGCGCGGCCGCGACCTCCCGGACCTCCTGCACCTCGGTCAGGGCGGCCAGGTAACCCGCGCCCTGGTACAGCGGCAGCCCGCCCAGGACGGCGTGGGACAGCGGGTAGTGCGGGCTGCCGTGCGCCCCGGAGCCGAACGTCAGGGAGCCGTCGGTGAGGCAGCGGTGCAGCCGGTCCCAGGCCCTGTCGAGCTGGGCCAGCCAGTCACGTTCCCACTCCTCCTCGAGCGCGGCGAGCAGGCGCAGCACCTCGCGGTCGTCCCGGGCACCGGCCAGCCGCGCGGCCCGGTCGGCGGTGAGCGCGAACAGCACCCCTCGACCCGTCATGTCGTCCCCTCTCCCACGGTCTCGCCCTCGCCTCCCACGTGCGGTCCGACGCTAGCGGCCGGTACCGACAGTGCGGAGGCGGCCGGACGGCCCGCCGGGGGCCCGAACCGCCGCCGAGCAGGGGCTCTCGGCACACGAACGCCCGGGGGGTGGACAGGCGGCCTGGGCCGGTCCGTGATATGTACTCCGTTCGAGTGGCCGTCACCAAGGCCAGTTGACGTGGATGTCCATGCGAGGGGGGCCGCACACCATGCCGCTTTTCAGACGCCGTACCGGCAGCGACACCGAAGGCGGCCCGACCGGCCTGTGGAACCGGGTCACCGGCCGCGGCGCCGGCCGCGCCCCGGGCGCCGTGCACGAGGTCGACCCGGCCCTCGGCGACCAGGAACTCGCCGTGCTGCGCACCCGGGCCGCCGCCGGCGACTGGGCCGCCGTGCGGGACGGCCTGACGGCCGCCGCCGACCCCGCCGAGCTGACCTGGCTGCTGGCCATGGTGTCCGAGGTGGGCGGCATCGAACGGTGGCTCCCGGAGGCCGTCGCCGCCGAGCCGGACTCCGCGCTGCCGCTGCTGCTCTCCGGCGCCCGCCAGGTCGCCTGGGCGTGGGAGGCCCGCACCCGGGCCAGCGCCAAGTACGTCTCGCAGGAGCAGTGGCGGACCTTCCACGAACGCCTGGAGGTCGCCGAGGAGCAGCTCTACGAGGTCGCCGAGCGGGAACCCGGATGGCTCGGCCCCTGGTACTTCCTGCAGATCAGCGGCCGCGGCGCCTCGCTCGGCGCCGACACCGTCCGGTACCGCTTCGAGGCGGCCACCCGCCGCCACCCCGGACACCTCGGCTCGCACCGCCAGCAGCTCCAGCAGAGCTGCGCCAAGTGGAGCGGCTCCCACGAGGAGATGCACCACTTCGCCCGCACCGCGACTGGGCGGTGCTGGACGCGTTCCTGCAGCAGGCCGGGGAGTTGCTCGCGGCGGACCGGCTCGAGACCGAGGACCACCTGACCATCCTGCACTGCCGCGCCTACGCCGCCCACCACGAGGCGGTCGCCGCCCCGGGCGGGACCGCGGACGGGGCCCCGGACGGCACACCGGAGCGGTTCGAGGCCGAAGTCGGGGCGTCCGAACGGGCCGCCGACGGCTACGGGAACGCGGCCCGGGTCGCCGGCGCCCTGCAGATGCGCGCCGATCTGGCGGCCCGGCGAGGGGACTTCGAACAGGCCGAGGCCGGGCTGCTGCGCGCGCTGGACCTGCTGGAGACCGCCGGACGTCCGTGGCGGGCACCTCGTGCGCTCGGACTCCTCGGCCAGGTGAAGCTGGTGCAGGGCAAGCCGGCCGACGCCGTGCCGCTCCTCCACCGGGCCCTCGCCGAGACCGCCCGCTGGGGCGACGAGGCCTTCCCGGTCGCGCCGACGTACGCCATGCTCGGCCACGCCTGCGCCCACACCGGCGACCACACCGGTGCGGTGCGGGCGCTGTCCGAGGCGGCGGCCCGGTACGACCGCGCCGGCGCCGTCCAGGACGCGGCCGAGACGCGGCTGCAACTCGCCGGCATCCTCGACGACACCGGACAGGAGGCGGACGCCGTCGCGGTGCTGGAGTCCGTGCTGCGCGGTGGCGACACCGCCGCGATCGACGAGCGGCTGGTGGCGCAGGTCCGGATGAACCTCGGCCGCGGGCTCGCAGCGCTCGGCGAACACCGTGAGGCGGCCGAGGAGTTCCTGCACCTCGCCGACACCGTCGCCGACTGGGAGGACCAGGACATCCACACCACGGTGGCCTGCGAGGCGACCACCGCGCTGGCCGCGGCAGGCCACTGGGAGGCCGTCGACGCGGCCCGGCTCCGGGCCCTGGCCTCGCACGAGCGGGCGCCGCGCCCGGACCAGGTCGCCGCGATGCTGCGGGACGTCGCCCGGCTCACCGTCGAGGCCGAGGGCGCGGCGGGCCTGGACGCGGCCCTGGAGCGGTTGGCCGAGGCCGAGGCGGTCCGTGACCGGGCCGAGGCCGACGGCCACCCGGTGGTCTCCTGCTACGTGACCGGCGCTGTCCACTACGAACGCTCCCGGGCGCTCGCCATCGCCGAGCGGTCGGAGGAGGCGCTGGCCGCGGCGGAACTCGCGATCAGCGGGTACGAGGCGGGCGGCCCCGCGGGCGAACGCCCGCGGGCCGAGGCCGTCCGGATCGCCGCCCTGCTGGAAGGACAGACGCTCGGCCGGACCGACGCCGCCCGGGAACGGCTGGCCGCCGCCGTCCAGCGCTGCGCCGGCCCCGACCTGGCCGACGTCCGGGAGATCCTCGGCTCGCTGCGGGAGCGCCTCGCGGCGCCGCCGCGGGCCTGACGGCGGTGATCCCGCGGCCGCCGAGTTCCCGGGCGAGCGCCTTGGTGAGCCCGGCCAGGGCCGCCTTGCTGGTCGCGTAGAGCGTCGCACCGGCGAACGGCACCCGGTCGTTCATGCAGTTGCCGATGGTGATGATCCGTCCGCCGGCCGGCAGGTGGACCGCCGCCGCCTGGGCCATCAGGAACGGCCCGCGCACGTTGACGTCCAGCACCGCGTCGACCTCGTCCGCGGCCAGGTCGGCGAGCGGGGCGATCGTGCCCAGGCCCGCGTTGTTGACCAGGATGTCCAGCCGTCCGAGGCGGGCCACCGTGCCGTCCACGGCCGTCCGTACCGCCGCCGGGTCGCCGCTGTCCGCCCGTACCGCCCAGGCGCGGCGGCCGAGGGCCTCGACCGTGGCGGCCACCGCGGCCGCCCGCTGCCCGTCACCGCGGTAGGTGAGGGCGATGCCGGCGCCTTCCTCGGCCAGCCGCAGCGCGACCGCCGCGCCGATGCCCCGGCTGCCGCCGGTCACCAGCGCCACCTTGCCGGCCAGCCTCGCCGTCCGGCCGTCCACCGCGCCGGTGCGCTCCGTCGTCGTCGTGGTCATGAGAGGGGAACTCCTTCTGTGCTCGCGGGACATGGCTCGATCCTCGGTCGGCACGGCGTGGAACTCCGGCGGTATTCGGACGTGGCGTTCAACCTTCAACAACCCGGGGGTCCGAGGCCCGCCCCGGACGCTACGAGGCCGCCGCCAGCAGGAGCGACTCGCCGACCGCGGTCCGCGCGTACAGCACCGAGCGGCCGGCCCGGTGGGCGCTGACCAGGCCCGCGTCGCGCAGCGCCGTCAGGTACTGCGACACCCCGGCCGCCGACAGCCCGGTGCGCCGGGTCAGTTCGGTGGTCGAGGCCGGGGAGTCCAACTCGGCCAGCAGCAGGGCCCGCGAACGCCCCAGCACGGCGGCGAGGGCGGCCGTGCCGGCCACCGGCCGCCGCACCCACAGGGCGCCGACACCGCGGGCCGGATAGGCGAGTTGCGGCGGCCCGGGCGGCGTCACCCGGGCGAACGGATGCGGCCCGGTGAACGCCGACGGCACCAGCAGCAGCCCCGGACCCGCCGACGGACGGGACAGCGGCGGCTTGCGGCGCACCAGCCGCAGCACGTCGTCCTCCCAACTGACGGACGAGTGCAGGTCGTTGAGGACGTGACCGGCGCCGTGCTCGGCGACCTGCCGGGCCCGGTGGAACACCTCCGCGTCGAGCACCGCGCGGATCCGCTCCCAGTACGGGGCGAGCGCCAGCTCCCAGTACGTCCCGATCTCCTCCACCACCCTGGGCAGCCGCGCCCGCGGATCCGCGTACAGGGCCCGCAGCCGCGGACCGAGACGCCCCGCCTGCTCGCCCAGCCGGTCGAGGTCGCGGCGCACCCGGTCCTCCGGCGTGGCCAGGATCCCGGCCAGCTCCGTGGCCAGGTCCGGCGCCGGGCCGGCGGGCGCGGGGTTCAGGAAGTCCGCCACGTAGCCCGCGGGCGGGACCAGTTCGGCGAGCCAGCCGCGGTCCAGCCCGGCCGCCGCCAGCCGCGGCCGGACCTGCTCCACCCACGGCCGGTGCACCGGATGCGCGGCGCCGCCGGTCAGCGCCCGGAAGCTGGTCCCCACCTCCCACATCGGTGAGACGGCGAACCGCATCAGCGCCAGGTCACCCGCCGAGAACGCCAACTCCGTCAGGACGGTGACCACCCCTCGGATCGCAGGGATTCAGGAATGTGTGAATCAATGGCAGCCGGCACCCTACCGCAGCGATCATTCCGGCATGACCTCACAGACCATCACGGCAGCCGCATCCGGCACCTGTACCCTCGGCGACCTGGCAGTCAACCGGATCGGCTTCGGCGCGATGCGCCTGGCCCAGGACGGCAAGGCGCTCATCCCCGACGCGGTGCCCGGCGACCGCGGCCGGGCGATCACCGTGCTGCGCCGCGCCGTCGAACTCGGCGTCAACCACATCGACACCGCCGCCTTCTACTTCTCCCCGCTGCGCTCCGCCAACGAGCTGATCAACCGGGCGCTCGCCCCCTACCCGGACGACCTGGTCATCACCACCAAGGTTGGACCCGGCCGCAACCGGTCGGGGGAGTGGGAGACCCACGCCACGCCCGGCCAACTGCGCGGACAGGTCGAGGAGAACCTGCGCCAGCTCGGCCGCGACCACCTCGACGTGGTGAACCTGCGGATCCTCGGCGCCGGCTCGATCGCCGAGCGCTTCGGCGCCCTCGCCGACCTGCGGACCGCCGGGCTGATCCGCCACCTCGGCATCTCCAACGTCCAGCCGCACCACCTCGAGGAGGCCCTGGCCATCGCACCGGTGGTCTGCGTCCAGAACCCCTACGGCATCGGCATGCGGCCCGAGCACGACGCGTTCGTCCGCAGCTGCGGCGAGCAGGGCGTCGCCTTCGTGCCGTTCTACGCCATCGCCGGCACCGGCCGGGAGGCCGGCGCGAGCGGCGCCGACAGCCCGGCGGTGCTCGCCGTCGCCCGCGCCCACGGCGCCACCCCGGCCCAGGTACGGATCGCATGGACGCTGCAGCGCGGCCCCCACGTGCTCGCCATCCCCGGCACCGGCAACCCCGACCACCTCGCCGCCAACGTCGCCGCCGGGGCGCTGCGCCTGACCGAGGACGACCTCACCACCCTGGAAGCCGTCCACCGGGCCGGCGCTTGAACCCCGCGGTGATCCTGCGGCAGGCATGAGGCCCGCCGGCGGCGGGTCAGCGGGGGGCCGGTTCGGGTTCGTCGACGGCGCTGAGAGGTTGGGCCAGCGACTCGAGGCTGCGGCGTTCGGCGCGGACGCCGATCGCCGCCTCGACCCCGCCGGCCAGTGTCATCAGGGCCGCGCCGATGCAGAAGGCGAGTGTGGTGTCGGCGGGTTTGCCGCTGCTGACCAGGCCGTTGAAGAGCAGCGGCCCGGTGATGCCGCCGATCGCGGTGCCCACCGCGTAGAAGAACGCGATGCACAGCGCCCGGGTCTCCAGCGGGAAGATCTCGCTGACCGTCAGGTAGGCGGCGCTCGCACCCGCGGAGGCCAGGAACAGCACGGCCGTCCAGCAGGCCGTCATGGTGGTCGCGTTCAGCAGGCCCTGCTGGAACAGGAAAGCGGTGGCGAACAGCAGCACCCCCGAGCCGATGTACGTCCCGGCGATCATGGGCTTCCGGCCGACCGAGTCGAAGAGGTGGCCGAGCAGCAGCGGCCCGAGGAAGTTGCCCACCGCGATCACCGCGAAGTAGTAGCCGGTGTTCCCGGTCGGGACGTCGAAGAAGGTCGACAGGATCACCGCGAAGCCGAAGGTGACCGAGTTGTACAGGAAGGCCTGGCCGATGAAGAGCGCGAGCCCGAGGACGGTCCGCCGCGGGTAGCTCCGGGTCACCGTGCGGGCGATCGTCACGAAGCCGAGGGGGCCGCGCGGGCGGATCACGATGGTGCCGGAGGCCGCGGGCAGCGGCTTCCCGGTCTCCCGCTCGACGAGCCGCTCGGCCTCGGCGACCACCTGGTCCGCCTCCTCGCCCCGCCCCTGGGTGTACAGCCAGCGGGGGCTCTCCGGCACGTGACGGCGCACCAGCAGGATCACCAGGCCGAGCACCACGCCGATCCCGAACGCCAGCCGCCAGCCGAGGCCGGTGGCGAACAGCGAGGTGTTCAGCAGCGCGATGGAGGCGAAGGCGCCGATCGCCGCGCCGATCCAGAAGCTGCCGTTGATGACGAGGTCGATCCGGCCCCGCACCCGGGCCGGGATCAGCTCGTCGATGGCCGAGTTGATCGCCGCGTACTCGCCGCCGATGCCGAAGCCGGTGAAGAACCGGCACAGGAAGAAGAACCAGGCCGACCAGGAGAACGCCGTCACGGCCGTCGCCGCCAGGTAGACGGCCAACGTGATCATGAAGAGCCGCTTCCGGCCGAGCCGGTCGGTCAGCCAGCCGAAGAACAGCGCGCCGCTGCAGGCACCCGCCACGTAGACGGCCGCGGCGACGGTGGTGACCTGGGCGGTGCTGATGGTGATCCCGCTGCCGGACTCGGCCAGCCGGGCGGCGATGTTGCCGACGACGGTCACCTCCAGGCCGTCGAGGATCCACACCGTGCCCAGGCCGATCACGATCCGCCAGTGCCAGCGGGACCACGGCAGGCGGTCCAGCCGGGCCGGTACATCGGTACGGATCGGCGCGTCGGCCCCGGAGCCGACGGTCGACGGTAGCTGGCCGGTCATGACAGCCTCCCCGGGCTCACCGCCGGGCGGGACCGCCCGGCGCTGCCCCGCGTCTGCCCCGGCCACGCCCCGGCACACCGCGGGCTCCGGAATCCCCGGCGCCCGGGCCGGCCGCGCGCTACACGCAGATCCAGCAGTAGAGCCGCTCATCGGCCCCGCGCGCCCGCCGGGCGAGCCGGATCAGCTCCTCGGCCACGGGCCGGACCTCCTCCGCGCTCGCGGGCTGCAACTCCTCGGCGAGCGCCCAGCGGGCGACGACTGCGGGGATCTCCGCGTCGGGCAGCGCCGCCAGGGAGTCCCGCACCGCGTCGTCGAGCTGCATCACCCAGGGGCCCGTCACCCAGGGGTCGTCCTCCTCGCCCTCGGGGCCGTCCGGGCCGGGCGGCGCGGTCGTCGGCCAGACCGGCTGCTCCCGGACCAGACCGGCCTCCCACGGCACCCGGCGGACGGCGGCGACCAACTGCCCCAGGACCACCACCGGATCGATCCCCTTGGCCTCGAGGCCGTCGAACGCCGGGCGCGGCCCGACGGCCGGTGATCCGCCGTCCGCCCGGGCCAGGGCACGGACGACCGCGGCGGCGCCGGTCGCGCGGAAGTAGTCGGTCAGCACGCCCATGGCAGCCCCCGGGGTAGTTGTCGGTCTGCGAGAAGTGGACCGGACGCCACTGACACCGGGGACGGTGGGCGGACCGCCCGGGCCCGGACGGTGTCCCGGCCCGGGCGGACGGTGGCTCAGAAGGCGACGATGCCCTCGCCGCCGACGGCACCGGGGACCACGTGCGAGCCGAGGGCGGTCAGCGAGCCGTCGCCGTTGACCCGGAACTCGTCGAGGATGCCGTTGATCCCGGTCTGCACGTAGAGGTAGCGGCCGTCCCGGGAGGCGGCGGAGTCGACGGTGCCGGGGTCGGTGGTGGTGTTGCCGAGGGCGGTGAGCGAGCCGTCCGGGTTGAGCCGGTACCCGCTGACGGAGGCGCTGCCGGCGTTGGAGGCGTACCGGAAGTCGCCGGCGGCGGTGATCCAGCAGGTGGCGATCTGGCCGGTGGGCGCGGCGGCGGTCTGCATCACCGTGCCGTCGTCGTGGATGTGGACGGTGGCGACCGCGTTCGGGCCGGCCTGGGTGAGGAGCAGCCCGTTGGCGCCGTTGGTGACGAAGCCGAACGGCACCGCGCCGGGCTGGACGGTGACCACGGGATGCCGGGCGGGTGCGCCGGAGTGCTCGAGGTCGAAGACGTCGATGCTGTTGCCGTTGGCCTTGGTGGTGACGACCAGCTTGGAGCCGTCGCCGGTGAAACCGACCTGGCCGGGGGTGTTGACGAACTGCGGTGTGGCGTCGGGGTCGAGGCCCAGGCAGCGGTTCCAGTCGGCGTGCTGCTCCAGGTGACCGTGTTCGACGGTGAAGCCCTGGACGGAGCCGCCGTCCAGGGCGTTCAGTACGTAGACCACGTCCCCGTGCACGGCGACGCTGACCGGGAACCGGCCGCCGGAGGGGACGACCTGGTGGCGCTCCAGGCGGTCACCGTCGACGGCGAAGACGGTCACGGTGTCGCTGCCCGCGTTCACGGCGTACAGCAGGGCGTGCCCGGGGTCGTAGGTGAGCGATCCCTGCGAGGCGAGGTGGTCGGCGACCGCGCCGTCCAGCACCCCGCCGAGGCCGCCGGTGTCGTAGACCCCGGCCTGCGTCAGGCGGCCGTCCTCGCCCCGGTGGTAGGCGACGACCTGGTTGCCCGCGGTGTTGTCGGTCTGCGCGAACACCGCGTGGCGGCCGCCCTGGCCCTGTTCGTGGCCGTGGGCGTGCCCGTGGTCCGCGGGGGCGGCCGGGGAGGCCGACACGGCGGGGGCGGACACGGCGGCGGCTGCGAGCGCGGTCGCGACGGCGACACCGAGACGGGTGAGTTTCTGCACGATGCACGTCCTCCTGGACGACGGAAACAGTGTCCTGACCGGATGTGCGTGCCCTGGACGGAATGCTTCGATCGGCTCGACGTCACATCCGGGCGGGCACCGGTCCGACGCCCGCAGGCGCACCCTATGTGACGCTATGTCCGAATGTCCGGAGGCAGACGTGCGAGCCGTACGGGGGGCCACCACCCACCCCCGTACGGCTCATCACCCGCTCATCACCCGCCGTACGGACCGCCCTCCCACCTGGCCGGCCCCGCCGGTTCCCCGCGGCCGTACGCCCCCTCGGCCTCCTCCTCGGGCGGCCCGGCGGGCCCGTCCGGGCGGTGGCCCTGCGGCTGCGCCACGCCCTCCCGGACCGGGCCGCCGGCCGGCTGGGCCGGCTCCGGGCCCTGGTGACGCCCGAGGCCGGGCCGGCCGTACGCCCCCGGATCGGGCG
>NZ_JAIZ01000626.1 GCF_000710465.2 Kitasatospora sp. MBT63 | reverse complement strand
CCTGGACTGCCTCTACCTGCGCGACGAGCACCGCGGCCTCGGCCTCGGCGGTCTCGTGATCGGCGCGGTGGTGGCCGAGGCCGGCGCCCGCGGGCCGGCCGAGGTGCAGTGGAACACGCCGGTCCGGAACGAGGGCGCGATCCGCTTCTACGACCGGCTCGGCGCCACCCGCAAGGAGAAGCAGCGCTACAGCCTGGCCGTACCGCAGGCCTGAACCGGAACCGGGGACCGGCCGCGCCGCCGCCCGGTGGCCCGGGAGGCGGCGCGGCCGGCGGGGTGTCACTTCACGGGCGCGTAGACCCGCTCGACCTGCTGGGTGCCGGAGCGGGTCCGGTACGAGCGGGTCCACTTGGAGGTGGCGTCCTGCCGGGTCCGGTCGGACAGCACGTAGTAGTCCATCTGCGCGGCCTGCGGGGTGATGTCCAGGACGCCGTAGCCGTGCGAGTCCAGGTCGATCCACTTGACGTGGCGGTTGGCGGCCTCCAGGGCGGCGACGGCCAGCAGCGAGATGGTCTGGGGGGCGACCTTGAGGACGTCGTCGATGTTGTCCGAGGTCACCGAGGTGACCACGAACTCGGTGGCGACACTGCCCGAGGCCGGGTAGGTGGCGGCCTCGTACGGGACGTCGGCGGCCCAGGCGGAGTGGATGTCGCCGGTGAGGAAGACGGTGTTGCCGATGCCGTTCTGCTTGAGGTGGCCGAGCAGTTCGCGCCGGTCGTGGGTGTAGCCGTCCCACTGGTCGGTGTTGACCGCGATGCCCTCGCCGGGCAGGCCGAGCAGCTTGGCGAGCGGGCGCAGCAGGTAGCCGGGCAGCGAGAGGAAGGCGACCGGGGAGATCATCACCTCGTTGCCGATCAGCCGCCAGGTGGTGTCGGAGGCGGACAGGCCGGCCTTCAGCCAGTCCAGCTGCGCGCGGCCGGTGATGGTGCGGTCGGCGGAGTCGACGTCGCCGTTGCCGGCCTTGACCTGCTCGGAGCGGAACGAGCGCAGGTCCAGCAGGTGCAGGTCGGCGAGCTTGCCGTAGCGCAGCCGGCGGTAGGTGGTGCCGGCGACGGACGGGCGGACCGGCATCCACTCGAAGTAGGCCTGCTTGGCGGCGGCGACCCGGTCGGCCCAGTTGCCCTCGGTGCCGGGGGTGTGGTTCTCGGCGCCGCCGGAGTAGGCGTCGTTGGCGAACTCGTGGTCGTCCCAGATCGCCACGGTCGGGATGGCGGCGTGCAGCGCCTGCAGGTCCGGGTCGGTCTTGTAACGGCCGTGCCGGATGCGGTAGTCGGCGAGGGTGGTGATCTCGTGGGCGGGCTCGTGCGGGCGGACCACGGTGCCGCGGGCGCAGTACTCGCCGGACTTGTACTCGTAGATGTAGTCGCCGAGGAACAGGAAGGCGTCGAGGTCGCCGCGGGCCGCGAGGTGGCGGTAGGCGGAGAAGTAGCCGGCCTCCCAGTTGGCGCAGGAGGCGACGCCCAGCCGCAGGTGGCTCAGCGCGGCGTCGGCGGCCGGGGTGGTGCGGGTGCGGGCGGCGGGGGAGGTGACGCCGCCGGCGGTGAAGCGGTACCAGTAGCCGGTGTCGGGGGTCAGGCCGCGGACGTCGGCCTTGACGGTGTGGTCGGACGCGGCGGTGGCGGTGACGGTGCCGCTCGCGACGACGGCGGTGAACGCCTTGTCGGTGGCCAGCTGCCAGACCACCGCGGTGTCCTGGCCTCTGCCGGAGCCAGGTACGGCGTCCGGGGACGGGGTGACGCGGGTCCACAGCAGGATGCCGTCCGGCAGCGGGTCGCCGGAGGCGACGCCGTGCAGGAACTGGGGCGTGGGCGCGGCGGAGGCGGTGGCCCCGCCGAGGCCCAGCGGTACGGCGACGGCGCCCGCGGTCAGCGCGGCGGCCTTGAGGACCCGGCGGCGGCGCGGCCGGGCAGCGGAGAGGGTGTCAGGGGTCTCGGTCACGTCGCCGTAGGCTACTAGCCGGTAACGGGTCCTCCAACCCCTGCGACTGACTGTTCGTCGACTCTTCACCCGGTGGTCCGGAGGCCCCCGTCCCGGGCCGGCCGCGCCAACCGGCCGTCCAGGGGTACAAGTTGACGGCTCCCCGGGTCTTCCCAACGCCATGTGATACATGCAATTGTACATGTCACACCCTCTGTCGGGCCGGGCAGCACGGTCCCCACCGCGCCGCCCGCCCGAGGTTCCCCCGGCCGCACCCCCA
>NZ_JAIZ01000625.1:1096-11488 GCF_000710465.2 Kitasatospora sp. MBT63 | reverse complement strand
GCGGCGGGCGGCGAGGCGGACGGCGAGGGCGCCGGGGTGGCGCCCGTGTCCGGGGCGGCGCCCGGGCCGGGGGCGGAGTTCGTGGCGCCGGCGCCCTGGCCGCCGGTGCCGCTGCCCTGCCAGGGTTGCAGCACCACCAGCGACACGCCGAGCGTGGCCACCACGGCGGCGGCCACCAGCCACCGGAGGTCCGGGCGGCGTCCCGCCGGGGTGGTCGGCGGTGGTGTCCGTGGTGGTGTCTGTGGTGCCACTGGTACCTGCGGTGCGGGAGGTTGCCGGAGGTCCCGGTCCGACGGTCCGTCGACCTCGGTGCGGCTGTGCCCGGCGGCGGTCGCGGCGCCGCTCCCGCGGGCCGCCCCGTCGGCCGGGCCCGTGCAGCCGTCCCCCTCCCCCTCCAGGTCCAGCAGTTCGACCGCGCTGCGGGCGACCGCCGCCGACAGGGCCGGCGGGAGCCAGCCGTTCTCGCTCGGGCCGGGTGCCATGGCGGCCAGCCGCTCCCGCAGGTCGGCCGGGACCGGCCGGTCCTCGGGGCGCTTGGCCAGGCACTCCTCGACGATCTCGCGCAGCCCGGCCGGGACCCCGCGAAGGTCGGGCTCCTCGTGCAGGACCCGGTACAGCAGCACGGCCGCGCTGACGCCCTCGCCGAACGGCGGGACCCCGGTGGCCGCGTAGGCCAGCACCGCCCCCAGCGCGAACACGTCCCCCGCCGGACCCGGCCGGCCGCCCGCGGCCTGCTCGGGCGACATGAAGCCCGGCGAGCCGACCATGAACCCGGAGCGGGTGAGCTCGGTGGCCCCGTCCAGCGCGCGGGCGATGCCGAAGTCGATCAGGCGGGGGCCGTCCAGGGCGAGCAGCACGTTGGAGGGTTTGACGTCCCGGTGCACCAGTCCGAGGCCGTGCACATGGGCCAGTGCCCCGGCGAGTTCCGCCCCGAGGGCGTGGACGGCGGGGACGGGCAGCGGTCCGTGGCGGCGGACGGCGGCGCCGAGCGCCGGACCCGCGACGTAGCCGGTGGCGACCCAGGGCTGCGGCCCCTCGGTGTCGGCGTCCAGCACCGGGGCCGTCCGGGCGCCGCCCACCAGGCGGGCCGCCGAGACCTCCTGACGGAACCGGGCCCGGAACTCGGGATCGTCCGCGAGTTCACCGCGCACCACCTTGACCGCGACCGTCCGGCCGCCAGCGGTGCGGCCCAGGTAGACCCGGCCCATGCCGCCGGCCCCGAGCCGGCGCAGCAGCCGGTACTCGCCGATCTGTCGTGGATCGTCCGCCCCCAGCGGCTCCATGGCCCGCCCGTCCCCTCGTGTCCGGCCCCGCCCACCGCGCGCGGCTGCCCAGACAGTACCGCCGCGGGGTGCCGGCGGGGTGCCGTGCCGGGCGGCCGGTCGCGCGGGGCGGGGCGGCTGCCGGGTGGCGTCGGCGTCGGTCAGCCGACCGGGGCCGGCTCCAGCAGGGTGACCGTGACGTCGGGGGCGAAGCCGCTGTCCGGCGCGATCCGGCGGGCGAACTCGGCGATCCCCGCCAACTGCCGCTCACCCAGCGAGAAGTCCAGTGCCTCGCTGAAGTACCGCTCCAGCAGCGGCGCGTCGAACGACTCCCAGCGGGCCGCCTGCTCGGCCACCAGGGCGGCCTCGGCCAGCGAGAGGTCGCGCGACTCCAGGAAGGCCCGGTGCACGGCGGCCACCATCGCCGGGTTGCGCTCGGCGTAGTCGCGGCGGGCGGCCCAGACCGCGAAAACGAACGGCAGGCCGGTCCACTCCTTCCACATCGCCCCGAGGTCGTGCACGGCCAGCCCCTGACGGGGTGCCTGCTCCAGCGAGGCCCGCAGTGCCGGATCGCCGATCAGCACGGCGGCGTCCGCGTCGGCCAGCATCACGTCCAGGTCGGGCGGGCAGCCGAAGTACTCCGGCCGTACCCCTTCGCGCTCCTCCAGCAGCAGCCGGGCGAGCCGTACCGAGGTCCGGCTGGTGGAGCCGAGGGCGACCCGGCGGCCGTCCAGCTGGTTCAGCGGCAGCTTGCTGACGATCACGCAGGACATCACCGGTCCGTCGCTGCCGACCGCGATGTCCGGCAGCACCACCAGCCGGTCGGCGTTGCGCAGGTACTCCACACAGGTGATCGGCCCGATGTCGAGCGAGCCGTCCACCAGCCGGTCGCTGAGCTTCTCCGGGGTGTCCTTGCTGAGGTCCAGATCGAGCAGGTTTCCGGTCCGTGCCAGGCCCCAGTAGAGGGGCACGCAGTTGAGGAACTGAATGTGTCCGACCCGTGGCCTTACTGCCGCCGGGCCGCCTGAGTCCGTACCGGTCACCAGATGCTCCCTCTGCTGTTCGTGCGCTCCTGGCAGCGTATGCCTGCCTTACGGAAGGCCCCGCACCCGGTGGCCGACACACCGTGCACGGCTTTCGGAGACCCCTGGTCGGGGCAGCCCCCTCGTGCTACGGTTCCACTCAGTTGCAGTTTGATTCCCCTTGCAGTACTTGGAGCCTGCGGAGCATGTAACCGCAGGCTTTTTGTAATTTTTCACCAGCATCAATTGAGCACTGATTGAGCACTGTGCGAAAAAACTCCGGACCCACTCCGGAGGCGGGGCGATCAGCGCAGCGGACCGGGTGCCACAAGGTGTGGTGCCCGCTACGTCCCTCGCAAGGAGAACGGTATGGCGACCGGAACCGTCAAGTGGTTCAACGCCGAGAAGGGCTTCGGCTTCATCGCCCAGGAGGGCGGCGGCCCCGACGTCTTCGTCCACTACTCCGCCATCAACGCGAGCGGCTTCCGCTCGCTGGAGGAGAACCAGGCGGTCAGCTTCGACGTCACCCAGGGTCCGAAGGGCCCGCAGGCGGAGAACGTCACCCCTGTCTGATCCATCCTCTGATGATCTGATCGCTCGGGGCCCCGTGTGGGTCCACCGGCAGCCCTGACCGGCCGCCAGCAAGAGCATGACGAGCAGTACCAAGGGGGCCCGCCCCGGTCCGGTTCATCCGGACGCGGCGGGCCCCCTGCCTTTGTGCAGCCGGGCCTACGGGCTTGCGGGCTAGCGGTGGATTCCGGCCATCGTGGGCCGACCGGGTCCAGGTCCTCGCCCTCGGCGTCTGCGGTGGCGTCAGCGTCCGCAGAATCGCTGCCGGGTGTGGGGAGGACGTCGGTCCGGGCGCCCTCGGCGGAGAGCCGCAGGCGCCAGGAGCAGCCTTCGGTGGCGTCGTGGCGGCTGTCCGTCACCGTGATCCACCGGTCGGGCGGCGATTTCTCGCCGCGCCCGGCGCCACAAGTACCGAGGCACCGAAGGGAAGCATCCCGCACGGCGGGCCGGGACTCACCGCCGACGCCCGACCGCCTCCGCCCGTCAACAGGTGGGGCAGCCGGGAACAGGCGGGATCACCGGAAGGGCGGGATCTCCGCGGAGCCAGTCGGTGAGCCACTGGGCCAACGTGAGGTTCTGCGGGGCGAGCCAGTGGTGGTCGCAGGCGTTCTCGTCGGCGCCCCACATGCTGCCCTGCGGGCTGCTGAGGTCGATGCACCACCAGATGACACCGCCGAGGGTCACCAACGGCAGCACGTGGCGCGGATAGTACTGCTGTTCCGCAGAAGGCTGGGAGGTCCACTCCCGGTAGAGGTGCAGCAGGGACGATTCGTTGCTGAACCTCCGCTTCGACGCGGTGAGCGACACCACCCCGCCCTCCACGCGGCGGTACCCGGGGCCGCCACCGCCGCCGGGGCCGAAGCCGCCGTTGGCGGCCTCGCAGTAGATCCTCCGCAGCAGCGGCGCCATCGGGAACCCGGTGAGCGCCTCGAACGCGTCCGCCGCCTCCGCAGGCGCAGGGGGTGGCAGGCGGTCGGCCCGGGCGATTTCGCGGATCTCGGCGACGATCTCGTCGTCGGTCCAGGCAGGAGCGGTCACCCGGGAACCGTAGCGGCACGGTGGGCGGGGCGTCCGACCCGGGCAGGGCGAGGGCCGTCGGTCGAGCGACGGTTCGAGCCCTTCCCCCGGCCGGGGGAAGGGCTCGAACGGGGTGCGGGTCGGATCAGGCGGCGACCGGCTCGGCGGCCGGCTGCGCCGGGACGACGGCCGGGCGGTTCTCCGTCAGGAGGTCACCGGTCGGGTTGTTGTAGGCGTCGCGGTCGAGGATGCCCTCACGGGCGGCCACGATCAGCGGCGTCACCACCTGTCCGGCCACGTTGGTGGCGGTGCGGACCATGTCGAGGATCGGCTCGACGGCGAACAGCAGGCCCACGCCCTCCAGCGGGAGGCCCAGGGTGCTGAGGGTGAGCGTCAGCATCACGGTGGCACCGGTCAGGCCCGCCGTGGCGGCGGATCCGATGACCGAGACGAAGGCGATCAGGAGGTAGTCGCCGACGCCGAGGTGGACGCCGTAGAACTGGGCGACGAAGATCGCGGCCAGCGCGGGGTAGACGGCTGCGCAGCCGTCCATCTTGGTGGTGGCGCCGAACGGCACGGCGAAGCTGGCGTACTCGCTCGGGACGCCGAGGCGCTCGGTCACCCGGCGGGTGACGGGGAGCGTGCCGACCGAGGAGCGCGAGACGAAGGCGAGCTGGACGGCGGGCCAGGCGCCCTTGAAGAAGTTGAGCGGGTTGAGACCGCCGGCGAAGCGCAGCAGCAGCGAGTAGACGACGAACAGCACCAGCGCGCACCCGGCGTAGACGTCGACGGCGAGCACGCTCAGCGGCTGCAGGACGTCCTGGCCGTACTTGGCGACGGACTTGCCGATCAGGCCGAGGGTGCCGAGCGGGGCGAGCCGGATGACCCACCAGAGCGCGGTCTGGATCAGCTCCAGCAGCGACTCGCTCAGCTTGAGCACCGGGTCGGCCTTGGGCCCGATCTTCAGCACCGCAGCGCCGGCCACGACAGCCAGGAAGACGATCTGAAGGACGTTCACCTCGGTGAAGGCCTCGACGATGTTGCTCGGGAAGATACCGGTGATGAAGTCGACCCAGCTGCCGGTGTGCTTCGGGGCGGCGGCCTTGAGGCCGTTGTGGTCGACCTTGCCCGGGTCGGTGAGCAGACCGATGCCGAGGCCGATCGCGACGGCGATCAGCGAGGTGGCCAGGAACCAGAGCAGCGTGCGGACGGCCAGCCGGGCGGCGTTGGTGACGTTCCGCAGGTTGGCGACGCTGACCAGGATCGCGGTGAAGACCAGCGGCGGGACGGCGAGGGTGAGCAGCTGGACGAAGGTCCGGCCGATCGTCTCGAGGGTGGTGGCCAGCCAGGACACGTCGCCTGCACGGGCGATCCAGCCGAGCAGGGCGCCGAGGACGAGGCCGCTGACGATCTGGACCCAGAACGGGGTCTTTCGGACCTTCGCCAGGAACGAGGGCGGCGTGGACCCGGTGGGTGCCGGGGATCCGGCCGGTGCCGTGGACGCGGTGGGCGCGGTGGACATGGGGATGCGACTCCGGAGAACGGGAGGACAGACAGGGGGGTGGGGCGCGCGGGGGCGATGGCGGCACGGCGGAGGGCAGCCGGCGGGGCCGGGCCTCAGACGGGGCGTGCCGCCTCGGTACAGCGCAGGGCGCGACAGGTGCGCGGGCTGTCCACAGCACCGGACAGGCGCGGGCAGCAGGG
This sequence comes from Kitasatospora sp. MBT63, assembly GCF_000710465.2. Lineage (GTDB taxonomy): Bacteria > Actinomycetota > Actinomycetes > Streptomycetales > Streptomycetaceae > Kitasatospora. Next base: position 5,913 of record NZ_JAIZ01000625.1, on the reverse strand, counting down.
TGCGAGCGGGGTGCTCGTCCCGTACTGGAGTGCGGCGCCTGGGGTGGTCATGGCCGGAAGATTAGCAATAAACCTTTGAGATGTTCAAAGTACAGGTTTGAGTTACGTCGACGAACGACCCGCGAGGGGTCGGGCGGGGCGGGCGAGCGGGCCCGGGACCACCTCGGTTGACCAGAGATAGTTATACGTATAACTTAGTGACCGACCCCAGCGCCCCCGCCTGCCCAGGAGACCGAACGCCATGGGCTATCTCGCCCTGCTCCGCGCCCCGCACGTCACTCGACTCCTGCTGGGCACCCTGCTCGGGCGGCTGCCCGCCGGGATGACCGCGCTGGTGATCGCCCTCGCGCTGCGCGAGGCCGGCGCGCCGTACAGCAGGATCGGGCTGGCCACCGCCGCGTACGCCATCGCCGCCGCCGTCGGCGGCCCGGTGCTCGGCCGGATCGTGGACCGCACCGGCCAGCCCCGGGTACTGATCGCCTCCGCGCTGGTCGCCGGACTGGGGTACGCGCTGCTGGCGCTCGAACCCGGTTCGCCGTCCGCCGCCCTGGCCGGCGCCGCACTCGCCGGGATGGCGATGCCGCCGCTCGAACCGTGCCTGCGCTCCCTGTGGCCCGCCGTGGTCGAGGAGGAGCAACTGGACACCGCGTACGCCTTCGACTCCGCCTCGCAGCAGGTCCTCTACGTGGCCGGCCCGCTGGCCGTGGCCGGACTGGCCGCCGCCTTCGGCCCGTCCACAGCCCTGTGGACGGCCGCGGCGCTCGGGCTGCTCGGTTCACTGGTGGTCGCCACCACCGCGCCCGCCCGCGCCTGGCAGGCGCCGCCGCGCGAGTCCTCGGCCGGCCTGCTCGGGCCGCTGCGCTCCCCCGGCCTGGTCCTGCTGCTGGTCGGACTGGCCGGCGCCGGCTGGACGGTCGGCGCCCAGAACGTGCTGTTCATCGCGTACGCCGAGAACCACCCCGGCGGCCTGCCGGGCGGCGCGGGCAGCCTGCTGGCACTGGCGGCCCTCGGCGGTCTGGTCGGCGCCCTGGTCTACGGCGCGCTGCCGTGGCGGATCAGCACCGCCACCCGCACCTGGACGATCGCGCTCGCGATGGCCGCCAGCTACCTGCCGCTGCTCCTGCTCCCCGGTCCGGCCGCCATGGCCGGTCTGGCGCTGCTGTCCGGGATCTCCCTGGCGCCACTGCTGGCGGCGGCGTTCGTCCTGGTCGCCGAACTGGCGCCGACCGGCACGGTGACCGAGGCGTTCGCCTGGCTGGTCACCCTCTTCGCGACGGGCAACGCGGCCGGCTACGCCGTCTCCGGGCTGCTCGCCTCCGACTCCCTGCCCGCCGTCGCGCTCTGCGCGGTGGGTGGGATCGGGCTGGGCGGCGCGCTGCTGTTCGGCTGCCGGCGGCGACTGGAGACCCGGCCGTCGGCGGGGACTGGGGAAGGGGCGCGGGACGCGGGCGGCAGCGCGGGCGGCGCCGTGGCGGCGGCTCAGGAGGAGCGCGTGGCCGCGAAGGCGTGAGGGGATCGCGAGGGCGGCTGACAGATGACGATATCTGTCATCCGCCCTCTGTCCATTGTCGATCGACCGCGCGACAGTCGGCCCACCCAGCACATGCGGGTCGCCATGGGGTCGGCAACGGGGGCGGCGCACATCCGGCGAACATCTTCGCGCTGACAGAATCCGTCAACTGTCATCCGTCATCCCGAGAACGTCAGCGCACAGCCGCCGCACCGGTCGAGCTGCGCACCACCAAGCTGGTCGCCAGAGCCGGGACGGCGGCCACCGGTTCCCCCCGGAGCAGCGCCGCCAGCGCGGTGACCCCGGCCCGGCCGAGTTCCTCGCCGGGGAGGTCGACGGTGGTGAGGGGCGGCGCCAGCAGCTCGGCCACCGGGATGTTGTCGAGTCCGACCACGGAGACGTCGGCGGGGATCCGCAGCCCGAGTTCGGCCGCGGCCTGGTAGAGCCCGGAGGCGACCACGTCGTCGTCGCAGACCACGGCGCGCGGCCGGTCCGGCCCGCCGAGCAGCCGGTGCGCGGCCTCGAAGGCGGCCTGGCGTCCTTCGTTCAGGCTGACGCCCGCCTCGACCACCTCCAGTCCGCGGGTGGCCTGTTCGAACGCGGCCTGCCGGACCCGGAAGGTGTACGCGGAGTGGGTGGACCTCAGATGCCCGATCCGCCGGTGGCCGAGTGCCACCAGGTGCTCGACCGCGCCGCGCATGCCGCCGGCGACGTCGAGTTCGACGGTCGGCCGGCCGTGGTTGGCGGCCGGATCGGCGTCCAGGAACACGGCGGGGGTGTCCGGCGGGAGCTCGCCGAGCTGGCTGTCGTCCGGGGAGCAGACCAGCAGGCCGTCGAAGCGGCTGGTGGCGGCGGCGTCCGCGAGGGTGGCGCTGGCCCAGCCGCTGCTGACCACGACGGCCAGCCCGTGCTTGCCCGCCTCCTCGTGCACCCCGGTCAGGACCCGTCCGAAGAAGGGGCCGAGCAGGTTGGGCACCGCCAGCAGGATCATGCCGCTGCGGCCGAGCCGCAGTTGCCGGCCGGCCGCCTGAGGGCGGTAGCCGAGGCTGCGGGCCGCCTCGCGGATCCGTTCCCGGGTGGCTTCGGACACCCGGTGCCCGGCGTCCGAACCCGAGAACACCAGCGACACGGTGGCCTGGGAGACGCCCGCCAGCCGGGCCACGTCACGGCCGGTCGGCCGCTTCGGAGGGGTGGGGGCGGCAGCCGGACCGCCCGCGGACTGCGGCACCGGGGATCAGTTCTGTACGGCTGCCGCGGCGGCGGCGCGGGCGGCGTCGTCGGCCGCGTCCTCCTCCGCGTTCTGCGCCGCGGTGCGCGAGCGGATCGTCTCGACCTTCTCGCTGATCTGCGCCGACATCGCGTCCCGCTGCTTGCTCAGCACCACGTAGCTGATCGGCGCGGACACCAGTCCGGCGAGCAGCACCAGGAAGACCGCACCCGCGTCACCGGCCACCGGGATCACACCGAAGTGGCCCAGCAGCAGGAAGATCAGCAGGCAGCCGAGGAAGATGCTGACCCGCAGGGACGTGTAGCGGAGCGTGGCGTGCGTCTTGCTGCTCACGGAAGGAGGTCCTCACTGCAGGGGTACGGCGGGCGGAGCTGGCCCACAGGGCACGGCTCCCAGTGAAGCATGCCGACCGACCGCAGCGGCAGACAGGCTCGTCACCGCCCTCGGACCGCCGCCGGTACCGGGCCCGCAACGCCTCCCACGCCCCGCGCCACCCCCGTTCCCCCGCGCCCGCGGTGGCAGCCCGGTCGGCGACGCCACGCCCCCCGGTCGGCGGGCGGACGCAGCGACGAGGACGGGTACCGCGAGTACAAGTGCGACGAGTACGACGAGTACGACCGTCCCCGCTAGCCTGCCGCGGTGGAGATCTCGCGGGGCGTCGAAGAGTGCGACGGGGTCTGGGCCGCACTCGCCGAGGGCCCACGGCCCTCCGGGAACCTCGCCCGGGCGTGGCTGGACGGCCTGGGCTTCAACCGTGCCGCCCCCGCCGCGGTACTGATCGGGCTCTTCGGTGCCGGAAGGGCGGGGTTCCTGCTCCGCGACGACCTGCCGCCCGGTGTCCTGGACGCGGCGGTCGCCCATCCCGCCAGGCGCGTCTGGGGGGCGGCCGCCGACAGCGGGAGACTCACTTCCCTCCAGTGGGACCGGCTGCTCGCCGCCACCGCGGGACTGCCGGTCCACGGCCTGGTCGCGGAGTTGGCCGCGGAGCACGCCGGGCGACAGCGCTCCGGCGCGAACCCACCCGCCCGCAGGGGCGTGGAGCGGGCTCCGCACGCCGGAGCCCGGCCGCCCGAAACACCGGCCGAGATCGCCGCGATGGCCGGCACCGTCCCCGAGATCACCGCCGACCACCGGAGCGTCGCCCTGTGGTGGGTCGCCGCGCTCCACGACGACCCCGCGGCCATGCGGCAGCTGGCCTCGTCCCCGAACCTGTGGATCCGCCGCAGTGTGGCCCGCGCGACGCGGCTCCCCGCGGACGTCGTGGAACTCCTCGCCGCCGACCAGGACCGCGCCGTACGGCTGTTCCTCGCCGAGTCCTGCGACGACGCCCCGGCGCACCTGCTCCTCGACGTCTGGAGCTGGTGGTCGGGCAGCTTCTCGTTCCCGGGCCGGCCCCGCAACCATCCGAACTTCCCGCGCGGCGGACTGCTGCGTCTCGCGGACAGCCCGCAACCGCGGCTGCGCCTCCTCGCGCTCGACGACCCCGCCTCGACGGGTGCCCTGGTCGAGCGGCTCGGCCACGACCCCGACGCCGAGGTGCGCCGCCACGCGGCCGGTGATGAACGGCTCTCGCCCGGTTCCGCGGCGAGGCTGACCGGCGACGCCGATCCGGCGGTCCGCCGGCAGGCCCGGCAGCATCCGGCCCTGCCGGCGGACGTCCTGGTGGGGTCACTGCTCGATGACCATGCTGCCGGGGACGCCGCCAGGAATCCCGCGATCCCGGTGGCTGTCATGCACCGCATGATCGAACTGGCCTCGCCGGGCGCCTGAAACCCCGCCCCGAAGCCCGGGCCCGAGCGCCCGGGCACCCGACCGCCCGAGCGCCCCGGCTACGCCGCCGGCGCGGGCCGCCGGGCGAGGCCGAGGCAGCAAAGCACCGCGACCGCGCACAGGCCGCCCGCCGCGTACCAGGCCAGGTCGTAGTCGCCGAAGTGGTCCCGGGCGAGGCCCGCGAGTGAGGCGACCGCGGCGGCGCCGATCTGGTGGGCGGCCAGTACCCAGCCGAACACCACCGGGGCGTCCGCGCCGAAGTGGCGGCGGCAGAGCGCGATGGTCGGCGGTACGGTGGCGACCCAGTCC
>NZ_JAIZ01000625.1:0-995 GCF_000710465.2 Kitasatospora sp. MBT63 | reverse complement strand
GCCAGGATCGGCGGGCGCAGCGAATCGGCGAACAGCTGCGGCAGCAGGAGCAGCGAGACGCCGCGCAGCGCGTAGTAGGTGATCAGCAGGGCGCGGGAGTCGAAGCGGTCGGTGAACCAGCCGCTGGCGACGGTGCCGGCCACGTCGAAGACGCCGACCAGGGCGAGCAGGCTCGCGCCGGTGGTGACGGGCATGCCGTGGTCGTGCGCGGCGGGGATGAAGTGGGTGCCGACCAGGCCCGCGGTGGTGGCGCCGCAGATCGCGAACGAACCGGCCAGCAGCCAGAACGCCCGGGTGCGGGCGGCCTCCCGGAGCACCCGCAGCGAGCGGGCCAGCGCGCTGCCGGTGACGGCCGGCGGGGCGGGCGGCTCGGTGGCGCCCAGAGGCAGCAGGCCGAGGTCGGCGGGCCGTTCGCGCATCAGCAGCAGGACCGGTACGGCGACGGCGGTGGCCGCCAGCGAGACCACGACCACGGCGGTGCGCCAGCCGTGGTGGGTGACCAGGGCGGCCAGGACCGGCATGAAGACCAGGTTCCCGGCCGCTCCGGCGGCGGTGAGGACGCCGGTGACCAGGCCTTGGTGGGCCTGGAACCAGCGGCCGGTGATGGTGGTGGCGAAGGCGCCGGCCATCGAGCCGCTGCCGAGGCCCACCAGCACGCCCCAGCAGAGCACCAGTTGCCACGGCTGGGTCATCAGCACGGTGAGCCCCGAGCCGGTGGCGATCAGCAGCAGCGCGCAGACCGTGACCAGCCGCACGCCGAAGCGGTCCATCAGCGCGGCGGCGAACGGCGCGGTCAGCCCGTACAGGGTGAGGTTGACCGAGACCGCGCTGGAGACGGTGGCGTGCGACCAGCCGAACTCGCTGTTCAGCGCGTCCATCATCAGGCCGGGGGTGGAGCGGAAGCCGGCCGCGCCGACGAGGACGACCAGCGCGACGCCCGCCACCACCCAGGCGTAGTGCAGGCGGGGTGGGCGGGGGGTCCGTCCGGCATCGGG
>NZ_JAIZ01000624.1:3882-5966 GCF_000710465.2 Kitasatospora sp. MBT63 | reverse complement strand
ATAACCCAGAGGTCGCAGGTTCAAATCCTGTCCCCGCTACTCAGTAGCACGAAGGCCCGGCAGACCAGTCTGCCGGGCCTTCGCCGTTCCCGGACGGTTCGGACCGGGACGGCCCCCGGTCGGGGCCGCCGGTGCCGGTGGGGACCGGGCGGGGCGCGCCGGGAATCGGATTTCCCTTCTGCCCGGCACTCCCGTACTGTGAGGTTCACCGACGCGGGGTGGAGCAGCTCGGTAGCTCGCTGGGCTCATAACCCAGAGGTCGCAGGTTCAAATCCTGTCCCCGCTACTCAGTAGCACGAAGGCCCGGCAGATCACTCTGCCGGGCCTTCGCCGTTCCCGGCGGCCATAAATCCGTTGCCCTCCTCGGAGGTGCGTGCCTACAGTGGCGGCACACTGAAAGGAGGTGATCCTGAGTTGAGTTCCATCAGGATGCGTGAGGTGGCTGCTCGCTAGAGCCGCCCCTGCCTGCGCGGGGTGAGGCCGTAAGGCCTCCGGCGGAGGCGTAATCCCAAGCAGTCACCCGGCCCGTGGGCTCACCGGTACATCCCCGGTGCCTCGGCGGCCGGGCCCCGCGGGGCCCGGCGTCGAGGAGAGCAGCCCACGGGCCGTCTGCATGTCCGCAGGCGCCCGCGGACGCGGCGGCCGCCGGGTCGGCGAGCGCGCGCCGCGTCGAGCACCTTCCGGCCGGGCAGGTCCACCGGGACCGGGACGCTACGTCCCCGATCGGCCGCGCACCCGGGCCGTGCACCGCGGCCCGCTGCGGCCTGCCGGACGGGTCATGCCGCAGGGCCGGATCGGCTACAGTCGCAGCGACCTGACGGACCGTGACGGGGGTGGAGTCGGTGGAGCTGGAGCGCGGTGGCGAGCCGGTACCGGCGGTGAAGATCGCACTGGGCGGGGTGCTGGCGGCCGGGGTGGCCGGGCTGGTGCTGTTCGCCTCGGCCTCGGCGCACTGGGCGGCGGCGCTCGGCGGCGGACTGATGGTGGCGGCGACCTTCGCGGTCGGGGGCGGGCTGCTGGGCTTCCTGTTCGGTGTCCCCCGGCTGCTGACCAGCGGCGCGGCCGCGCACCCGGAGGACCCCGCGGCCACCTCCACGGCGAGCTACGCGCCCAACACCAACCTGGAACAGGTCTCCGACTGGCTGACCAAGATCCTGCTCGGCGCGGGCCTGACCCAGATCGGGACGGTGCCGCAGCGGCTGCGGGAGCTCGGCCGGGCGCTCGCCCCGGTGGTGGGCGGCGGGCCGGGCTCGGCCGGGTTCGCGGCGGCGCTCGGGGTGTACTTCAGCGTGGTCGGCTTCCTGAGCGGGTGGCTGCTGACCCGGCTGCTGCTGGCCAAGGCGCTGTCGGCCGCGGACCGGCAGACCCTGGCGGACTCGGTGAACAAGACCGTCGTCGCCGCTCCGACGCTCGGCTTCACCCCCGAGCAGGTCCGCGACCTGTTCGGCACGGGCGTCGAGGGCCTGCGGGTCCAGGCCCTGGCCCTGCTGCAGGGCGCCCCCGACGCGCGGAACCTGGACCTGATCGTCACCGCGATCGACCGCCACCTCTCGGCCTTCGAACTGCTCCAGGCGCTGCTCGCGGCCCGGGCCGCCACCGACCTGCCCGACCTGACCGCGGAGCAGCGTACGGCGCTGCGCGACGCGGTCCGCTACAAGATGCGCAACTCCCGGAACGTACCGCCGTACTCGCGGCGGCGGGCGGTCGCGGAGGAAGTGCTCAGACGGCTTCCGGAGCCGGCCGGCGCCGGGTCCGTCCAGGGCGGGCCGCCGCCGAGCGGTCCGCCGTCCGCCGGGGAGGCCACGGCTCCTGGCGCTGCGGGCCCGACGGGCGCGGATCCGACGCCTGCGGGTCCGACGGCTGCGGGTCCGACGGCTCCCGGTTCCGTGCCGGCTCCGCGCTGACCGCCGCGGCGGCGGCCCGGCGGCGGTGGTCGGCCGCGCGCAGCACCAGCACCCGGTGGGTGACGGGCCGCCCGTAGCGCCGGACCTCGGTGCCGACCCGGCACCGGCCCAGGTCCGCGCGCAGCTCGTCCAGGTCGGGGAAGCGGCGGCCGGTGGAGTCGTGCAGCGGGTGGATCCGGA
>NZ_JAIZ01000624.1:0-3759 GCF_000710465.2 Kitasatospora sp. MBT63 | reverse complement strand
GGGGGGGGAGCCGGTCGGCCGGGGAGAACAGCTCGGGGTAGGCGAACAGCAGGTAGCTGCTGAGGGTGAGGGCGAACACCCCGTCCGCGAAGGGGAGTCGGGGCAGCGCGCCGGCCACGTAGTGCTCGGGGTGGGCGGCCGCGTCGGCGGTGAACAGGTCCCGGGCCCGGTCCCAGCTGCGCAGGTAGCGGTCGGCCGGCCGGCCACGGGGCAGGTGGCGCGCGGGGTCCGCGCCGATGGCCTCGGCCATCCGCTGCCGCCCGGCCCGGGCCGCCGCGGCGAGGGCGGGCGGCGCCGCGTACCCGGGGTCGACGGCGACCGCCCGGCAGCCGAGCGCACCGGCCTCGGCCACCAGTCCGGCCGCGCCGCCCGGGCAGTCGAGCAGCGGCCCGGGAAGGGCGCGCAGGGCGGCACGGGTGAGCCCGAACAGTCCGCAGTACTCGTCCAGCGGCCGGGAGGTGACCAGTACGGACGGCATCGCGGCTCCTGGCGGGACGGGCTCCGGCTCGGGCTGGCCCGGACGGGCTCGGGGCGGGCCGTCCCAGCCGATCACGCCGGCTGCCGGACCGCCCGTCGGCCGGGCCGAACGGGCAGCGGGGAGCGGGGAGCGCGTGGAGCGACACCCCCGCCGGGCCCCGGCGGGGGTGTCGCTCCGGTGGTGTCAGCGGGCGCCGAGCAGGCCGCGGGCGGCGAGGCGGTGGACGTTGGTGAGACCGTGGACGATCTTCGGGGTGAGGACCACCAGCACCAGCCCGATCAGCGAGACACCGGCGATCTGGTACGGCGAGGTGATGTAGTACGTGTGGTAGTCGCCGTGGCTGCCGGTGTACTCGACCACCCGGTACCCGGGCCACCCCAGGTAACGCTTGAAGACCCAGTGGTAGAGCGGGTAGAGCGCGACCACCCACCCGGTGACCAGGAAGGTCACGGTGATGATGAAGGTGGCGACCGCCCACGGGAACATCAGCACCTGGTACAGCACCGCCCGCCAGCCCGCCGCGTCGGCGAGCCGGGCGGTGACGGCGCCCCAGAAGCCGCGCCGGGACGGCCGGACCGGCGCGGGGGCGGTGACCTCGGTGGCCAGCAGGGTGCGCAGCCGTTCGCGGTCCAGCGCGCCGAGGCCGCGGGCGGAGGTGATCAGCAGTGCGAGCAGCGGCAGGCCGACGGCGGTGACCAGCAGCCCCGTCCCGACCGCGAACAGCGTGACGACCAGGACGAAGCCGATGACCGCCACCGGCAGCCCGGTGACGACGAACCCGACCTCGCGGTAGGTCTCCGCACTGAACGGAGCCTTCCAGAAGGCCGGCCGATGGTCGGGCCGGCGGTCGGGCCGGCGGTCGGCGCGGATGCCGTAGGCGGCGGTGCTGGTGGTCATCTCGGGCCCCTTGACGTCGTCCGTACTCACGGGTCCTACGGTGCCAAAGCCGGTCTCAGCGGGGTATCCGGTGCGCTGCCGGATCGGGGGTGGGGTTCTCCCCACCCCCCGGGCGGGCGGGGTCCCCGGGGTCCGGCCGCCACTCGTGCTCCAGCAGCGAGTACTGGTCGGAGTCGAGCCAGCGGCCGGCCCGGCACAGGTCGTGCCGGATCCGGCCCTCCCGGTGGAATCCGGCCCTGGTCAGCACCCGGGCGCAGGCCAGGTTGCCGGGATCGGTGCGGGCGGCCAGCCGGTGCAGTCCGAGCCGGGCGAAGCCGAGCCGGCAGAGCAGTCCGGTGATCTCGCCGGCGTACCCCAGGCCCCAGGTGTCCCGGCGCAGCGCGAAGCCGAGCTGCGCCGCCCGGTCGCCGTCGAGGGTGAGGGCGGCGGTGCCGATGGCGGGCGCGTCCTCGCCGTCGGCGCGGCGGCGGACCGCGAGGCGGTAGACGGTGCGGGGCTCGCGTTCGGCCTCCTCCAGGTACAGCTCGATCTGGTCGGCGCAGTCCTCGAAGCCGTACGGCTCGAAGGCGAGGTGGCGGACGGTGTCCGGGTCACCGAGGACCGCGTGCAGGGCCGCCACCTCCTGCGGGGTGTGGGCGTACTCGCGCAGGGTCAGCCGGGGGCCGGACAGCCGTACCTGGTCCATGGCGCCCGACCCTACCCGGGCGGCTGCGGGGCACCGGCTACGGTTTGTCCGTGAATGACGAAGATCTGCAGCTCATCCCGCACACCCGCGCCGCCGACCTGCTCGCCGCCGCGGCCGAGGCCGGGCGGCCCGCCGTGCCCGAGGAGGCGCTGCGGACGGTGCTGGCACTGCTGGAGCTGAGCGGCGCCCGGATGCACGACGGCTACCCGGAGCTGAGCTCGGCGCTGCTGGAGCAGCTGCTGTACGAGCGGCTCTACCTGTACGTGCAGCCGGACCTGTCCGCGCGGGCGGACGGCGCGCGGGCGGACGGCGCGCAGGCGTACGGCGCGCAGGCGTACGGCGACGCGGTGCTGGCGCTGATCGAGCACCAGCGGGCGGCCCGGCGGCTGAACGCCAAGCGGTACGAGCGGCTGCGCGAGGAGGCCGAGTGGCAGGGTGAGGTGCTGGGCGGGCTGCTGCGCCGGTCCGACCTGGTGACCTGGCCCCGGCTGTACGCCCTGCTGCTGCGCGCGGACGGGGTGGACACCGCCGATCCGGGCGCGGTGCGCGGCTGGCTGGACGCCTTCCGGGAGCTGACGGCCGAGCAGCGTCTGGCGGTGTACGCGGCGGCGCCCGGTCTGGAGCCGGAGGAGCGGGACGGCGGCTGGGGACCGACCCGGCTGCTGATGATCGGGATGGCCACCGACGGCGCCCGGCTGCTGCTGGAGCAGGGCCTGATGCAGCGCAGCTACCGCAACCTGGCCGAACTGACGGCACTCGGCCGCCCGATGCCCGAGGAGCTGGCGGGCGACTTCGACGGCTTCGAGGCCGCGGTCGCCGTCGAGGCGCTGCGGCTGTACGGCGAGTGGACGGTGCCCGGGCTGCCGGCGCTGCTGGTCGAGGAGTACCCGGACCTGGCGCCGGAGCCCGGCAACGAGGAGATCGAGGAGTACCTGGCGGCCCGCGAGGCCGCGGCGCAGGAGACCGCGCAGGAGGCCGCCGACGCCGACGGCGAAGGCGATGCCGGGCAGTGGCCCACCGGTTGAGGCGGTGGCCCACGGGTTGAGGCGGTGGCCCACCGGTTGAGGCGGTGGCCTACGGGTTGAGGCCGTGCGCCTGCATCCAGGCCAGCGGGTCGACGGGGGCGCCGCCGCCGGGGCGGACCTCCAGGTGCAGGTGCGGTCCGGTGACGGTGCCGGTGGCGCCGACCGCGCCGAGCACCGTGCCGGGGGCCACCTCGCCCTCGGCGGTGGCGATCCGGGAGAGGTGGCAGTACCAGATCTCGGTGCCGTCGGGCAGCGTCTGGATCACCCGGTAGCCGTGCGGGCCGGACCAGCCCGCCGAGGTGACGGTGCCGGCGGCGACCGCGCCGACCGGTGCGCCGGTGCGGGCGGCGAAGTCCAGGCCGGTGTGCAGGTGCGCCCAGTAGGAGCCGGACTGCCCGTAGTGCGCGGTCAGGGTGTAGCCGGTGACCGGGAGGACGAGCGGGGCGCCGGACCGGACGTCCGGCTGCGGGGCGGCGGCGGGGGCGGGCTGCTGCGGGGTCTGCTGCGGGGCGGCGGTCTCGTACGCGGCGAGCTGGGCGGCCCGCTTGGCCTCGGCGTCCTGGGCGGCGGCGAGCCGGGCGTCCTCCTGCTCGGCGGCGGCGCGGCCGTCGGCCTGCTGCTGGATCCGGGCGGCGAGCGCGAGGCCCGGGTCGGCGGCGGACGGGGCGCCGTCG
>NZ_JAIZ01000622.1 GCF_000710465.2 Kitasatospora sp. MBT63 | reverse complement strand
TGCCGCCGCGTCCGGGTGGTGGACCCGGGATGCCTCCGCCCCCGGGTGGTGGGCCGGGGATGCCTCCGCCACCGGGGATGTCCTCGCCTCCCGGGTTGCCGCCACGTCCGGGAGGAGGTCCGGATTTGCCGCCCCGGCCCGCGCCGGGTCCGCCGACCCTGCCGGGACAACCCGGCCCGCAGGGACTGGTCCCCGGTGCCCCCGGCGGGGGACCCATACCTGGTGGACCAGCTGCTCCGGGAAAAGATGATCTAGAAGAGGATCTGGATCTCGACGACGACGACGATGACGACGACTTCGACTTCGACCTTGACGACGAGGAGGACGAGGAGGACGAGGAGGACGAGGAGGACG
>NZ_JAIZ01000621.1 GCF_000710465.2 Kitasatospora sp. MBT63 | reverse complement strand
CTAGCTGTATTGATCACGAGCGTTGTTGACAGTGGTCGGGCTTGATCAAAGTGAAGACCTCCGGTGTGGTGGAGCTGTCTAGGACTGCACCGCACCGGAGGTCTTCATGTCCCACCGTAATGCCCGCCTGACCGTGCACGGCAGGCGGCTCCTGGTCGAACGCGTCAGGGCGGGACGCCCTGTCGCGCACATAGCCGCCGAGATGGGGATCTCCCGCACGACCGCCCACAAGTGGGTCCGACGCTGGCGGGCGGAGGGCGACGCGGGCCTGCACGACCGGCCCAGTCGTCCCCGGACCACCCCGCACCGCACACCGGCCACGACCGAGGCCGAGGTCTGCCGACTCCGACGTGAACGCAAGCTCGGCCCCGCCAGGATCGGACCGATCCTCGGTGTGCCGCCCTCGACGGTCCACCGGATCCTGACCCGCCACGGAATGAACCGACTGCGATGGATGGACCGGCCCACCGGCCAGGTCATCCGCCGCTACGAGCGCCAACTCCCCGGCGAACTGGTCCATGTCGACATCAAGAAGCTCGGCAACATCCCCGACGGCGGCGGCCACCGCGTCATGGACCGGCAGGCCGGCGAGAGCAACCGGTACGCCACCACCGGCCTGAGAACTTCGAGCGGGACACCGAAGATCGGCTACAGCTATGTCCACAGCGCCGTCGACGACCACACCCGCCTGGCCTACAGCGAGGTCCTGCCCGACGAACGCAAGGACACCGCGGCCGCGTTCTGGCAGCGGGCCCAGGCCTTCTTCGCAGACCTGGGCATCACCGTCGAACGCGTCCTGACCGACAACGGCGCCTGCTACAAGTCGCACCTGTGGCGGGACACCCTGCGGGCGGCCGGCATCGCCCACAAGCGCACCCGCCCCTACCGCCCGCAGACCAACGGCAAGGTCGAGCGCTTCAACCGCACCCTGCTCGACGAATGGGCCTACCAGCGGCCCTACGCCAGCAACCAGGAACGAACCGAGGCGCTCCCCGACTTCCTCCACCGCTACAACTACCATCGCTGCCACACCGCCATCGGAGGACAACCACCGATCAGCCGTGTCAACAACCCTGCGGGTCAATACA
>NZ_JAIZ01000620.1:1682-4973 GCF_000710465.2 Kitasatospora sp. MBT63 | reverse complement strand
CTCGCCGCGGCCGGGCCGCGCCGGCAGGGCGCCCACCGCCGGGGCGCCCCGCCGCCGCCCGGAGAGGACGCGGGCCGGATCCGGCGGCTGGCGGCCGTGATGGCCGGGCGGGTCCACGAGGCGGCCAGGCTGATGCTCGGCACCGGCCACGGCGGCCTGGACGCGGCCGACTTCGACCGGCTCTTCCCGGTGGCCGGGGGCTGGGCCGCGGCGGTCCTGACCGAGGGGCTGTTCGTACCGGCCGGACCGGGCTTCCGGACGGCGTACGAGGAACAGGCGGACTGGCTGCAGAGTCTGCACCTCGACCTGGACGAGGCCCTGCGGCTGCTGCTGGCCGAGCGGGCTCCGGACGTACCGGAGGTACCCCCCGGCCCCGGCGGGCCCGGGGACGACGCCGGCGGTCCACCGCCGCCCGGCAGGGTCGGGCCGGGGGACGCCCGGTCGGCGGAGGAGGACGGGCCGGGGGAGCGTGAGCGGGGGGAGGACGGTACGAGGGCGGGCGGACAAGGGCCGCACGGTGTGCCCCGGCACCGGGTCGGCCCGGTGGTGGCGGCGCTCGGGCGGTCGGGCGGCGCCGGTGCGGACGGCTCGGCCGCGGCGCCGGACGGCCGGCTGGAACGGCTGTGGCCCGCCCTCGAGTCGGCCGAGCCGGGCAGCGAACGGGACTGGTGGGCCGGGCGGCTGCTGGCCGCGGTGCTGCCGACGGTGCCCGATGCCGGGGTGCACCGCGCGCTGCTGGAACGGCTCGCCGAGCGGGCCGGCCGGGACCCGAGGTTCGGCCCCGAGTTCTGGGCCTCGCTGTCGCTCGCACCGGCGGACCGGCTGGCCCTGCTGCGGCGGCTGGTCGCCACGGACGGACCCGGGCAGACCTTCCGTACCGTCACCGCCGCGCTGCTCACGGCGGCGCCGGGCACGGTGATCCCGCTGCTGTGCGGATGGCTCGACGACCGACCCGCCGACGGCCGACGCGCCGACGGCCGGGAGCCCGGTGGCCACCGACCGGGCGCCGCCGAGGAGGCGGCCGCAGCCGCCGCGGCCGAGGCCGCCCACGAGCTGCTGTTCGCCCACCGCAGGCTGGCGCTGGACGACCTGACGGAGGCCCTGGTGGCCGCCGCCCACCCGCGGGCCGACGCCCTGCTCGGACTGCTCGCCGCCGAGGAACCCTCCGCGCTCTGCCGGGCCGTCGACCGCTGGAGCCACGACCCGCGGCCGGAACGGCACGTGGCGGCCGCGGTGCACGCGCTGCGCACCGCCCCGCACGCGAGCGGACCCGGGCCGCGGCTGCTGCGGCACACCGCGCGGACGCTGCTGGCCCGGGAGGACGAGCCGGCCCTGCACGGGGCGGCGCTCGCGCTGCTGGTCCGCGACCCGGCGACCAGGAGCGCCCGGCTGGCCGACGCCCTGTCCGCGTACCTGGCGGACGACCCGTTCGTCACCCCCGAGGTGCTGGCCCCCGCCCTGGACACCCACCCCGAGGCCGTGCTGACGGCCTTTCGGGAGCGCCTGGCCCGGCCGCGGGGCGCCGCCGGCCCGGCGCTGCGGGTGCTCGCCGAGGCGGCCGACCCGCAGGTCGCCCGGCAGGGCATGCAATTGGTGGCCGCGCTGCTGCGCCGGCAGCCCGAACGCACCCCGCTGCCGGCCGCACTGGCGGGGTACCTGGACCGGCTGCTGGAACTCGGCCGGGACGTGCAGCCGCTGCTGGCCGGAGTGATCACCGCGCCGCCGGGCGCCCGCCGGGCGCTCGCCCTGCTGCTGGTGGCGCCGGGCGACCCGGAGCGCGGGTGGCTGCTGGACACCGTCCTGGCGGCCGAGCGGGACCCTGAGGTGCTCGGGGCGGTACTGGCCGCGCTGGTGGACCGGGTGGGGCAGTACCGGCCGGCCCGGCTGCGCGAGCTGGTCCGGCGGCTCGGTGCCCGGTGGCCCGGCGCGGACGCCCTGCTGGTGCGCTGCGCGGGCCGTTCGGCCGCCTTCGCCGCCCTGCTGGCCGGCTGGCCGCCGGACGAACCCCCGCCCCCCGCCGGGCCGTTGGTGACCAGGATGCGGAGCCTGGCCGCCGCCGGCGGGGACCCGCAGTACGCCGCCGTCCGGGCCGAACGCACCGGCCGGGCACCGGCGCCGCGCTCAGCGGCCGTTCCGGTGCCGGAGCAGGGTCGGGCGCATGGCACGCTATAGGGGTTCAGGTTTGGGTGTTCGAGTGCGCCTGGTCGTGCAGGGCACGGTAACCACGGCATAGGGAACGAGGAGCGGTCAGGGTGCAGCGCTGGCGTGGCCTGGAGGAGATCCCCGGGGACTGGGGACGCAGCGTCGTCACCATCGGATCGTTCGACGGTGTGCACCGCGGTCATCAGCTGATCATCAGCCGGGTGGTCGAGCGCGCCCGCGAGCTGGGCGCCCGGTCGGTGGTGGTGACCTTCGACCCGCACCCCAGCGAGGTGGTCCGGCCGGGCAGCCACCCGCCGCTGCTGGCCCCGCAGCCGCGCCGGGCGGAGCTGATCGAGGAACTCGGCGTGGACGCGGTGCTGGTCCTGCCGTTCACCCTGGAGTTCTCCAAGGAGTCGCCGGAGTTCTTCGTCCGCCAGGTGCTGGTGGAGGCGCTGCACGCCCGCCTGGTGGTGGAGGGCCCGAACTTCCGCTTCGGGCACCGGGCCGCCGGTGACGTGGCGCTGCTGGCCGAGCTGGGCCGGGCGGACGACTTCGAGGTCGAGGTGCTCGACCTGCAGGTGCGCGGTGCGGCCGGCGGCGGCGAGCCGTTCTCCTCCACGCTGGCCCGGCGGCTGGTCGCCGAGGGCGACCTGACCGGGGTCGCCGAGGTGCTCGGCCGCCCGCACCGGGTCGAGGGCGTGGTGGTGCGCGGCGCACAGCGCGGCCGCGAACTCGGCTACCCGACCGCCAACGTCGACACCGTGCCGCACAGTGCGGTCCCGGCCGACGGCGTGTACGCGGGCTGGCTGACCGTACCGGCGCACGGCTCCCGGCTGCCCGACGGCGGCCCAGGAGAGAGGATGCCCGCCGCCATCTCGGTCGGTACCAACCCGACCTTCGACGGCACCGCCCGCACGGTCGAGGCGTACGCCATCGACCGGGTCGGCCTCGACCTGTACGGCCTGCACGTCGCGGTCGACTTCCTGGCCTACCTGCGGGGCATGGAGAAGTTCGAGTCCATCGAGGCGCTGCTCGACCGGATGGCCGACGACGTCAAGCGGGCCCGCGAACTGACCGAGGAGTCCTGACCGCGGGCATGCCCGCCGGGTGAGCGGCCCGACCACCCGTCAGGCGCCGCCGCCCGCCCCC
>NZ_JAIZ01000620.1:0-1573 GCF_000710465.2 Kitasatospora sp. MBT63 | reverse complement strand
GGGGGGGGGGGGCCGCGTTCGGCCGCCGCTACTGCTGCGGCGGCGGGTAGCCGTACCCCGGCGCGGGCGGCTGCTGGCCGGGCTGGCCCTGCTCCTGCGGCGGCGGGTACCCGTAGCCAGGCTGGCCCGGCTGCTGACCGGGCTGACCCGGCTGACCGGGCCGGCCCTGCTGGAGCCACTCCTGCGGGGGCTGCTGCGCACCCTGCGGCGGGTACGGCTGCTGCTGGCCCGGCCCGTACCCGGGCGGCGGCGCCTGGCCCGGCTGCGGGGCCCACGGCGCACCCGGCGCGGGCGCGCCCGGGTAGCCGCCCTGCGGCGGGTACTGCTGCTGCGGGTAGCCCGGACCGGGCTGCTGCGGCGGGTACTGCTGCTGCGGGTAGCCGGGGCCGGGCTGCTGCTGCGGGTACCCCTGGGCCTGCCAGCCGCCGCCCTGCTGGGCGCGCGCGATGTCCTCGCCGACCAGCGCGGCCAGCTCGAAGTACGCGTCCCGGACCTTGGGCCGCATCATCTGCAGGTTGACCTCGGCGCCGGCCGCCAGGCTCTCGTCGAACGGCACCACGACCACCCCGCGGCAGCGGGTCTCGAAGTGCGCGACGATGTCCTCGATCCGGATCATCTTGCTGGTCTCGCGGACCCCGGAGACCACGGTGATGCTGCGCTGCACCAGGTCCGCGTAGCCGTGCGCGGAGAGCCAGTCCAGCGTGGTGGAGGCGCTGCTGGCGCCGTCCACGCTCGGGGTGGCGACCACGATCAGCTGGTCGGCCAGGTCGAGCACCCCGCGCATCGCGCTGTACAGCAGGCCGGTGCCCGAGTCGGTCAGGATGATCGGGTAGTGCTGCCCGAGGACCTCGATGACCTGGCGGTAGTCCGAGTCGTCGAAGGTGGTGGAGACGGCCGGGTCCACGTCGTTGGCGACGATCTCCAGGCCGGAGTTGAGGTCCTGCGAGGTGAACTGCCGGACGTCCATGTAGCTGCGCAGGTGCGGGATGGCCGTCACCAGGTCGCGGATGGTCGCGCCGGTCTGACGCTTGATCCGGCGGCCGAGGGTGCCGGCGTCCGGGTTGGCGTCGATCGCCACCACCTTGTCCTGCCGCTCACTGGCCAGGGTGGCGCCGAGCGAGGTGGTGGTCGTGGTCTTGCCGACACCGCCCTTGAGGCTGATCACCGCGATCCGGTAGCAGGTCATCACCGGCGTACGGATCTGCTCCAGCTTGCGCGCCCGGTCGGCCTGCGCCGCCTTGCCGCCGAACTGGAACCGCGGCTGCTGGCGCTGCGCCTTCGGCTGGCCGCGCAGCAGCCGGTCCGAGGACAGCTCGACCGCGGCGGTGTAGCCGAGCGCCGCGCCGTGCGCGGTCGGCTGCTGCCCGCCGCCCTGGAACGCGGCGGGCGCCTGCGGCATGCCCTGCTGCTGCGGGTAGGCGGGCGCGTGGGGCTGCTGCTGCGGATACTGGCCCTGCTGCGGCCAGCCACCCTGCCGCGGGTCGGCCACCGGCTGCGGGGCCGGCGGGCCCGGCTGCTGCGCGGCCTGCGGCGGCCAGGGCTGACCGGGCGGGCCCGCCGGTGCGTACTGCGG
>NZ_JAIZ01000619.1 GCF_000710465.2 Kitasatospora sp. MBT63 | reverse complement strand
GCGGTCACGCGGGCCTTCAGCGCGGTGGCCTTGGTCTCGTCGAAGGCGGGCAGCAGCGCCTCGGCGATGATGTCGGCGACCTCGCGGAAGTCCGCGGCCTGGAAGCCGCGGGTGGCCAGCGCCGGGGTGCCGATCCGCAGGCCGGAGGTGACCATCGGCGGGCGCGGGTCGTTGGGGACGGCGTTGCGGTTGACCGTGATGCCGACCTCGTGCAGCCGGTCCTCGGCGTCCTGGCCGTTGAGCTGGGAGTTGCGCAGGTCGACCAGGACCAGGTGGACGTCGGTGCCGCCGGAGAGCACGGAGACGCCGGCCTCGGTCGCGTCGGCCTGCAGCAGGCGCTCGGCGAGGATCTTGGCGCCCTCCAGGGTGCGCTGCTGGCGCTCCTTGAACTCCTCCGAGGCGGCGACCTTGAAGGCCACGGCCTTGCCGGCGATCACGTGCTCGAGCGGGCCGCCCTGCTGGCCGGGGAAGACCGCGGAGTTGATCTTCTTGGCGTACTCGGCCTTGGAGAGGATCACGCCACCGCGCGGGCCGCCCAGGGTCTTGTGGGTGGTGGTGGTCACCACGTCGGCGTACGGCACCGGGGACGGGTGCAGACCCGCCGCGACCAGGCCGGCGAAGTGCGCCATGTCGACCATCAGCAGCGCTCCGACCTCGTCCGCGATGCGGCGGAACTCGGCGAAGTCCAGCTGGCGGGGGTAGGCGGACCAGCCGGCGATGATCAGCTTGGGCCGGTGCTCCTTGGCGAGGCGCTCGACCTCGGCCATGTCGACCACGCCGGTCTCGTCCACGTGGTAGGCGGCCACGTTGTAGAGCTTGCCGGAGAAGTTGATCTTCATGCCGTGGGTGAGGTGGCCACCGTGCGCCAGGCTCAGGCCCAGGATGGTGTCGCCCGGCTGGATCAGCGCGAACATCGCGGCCGCGTTGGCCTGCGCACCGGAGTGCGGCTGGACGTTGGCGTGCTCGGCGCCGAACAGCTCCTTGATCCGGTCGATCGCGATCTGCTCGACCACGTCGACGTGCTCGCAGCCGCCGTAGTAGCGCTTGCCGGGGTAGCCCTCGGCGTACTTGTTGGTCAGGACCGAGCCCTGGGCCTCCATGACCGCCACCGGGGCGAAGTTCTCGGAGGCGATCATTTCGAGGGTGGTCTGCTGGCGGTGCAGCTCGGCGTCGACCGCGGCGGCGATCTCCGGGTCGAGCGCGTGCAGGGACTGGT
>NZ_JAIZ01000618.1:16824-20897 GCF_000710465.2 Kitasatospora sp. MBT63 | reverse complement strand
CCGCCCG
Source organism: Kitasatospora sp. MBT63 (assembly GCF_000710465.2). Lineage (GTDB taxonomy): Bacteria > Actinomycetota > Actinomycetes > Streptomycetales > Streptomycetaceae > Kitasatospora. Next base: position 20,890 of record NZ_JAIZ01000618.1, on the reverse strand, counting down.
CCCGCGCACGCCCCCGGGCACGCCGCCGGACAGGGCTCGCAGCAGGCCCGCGCGGCGGCCGTCGGGACTTCGCACCCCCCGGTGTAGTTGAGCGGCCCTCGCCAACCATTACGCTTGAGGGCGTGGCAGCCGTCGATCCTTCCGAAGAGCTCAAGAACCTCGAGTCGACCATGGGGTCGATCGAGGCCGTCCTCGACCTGGACAAGATCCGGGCCGACATCGCGACCCTGGAGGAGGAGGCAGCGGCCCCGAACCTGTGGGACGACCTGGCGAACGCCCAGAAGGTGACCAGCCGGCTCTCCTTCCTGCAGGGCGAACTGCGCAAGGTCCAGCACCTGCGCGGCCGGGTCGACGACCTCGCCGTCCTGTTCGAGCTGGCCGCCGACGAGGACGACGCGGACACCCTGTCCGAGGCCCTCACCGAGCTCACCTCGGTCCAGAAGGCCGTCGAGGAGCTCGAGGTCCGCACCCTGCTCTCCGGCGAGTACGACGCCCGTGAGGCCCTGGTCAACATCCGGGCCGAGGCCGGCGGCGTGGACGCCGCGGACTTCGCCGAGCAGCTGATGCGGATGTACCTGCGCTGGGCCGAGCGGCACGGTTACCCGACCGAGGTCTACGACACCTCGTACGCGGAGGAGGCCGGCATCAAGTCCGCGACCTTCACCGTGAAGTCGCCGTATGCCTACGGCACCCTCTCGGTCGAGCAGGGCACCCACCGGCTGGTCCGGATCTCCCCGTTCGACAACCAGGGCCGCCGCCAGACCTCGTTCGCGGGCGTCGAGGTGCTTCCGGTCGTGGAGCAGAGCGACCACGTCGACATCGACGAGTCCGAGCTGCGGATCGACGTGTACCGCGCCTCCGGCCCCGGTGGCCAGGGCGTCAACACCACCGACTCCGCGGTCCGGATCACCCACCTGCCGACCGGCGTGGTGGTCTCCTGCCAGAACGAGCGCTCGCAGATCCAGAACAAGGCCTCGGCGATGAACGTCCTCCAGGCCAAGCTGCTGGAGCGCCGCCGCCAGGAGGAGCGGGCCCTGATGGACTCGCTCAAGGGCGAGGGCAGCTCCTGGGGCAACCAGATGCGCTCGTACGTCCTGCACCCGTACCAGATGGTCAAGGACCTGCGGACGGAGTTCGAGGTCGGCAACCCGCAGGCGGTGCTGGACGGCGACATCGACGGCTTCATCGAGGCCGGGATCCGCTGGCGCAAGCAGCGCGAGACCTCCAACGACTAAGGGGAGGCGCCCGGCCGAGATGACGATCGAGCACAGCATCGAGGCCGGGATCCGCTGGCGCAAGCAGCGCGAGACCTCCAACGACTAAGGGCGAAGTCCGGCGCGAGACCTCCGCGGAGTAGCGGCGGGCAGTACCCGCGGGACACCTGAACGACGCCGAAGGGCCCGGGAGCGGCAGCTCCCGGGCCCTTCGGCGTCGTCGTGGGTGTCAGGCCAGCGCCTGGCGGGCGATGAAGGCCACCGCCAGCAGGGCCACCAGCAGCGCGAGCAGCGCGGCGGGGGACAGCGCGGCGAACGGGCCCTGCTGCTCCTGCAGCCGGGCGCGGTTGGCGCGGCACACCGGGCAGCGGCCGTCGCTCACGCGGCCGTTGCAGTTGGCGCACACCAGATGGTCGCACGTCATGCGATCTCCTCCTTGCTGCTACTGCCAACGCACCGGACGGGGTTCTGGTTCCTCTGCTGCCCTGTGCAAGGGGGCGGCCGGTCGCGACCGCTCCTCTCCACTGTGCCAGGTTCCACCGCGTACGGCCCGTGCTGTCCGGGGTCGGGAGGGCTGTGAGATGCCTCGCAGTTTTCGGGGCAAACCGGATCAGAGGCGGGCAATCCCTTGTCCGATCCGCCTCCGGGGCCTGCGAATGGTCATCCCCGTCGCGTATGGTCCCAACCCAGTACTGACCGAGGAACGGCGCTGCGGGTCGAGCCTTCGGGCCTCGACGTAACGATCGGGTCACGGGGGCCCTGGCCGGGGCGGTCGCCCTTCCACCTAGGATGGCCACCGTGATGCAGCCGTGATCAGATTCGACAACGTCTCCAAGACCTATCCCAAGCAGAACCGTCCGGCCCTGGACAACGTCTCGCTGGAGATCGAGAAGGGCGAGTTCGTCTTCCTGGTCGGCTCCTCCGGCTCGGGCAAGTCCACCTTCCTGCGGCTGTGCCTGCGCGAGGAGCGGCCGAGTACCGGTGCGGTGCACGTGCTCGGCAAGGACCTGGGCAAGCTGTCCAACTGGAAGGTGCCGCACATGCGCCGCCAGCTGGGCACCGTCTTCCAGGACTTCCGGCTGCTCCCCAACAAGACGGTGGCGCAGAACGTGGCGTTCGCCCTCGAGGTGATCGGCAAGCCGAAGTCCGCCATCGCCAAGGTGGTGCCCGAGGTGCTCGACCTGGTCGGCCTCGGCGGCAAGGAGGACCGGATGCCAGGCGAGCTCTCCGGTGGTGAGCAGCAGCGCGTGGCGATCGCCCGGGCCTTCGTGAACCGTCCGATGCTGCTGATCGCGGACGAGCCGACCGGAAACCTCGACCCGCAGAACTCCGTCGGCATCATGAAGCTGCTCGACCGGATCAACCGCACCGGCACCACCGTGCTGATGGCCACCCACGACCAGGCCATCGTCGACCAGATGCGGAAGCGAGTGATCGAGCTCGACAAGGGGCTGCTGGTCCGCGACCAGGCCCGTGGCGTCTACGGCTACCAGAGCTAGCCCGCCGACCGCCCTGCCTGATCCGCCCTGCCTGCATTGACCCTGGATTGAGAGAAGCATGCGCGCCCAGTTCGTCCTGTCGGAGATCGGTGTCGGTCTACGCCGCAACCTGACGATGACCATCGCCGTCGTCGTCAGCGTCGCGCTCTCGCTGGCCCTCGCCGGTGCCTCGCTCCTGGTCCGCGACCAGGTCAACTCCATGAAGGGGTACTGGTACGACAAGGTCGAGGTGAGCGTCTACTTCTGTACGAAGTCGGACGCCGCCACCTCGGTCCAGTGCAAGGCCGGTGCCGCCACCCAGGAGCAGATCGACGAGGTGAAGGCCAGCCTCGACAAGATGCCGCTGGTGCAGAACTCGTCGTTCGAGAGCTCGATCGAGGCGTACAAGCGGTGGAAGGAGACCAACCCGGACAACCCGCTGCTCGCCGCCGTGGGTGCGGAGGCGATGCCGCAGTCCTGGCGGATCAAGCTGGTCGACCCGACCAAGTACGACGTGATCCAGAGCGCCTTCGCCGGCAAGCCGGGCGTGAAGTCGGTCGAGGACCAGCGGAAGATCCTGGAGAACCTGTTCGGCCTGCTGAACGGCCTGCAGACCGCCGCCTTCGTGATCATGGTGCTGATGCTCTTCGTCGCCCTGCTGCTGATCGTCAACACCGTCCGGGTGTCGGCGTTCAGCAGGCGGCGCGAGACCGGCATCATGCGCCTGGTGGGCGCCTCCAACTTCTACGTCCAGATGCCGTTCATCGCCGAGGCCGCGTTCGCCGCGCTGCTCGGCGCGACGATGGCCTCCGGGCTGCTGCTGGCCGGGCACTTCTTCGTCCAGCACTGGCTGGCGCAGCGCGTGCTGTTCATCCACTTCATCGGCCTGTCCTCGGTGTTGACGGTGATCCCGCTGCTGGTGGTGGTCGGTATGGCGATGGCCGGCATCGCGGCCTTCTTCACCCTGCGCAAGTACCTCAAGGTCTGACCGCCGGTCAGTTCCGGCCCTGGCGGCCCCGGTCGGCCCTGCGCCGTCCGGGGCCGCTGTGCGTCGGCGCGGTCCGCATTCGGCGCCCGCGGCCCCGGGCGCGCCCTAGACTCCGGTGCATGGTGACAGGGCGGCGGGTACGGCAGGGGGCCACGCTCAGCGTGGTCTTCGGCGTGGTGCTGCTGGCCGGCGCCGCCGCCGGGGCCTGGGGCGAACCGCCGACGGCCGCGCCGCGGCCGGCCGGGATCGGGCCCGGCACCGGCCTCGGGGACCTCGCCGGCGCCGACCTCACCCCGCTCCAGGCCGAACAGCTGGTCGGCGCCAGCGGCGACCGCTGGGCGGCCCACCTGAGCCCCGAGGAGTACGCGGACTTCACCGGCGGGCGC
>NZ_JAIZ01000618.1:16431-16727 GCF_000710465.2 Kitasatospora sp. MBT63 | reverse complement strand
CCGGGGTCGGCCTGTCGGTGGACCGGGCCGCGGACGGCTCCACGGCCGTCTCGGACGTGCTGCCCGGCAGCCCGGCGGCCGCGGCCGGGATCGCGGTCGGCGACCGCCTGCTGCGGGTCGACGGCGCGGCGGCCGACCAACTGCCCGTGACGGACGTGGTGGCGCGGCTGCGCGGCCGGCAGGCCGGGTCCACCGTGGCGGTCGCCGTCCAGCGGGCCGACGGGCCCGGCCGCGACCTGGTGCTGACCCGCGCCGAGCTGGCGACCCGCGAGGTGGCCGTGCGGCACCCGGCGCCC
>NZ_JAIZ01000618.1:0-16317 GCF_000710465.2 Kitasatospora sp. MBT63 | reverse complement strand
GTCCGGCCAGGTGCGGGAGGCCGTGCGCGGCGCCCGCGCGGTGGTGCTGGACCTGCGCGGCAACTCCGGCGGCCTGGTGGAGGAGGCGGTGGCCACCGCCTCGCTGTTCCTGGACGGCGGGCCGGTGGCGTCCTACCAGGCGCGCGGCGAGGACCGCGAGCTGACCGCCGCCCCCGGCGGCGACACCGTGACCCCGCTGGTGGTGCTGGTCGACGGCGGCACCATGAGCGCCGCCGAGCTGCTGGCGGGCGCCCTGCAGGACCGCTGCCGGGCCGTCCTGGTGGGCGGCCGGACCTTCGGCAAGGGCACCGTGCAGCAGCCCAGCCGGCTCGCGGACGGCTCGGTGCTGGAGCTGACCGTCGGCCGCTACGCCACCCCCTCGGGACGCTCGCCGGACGGTACCGGCGTGGTGCCCGACGTCCCAGCCCAGCCGGCCGACGATCCGGCGGCGCTGGCCCTGCGGGTGCTGGCCGGTCTGGGGACACGGCAGGGCGCCCCCGGCTAAAGGGGCTGCCGACGGTGGCGCCGGGATGCGAGAATGATCGGCGCTATGGCAAAGGAAAAGGGACACAAGCTGGTCGCGCAGAACAAGAAGGCGCGGCATGAGTACACCATCCTCGACACCTACGAGTGCGGCATGGTGCTGACCGGTACGGAGGTGAAGTCGCTCCGCGAGGGGCGGGCCAACCTGGTCGACGGGTACGCGTACATCCAGGGCGGGGAGGCGTGGGTCGACAACCTCTTCATCCCCGAGTACACCCAGGGGACCTGGACCAACCACTCGGCGCGGCGCAAGCGCAAGCTGCTGCTGCACAAGCTGGAGATCCGCAAGATCGAGTCCAAGGTGCGGGAGACCGGTCACACCCTGGTACCGCTCTCGCTGTACTTCAAGGACGGCCGGGCGAAGCTGGAGATCGCCCTGGCGGTCGGCAAGAAGCTGTACGACAAGCGCCAGACCCTGCGTGAGCAGCAGGACCGGCGCGAGTCCGACCGTGCGGTGGCCGCCGCGCGCCGTCGCCAGCGTTAATCTGCTGGACCCTCGTCGGTCACAGCGCGTACTATGGGCCGAGCATCACCGGAGGGTCCGCCCGCCGGAGCTGTTTTTCAAATCAACATGGGGATGATCGGTTTCGACAGTGTTGGTCGAAACAGGAGAAGCGAGCCGAGGAACGCGGCAATGATCTCGTTAACCATCTGTCGCAAAAAAATAATCGCCAACTCTAAGCGCGATTCCCAGCAGTTCGCTCTCGCAGCCTAGTCTGCCAGAGTGAATGGGTGTCAGCCCGGGAAGTTCCCGACCCGGATCCTGGCATAATTTAGGGAACTCAACCGTCCGCCCGGGCTGCGAGGGCGGATGGGAAATCAAACAGCAGCTGGGCCTGTTGGCGGCTTGTCCGCGTGACTGCCAGGGCCGAGAAAATCACAGCGGACTGCGCTCGGAGAAGTCCTGAATCCGCTGCACTGGACCCGGGTTCGATTCCCGGCATCTCCACCACCCCATGTGCATGCAGGCCGCCTTCCACTCCGGAAGGCGGCTTTCGTGCGTTCCGGGCCGGGCGCAGCGCCGCCCCCGGCCCGCCCCCGTGCCGCGCCCGCACCGCCCTCACACCGGCCCGGCCGCCCCGGTGAGTGGACCGTTCCGCCGGCTTCACAGCGCACAACCCCGCCGAAACCCCGGACTCCTACCGTCGGGACCACAGAGCCACCCGGCAGGCGGAGGAGTCACCCGATGAGTGCGGACACGGCACGGCAGCACAGAACCGGCGGCCGCTGGATCCAGCGGTGGGAACCGGAGTCCACGGAATTCTGGGAGGAATCCGGCAGGCGGATCGCCAACCGCAACCTGATCCTCTCCATCCTCTCCGAGCACATCGGCTTCTCGATCTGGAGCCTGTGGTCGGTGATGGTGCTCTTCATGGGCAAGGGCTACCACATCGACCCGGCCGGGAAGTTCTTCCTGGTCGCGATGCCGACCCTGGTCGGCGCATTCGTCCGGATCCCCTACACCGTCGCAGTCGCGCGTTTCGGCGGCCGGAACTGGACGGTGGTCTCCGCCCTGCTCCTGCTCCTGCCGACGCTGGCCGCGGCGTACGTCATGCACCCGGGGACCTCCTACGCCACCTTCCTGCTGGTGGCAGCCCTGACCGGACTCGGCGGCGGCAACTTCGCCTCCTCCATGACCAACATCAACGCGTTCTTCCCGCTGCGCCGCAAGGGCTGGGCGCTCGGGCTGAACGCCGGCGGCGGGAACATCGGCGTACCGGTGATCCAGCTGGTCGCCCTCGCCGTCATCACCTGGGCCGGGGCCGGCCACCCCCGGCTGGTGCTCGGCATCTACCTGCCGCTGATCATCGTCGCGGCCACCTGCGCGGCGCTGGGCATGGACAACCTGGCCCCGATGCGCGGCGACAGCGGGGCACTGGCGGCGGTCGTCCGGGAGAAGCACACCTGGCTGATGTCGGTGCTCTACATCGGCACCTTCGGCTCGTTCATCGGCTTCTCCTTCGCCTTCGGGCTGGTCCTGCAGAACCAGTTCGGCCGCACCCCGCTGCAGGCCGCCCAGCTCACCTTCATCGGTCCGCTGCTCGGCTCGCTGATCCGCCCGCTCGGCGGCCGGCTCGCCGACCGCTGGGGCGGCGCCCGGATCACCTTCTGGAACTTCGCCGCGATGGCCGCCGCCACCGGCCTGGTCACCTACGCCTCCGCCGAACGCTCGCTGCCGGTCTTCCTGACCGGGTTCATCGCCCTGTTCGTCTTCGCGGGGATCGGCAACGGCTCCACCTACAAGATGATCCCGGGCATCTTCGAGGCCGAGGCCCGGAACCGGATCGCGGCCGGCGCGGACCCCGAGCTCGCCGCCGCCCGTTCGCGGCGGATGTCCGGCGCGGCGATCGGCGTGATCGGCGCCGTCGGGGCGCTCGGCGGCCTGCTGATCAACCTCGCGTTCCGGCAGTCCTTCCTGACCGTGGGGACCGGAACCCCGGCCTTCCTGTCCTTCCTGGCCGCGTACGCGGTCTGCGCCGCCCTCACCCGGACGGTCTACCTGCGCCGCCCCCGCGGAGCCACGGCCGCCGCCGGCGCCCCCGCCCTGGCCGGGGTCTGACCACCCGGCCGCACCCGGGCCGGGAACGATCGTGAAACACCACCGACACCCGGACGACCCGGGAGCGTGACGCCCGCCCGCGACGATGGCCGTCCACCCACCCCCACCCCGCGGCCCGCGACGGCCGCGGGGCGCACCACCGAAGGACCGCACGCCATGGCCGACCAGACCGACCGTCAGCCCGCCGATCCGGTGCCCCCGCTGGCGGGCTTCACCATCGGCATCACCGCGGCCCGCCGCGCCGACGAACTCGCCGCGCTGCTCCAGCGCCGCGGCGCCGCCGTCCTGCGCGGGCCCGCCCTGCGGATCGTCCCGCTCTCCGACGACACCGAACTGCTCGCCGCCACCCGCACCCTGGTCAACGATCCGCCCGACATCGCCGTCGCCACCACCGGCATCGGCTTCCGCGGCTGGATCGAGGCCGCGGAGGGCTGGGGCCTCGGCGACGACCTGACCGCCCGCCTCGGCAAGGCCGAGGTGCTCGCCCGCGGCCCCAAGGCCAAGGGCGCGATCCGGGCCGCCGGACTGCGCGAGCAGTGGTCACCGGAGTCCGAATCCTCCGCCGAGGTCCTCGCCCACCTGCTGGAGCAGGGTGTCGACGGGCGCCGGATCGCCGTCCAGCTGCACGGCGCACCGCTGCGCGGCTTCGTCGACTCGCTCACCGCGGCCGGCGCGGACGTGGTGGAGGTCCCGGTCTACCGCTGGCTGCCGCCGGTCGACCCGGCCCCGCTCGACCGGCTCCTGGACGCCTGCTGCGGCGGCGCCCTGGACGCCGTCACCTTCACCAGCGCCCCGGCCGTGCTGAGCCTGCTGGAGCGCGCCGCCGAACGCGGCCGGACCGGCGAACTGCTGCACGCCCTGCGGCGCGAGGTACTGCCGGTCTGCGTCGGGCCGGTCACCGCGGCCCCGCTGGACGAGGCCGACGTACCGGCGATCTGGCCCGAGCGGATGCGGCTCGGCGCGATGGTGCAGGCCCTCACCGCCGAGCTGCCCCGGCGCTCCCGCGGCCTGGCGGTGGCCGGTCGCCGGCTGGAGCTGCGGGGGCAGGCGGCGCTGGTCGACGGGGAGCTGCGGCCGGTGCCGCCCGCGGGGATGGCGCTGCTGCGGGTGCTGGCGCAGCGGCCGGGCTGGGTGGTGTCGCGGGCCGACCTGCTCAGGGCCCTGCCGGGCAGCGGGGAGGACGAGCACGCGGTGGAGAGCGCGATGGCCCGGCTGCGGACCGCCCTCGGCACGCCCGGCCTGATCACCACCGTCGTCAAGCGCGGCTACCGCCTCGCCCTGGACCCGGTCACCGACCTGGGGGAGAAGTACGGCGCCGCCTGACGCCTGCCGGCACCCCCCGGGAATGCGGGCGGCCACTCCTCCAGGGGCGCGGGCGGGTACTCCTCAGGGGCACGGGGAACTGCGCGAAGTCGGGAGAGTGCGGGCCGGTACCTTCCGAGCCCGCGCAGTTCCCCGCGCCCCCGGGGGTGGTGCCGCTGGGGGAGGTCACGGGTGCGGGCTGGGGGCAGGGGCGGGGGAGGGCGTAGGATCATCCGTCCGCCTTCTCGTGGAGGCGGTCTCCCTCACCACCCGCAGGACGTACCTCAGGGGGCTCCTTGGGCGCGCACGGCTCAGCCCAGCACCACAGCAGTACCACCACCCAGCAAGACACGGTCCGCGACCGTGAGATCGCGGAGGAGCAGCAGCACCTCGACACCGTCTACCACCGCCTGGAGGAGAAGCTCGCCGAGGCCGAGTACATCCTCGAGGACGCCGCCAAGCGCGTGCAGGTCGGCACCCCCGGCGCGCTCGCGGAGCGGGACGCCCAGGTCTACCGGGCCGGCGCGCACCTGCACCGGCTGAACAGCGAGTTCGAGGACTTCCTGTTCGGCCGGATCGACCTGCAGCAGGCGGACGCCCCGGAGGAGCACGGCATCCCGTCGCAGACCCCGATGGACCCGGCCGACCCGGCCGTCGCGGAGACCCTGCACATCGGGCGGCTCGGCGTGCTCGACGCCGAGTTCGGCCCGCTGGTCATCGACTGGCGGGCCCCGGCCGCGGCGCCGTTCTACCGGGCCACCCCGCTGGAGCCGGGCCGGGTGGTCCGCCGCCGGGTGATCCGCTCCAAGGGCCGCAAGGTGATCGGGGTCGAGGACGACCTGCTGCGCCCCGATCTCACCCCCACCCTGGACGGCCGCGAGCTGGCGGTGGTCGGCGACGGTGCGCTGATGGCCTCGCTCGGCCGCGCCCGCAGCCACTCGATGCGCGACATCGTCTCCTCGATCCAGAAGGAGCAGGACGAGGTCATCCGGGCCGCCGCGGCCGGTGCCACGCTGGTCACCGGCGGTCCGGGCACCGGGAAGACGGCCGTCGCGCTGCACCGGGCCGCGTTCCTGCTCTACCAGGACCGCCGCCGGTACGCCGAGGGCATCCTGGTGGTCAGCCCGACCGCGCTGCTGGTCTCGTACACCGAGGGCGTGCTGCCCTCGCTCGGCGAGGAGGGCCAGGTCGCGATCCGGGCGGTCGGCAGCCTGGTCGACGGGATCGAGGCCGAGCGGTACGACACGCCGGAGGCGGCCCGGGTCAAGGGCTCGTCGCGGATGGTGCAGCTGCTGCGCCGGGCGGCCCGGGCGGCGCTGGAGCTGAACGAGCCGGCCGAGCTGCGGGTGTTCGCCCGCGGCCAGGCGCTGCGGCTGGACGCCGGGCGGCTGCGGGCGGTCCGCGGCAACGTGCTGGGCAGCGGCGGCACGCCGCTGAACCTGCTGCGCCCGCGCGCCCGCCGGCTGCTGCTGGACGCGCTCTGGTCGGTCGCGGTGCGGCACCTGCCGAAGCCGGTCAGCCACGCCGAGCGGGAGCAGCGGCAGGAGGAGCGGGAGTCCTTCGACGAGTACGTGTCGGACGAGGCGCCGTTCCTGGCGTTCCTGGACGCCTGGTGGCCGGCGGTCACCCCGCGCCAGGTGCTGGCCACCATGCGGCAGTCCCGGCACGTGAACCGGATCGCCCGCCGGGCGGTCACCCCGGAGGAGGCCCGGCTGCTGGCGGGCTCCTGGCGGCACCTGGACGACCAGGGCCGCGGCCCGCTGTCGGCGCACGACGTGGCGCTGGTGGACGAGCTGCAGCTGCTGCTCGGCGAGCCGGCCCGGCCGAAGGTCCGGGAGGTGGACGCGGTGGACCTGCTGAGCGGTCTGGACGAGGTCACCACCTACGCCGACCGGATGTCCCGGCAGCGCGCCGCGGTCCCGGTGGAGCGCCGCGAGTACGCGCACATCATCGTGGACGAGGCCCAGGACCTCACTCCGATGCAGTGGCGGATGATCGGCCGCCGGGCCCGGATGGCGACCTGGACCATCGTCGGCGATCCGGCGCAGAGCTCCTGGCCGCACCCGCAGGAGGCGCAGGCCGCGCTCGACGAGATCCTGGCGGGCAAGCCGCGGCGCCGGCACACCCTGACGGTGAACTACCGCAACCCGGCGGAGATCGCCGAGGTGGCGGCCAAGGTGCTGGCGCTGGCCGCGCCCGGCACGCCGTCGCCGAGCGCGGTCCGCTCGACCGGGGTCAAGCCGCGGTTCGCGGCCGTCACCGACCGGGCGCCGGAGGCCTTCGCGGCCGCCGCGCGGGCCGAGCTGGTGCGGCTGCTGGACGAGGTGGACGGCACGGTGGCGGTGGTGGTCCCGATGGACCGCCGGGCCGAGGCGGCGGGCTGGGCCGAGGGCCTGGGCGGCCGGGTGGTGGCGCTGGGCAGCCTGGAGGCCAAGGGCCTCGAGTACGACGCCACGGTGGTCGCCGATCCGACCGGTATCGCGGGCGAGTCGGAGGCGGGCCTGCGGGTGCTGTACGTGGCGCTGACCCGGGCCACCCAGCGGCTGACGGTGCTCTCCGGCCCGGACGACCTGCCGGACGCGGCCGGGGTGCCCGCCCTGCTGCACGGCTGAGCGGTCCCGGAGACGGCGAAGGCCCCCACCGGCAGGTGGGGGCCTTCGCCACGAGTAATGACACCGACCCGCCATGCTCGCCTCGCGGCAAGTGGTCGCTCGTAGCGACGAAGGTTGGGCCCGGGGGCTTGGATCGAGCCGGTGTCCCGTCCAATGTAACGCATCGGCCCGGGGATCCAAGGTGGCCGCGGCAGTTTTTCGGACGGGTGCCCAGGACGGCCGGGGCCCGTTTGTGGACTGTGCACAGTGGCGGAACCTTATTTCTGGGTACCCACTGGTAGGTGCGACGATCGAGGTCTAGCATGCGCAGGGCGCGCCATTCAACATTATGTTGAAGTCGCAGCCCCAGAGCCCCGATCACGGACGGAAGAAGGACGTCGATGGCGACGGTGCCCAGTGTCTCGAACTCGATCACGGTGCGGCTGGAGGTTCCGGCCACGGGCAACGCGGTGAGCTCGATCACCACCGCCGTCGAGTCCTCCGGCGGCTCGGTCACCGGTCTCGACGTCACCGCCTCCGGGCTGGAGGCGCTGCGGATCGACGTGACGGTGGCGGCCTTCTCGGTGGCGCACGGCGAGGAGATCGTCGAGAAGCTGCGCGCGATCGACGGCGTGACCATCGGCAAGGTCTCCGACCGGACCTTCCTGATGCACCTCGGCGGCAAGATCGAGATGTCCTCGAAGCTGCCGATCCGCAACCGTGACGACCTGAGCATGATCTACACCCCGGGCGTGGCGCGGGTCTGCATGGCCATCGCCGAGAACCCCGAGGACGCCCGCCGCCTGACCATCAAGCGCAACAGCGTCGCCGTGGTCACCGACGGCTCCGCCGTGCTGGGCCTGGGCAACATCGGCCCGAAGGCCGCGCTGCCGGTGATGGAGGGCAAGGCGGCGCTGTTCAAGCGGTTCGCCGGGATCGACGCCTGGCCGATCTGCCTGGACACCCAGGACGCCGACGAGATCGTGGCGATCGTCAAGGCCATCGCCCCGGGCTTCGCCGGCATCAACCTGGAGGACATCTCGGCGCCGCGCTGCTTCGAGATCGAGGCCCGGCTGCGCGAGGCGCTGGACATCCCGGTCTTCCACGACGACCAGCACGGCACCGCGATCGTGGTGCTGGCGGCGCTCACCAACGCGCTCAAGGTGGTCGGCAAGGAGATCTCCGACATCCGGGTGGTGATGTCGGGCGCGGGCGCGGCCGGCACCGCGATCCTCAAGCTGCTGCTGGCCGCGGGCGTGGAGCACGCCACCGTGGCGGACGTCCGCGGCGTGGTCCACCAGGGCCGTGACGACCTCAACGACAGCCTGCGGTGGATCGCCGAGCACACCAACCGCTCGGGCCGCACCGGCAGCCTCAAGGAGGCCGTGGCGGGCGCCGACGTCTTCATCGGCGTCTCGGCCCCGAACGTGCTGGACGGCGACGACCTGGCCACCATGGCCGAGAACGCGATCGTCTTCGCGCTCGCCAACCCGGACCCCGAGGTCGACCCGGCCGTCGCCCGGCAGACCGCCGCGGTGGTCGCCACCGGCCGCAGCGACTTCCCGAACCAGATCAACAACGTGCTGGTCTTCCCGGGCGTCTTCCGTGGCCTGCTGGACGCCCAGAGCCACACCGTGAACACCGAGATGATGCTGGCCGCCGCCCGGGCGCTGGCCACCACCGTCGCGGACGACCAGCTGAACCCGAACTACATCATCCCGAGCGTCTTCCACCCCGACGTCGCCAAGACCGTCGCGGCGGCCGTCCGGGACGCCGCGCTGGCCGCCCGGGGCGGCGAGGAGCCGGCCCCGTCGAGGCCCACCGCCGGCATCGTGGGCACCCTCGACACGGCCGCTTTCCCGGCGGTCCGGCTCTGACCGGGAGGCCGCCGGCGATCGGTCAAATGTCCGATTGGCGCACCTGACCGTCCCCGCGCGCCCCGAGCCCTTGCGACACAAGGGCAGGGGCGTGTTTGGGCTTGTCGGTGCCAGGGCGTACGGTAGCCCTGCATGGGGCGGCGTGTCCGACAAGTACGGAACGTCCCCTCAGGCATCTCGGCGAGTCGTCCCGACCGCCGCCCGCACCGGGTCACCCGGAGCCGACGGAGCGTCACAACTCCGTGGGGCGGGCGCTGTTCGGGTCAACCCCGCCAATGCCCGATTGGCTTTCTCAGTGCCGGTCGGGGCAGGATTCGTTCCCAGGCGGGCAGTTTGCGGCGCTTTGGGGTGCGAGCCCGGCCCCTGACCACCTATCGCCTGAATGAGCACAGTGTGCGGAGCGACGGCCCCCCGGGTGCCCCTGGCGGGCATCGGCGGGCCCTTGCCCGCAGCAGAGCAACAGACCACAGGAGTACACATGAACCGCAGTGAGCTGGTGGCCGCGCTGGCCGAGCGCGCCGAGGTGACCCGCAAGGACGCCGACGCCGTGCTGGCCGCCTTCGCCGAGATCACCGGCGAGGTCGTCGCCAAGGGCGACGAGAAGGTCACCATCCCCGGTTTCCTGACCTTCGAGCGCACCCTCCGCGCCGCCCGCACCGCCCGCAACCCGCAGACCGGCGACCCGATCCAGATCCCGGCCGGTTACAGCGTCAAGGTCAGCGCCGGCTCGAAGCTCAAGGAAGCCGCCAAGGGCAAGTGACGCGGGGCTCCTCGGAGCCACGCCGAACGCACTGTGGCCGGTCCCCCGCGGGGGACCGGCCACAGTGCGTGGTGCGGGCCGTCAGGCGGTCGCGACCAGCTCCTCGCTGGGCAGCTCGACGTGCGCCCCGAGGTCGCGCAGCTTGGACATGAAGTTCTCGTAGCCGCGGTTGATCAGGTCGATGCCGTGCACGGTCGAGGTGCCCTCGGCCGCCAGCGCCGCGATCAGGTACGAGAAGCCGCCGCGCAGGTCCGGGATGACCAGCTCGCCGCCGAGCAGCTTGGACGGGCCGGAGACGACCGCCGAGTGCTTGAAGTTGCGGGCGCCGAAGCGGCACGGGGTGCCGCCCAGGCACTCGCGGTACAGCTGGATGTGGGCGCCCATCTGGTTCAGCGCGCCGGTGAAGCCGAGCCGCGACTCGTACACCGTCTCGTGCACGATGGACAGGCCGTTGGCCTGGGTGAGCGCGACCACCAGCGGCTGCTGCCAGTCGGTCTGGAAGCCGGGGTGCACGTCGGTCTCCAGGGCGATCGCCTTGAGCTCGCCGCCCGGGTGCCAGAACCGGATGCCTTCGTCGTCCACCTCGAAGGCGCCGCCGACCTTCCGGAAGGTGTTCAGGAAGGTCATCATCTCCAGCTGGCGGGCGCCGCGGACGTAGATGTCGCCCTTGGTGGCCAGCGCCGCGCAGGCCCAGGAGGCCGCCTCGAGGCGGTCCGGCAGGGCGCGGTGGTTGTAGCCGCCGAGCTCGTCCACACCGGTGATCAGGATGGTGCGGTCGGTGCCCATCGAGATGATCGCGCCCATCTTCTGCAGCACGCAGATCAGGTCGACGATCTCCGGCTCGATGGCCGCGTTGCGCAGCTCGGTGACGCCCTCGGCGAGGACGGCGGTGAGCAGCACCTGCTCGGTCGCGCCGACCGAGGGGAACGGCAGCTCGATCTTGGTGCCGCGCAGCCGCTGCGGGGCGACCAGGTAGGTGCCCTGCGGGTGCTTCTCGATCTGCGCGCCGAACTGGCGCAGCACCTCGAAGTGGAAGTCGACCGGCCGGCCGCCGATGTCGCAGCCGCCCAGGCCCGGGATGAACGCGTGGCCGAGCCGGTGCAGCAGCGGGCCGCAGAACAGGATCGGGATGCGCGAGGAGCCGGCGTGCGCGTCGATGTCGGCGACGTTGGCGCTCTCCACGTGCGAGGGGTCGAGGATCAGCTCGCCGTCCTCGTCGCCGGTCCGCACGGTCACCCCGTGCAGCTGGAGCAGGCCGCGCACCACCTTGACATCACGGATGTCGGGGACGTTGCGCAGCCTGCTGGGGCCCTGGCCGAGCAGCGCGGCGACCATGGCCTTGGGGACCAGGTTCTTCGCACCACGGATCTGGATCTCGCCTTCGAGCGGATTACCGCCGTGGACCAGCAGGACGTCGTCGATCATCGTTCTCGCAATCCGGGTGCCGGGGGGAGGACAGGGCGGAGGCGGCGGGCTTCTGGGACCGCTGTGGGACGGGTTCCACCCGCGAAATGCGCACCACCAAACGTAGATGGTAGTAGGCGGGCGATTGGTTCCCGTGTGTCCCTTTGGTGATCATGCTCCCGGGCGGCCTCCGGCGGGCTGCCGACTGGGCCGAACGGGTGGGGAAGCGGTTCGCGGAGGTTCCGTGTTGGACGCCCTTCCCCGGCCCGGCTGCGGAATCATGTCTGGCATGACACCGGCCCCCACGCACACCGGCCGACTGCTCGTCGCGACCCCGGTCCTCACCGACCCCAACTTCGCCCGTACCGTGGTGCTTCTCCTCGACCACGACCCGCAGGGCGCGCTCGGCGTGGTGCTGAACCGGCCGACCCCGGTGGAGGTCGCCGCGGTCCTGGACGCCTGGGCGGAGCTGACCGGACAGCCGTCGGTGATCTTCCAGGGCGGGCCGGTCGCGCTCGACTCGGCGCTCGCCATCGCGGTCGTCCCGGGTGAGGAGGGTCACGCCGAACCGCTCGGCTGGCGCCGGGTGCACGGCGCCATCGGGCTGGTCGATCTGGAGGCCCCGCCGGAGGTGCTGGCGGGCGAACTCGGGGCGCTGCGGGTGTTCGCCGGCTACGCGGGCTGGTCGCCCGGCCAGCTGGAGGCGGAGATCGCGGACGGCGCCTGGTACCTCGCCGACTGCGAGCCCGGCGACGTCTCCTGCCCCGACCCGGACCGGCTCTGGCGCTCGGTGCTGCGCCGCCAGCGCGGCCCGCTGGCGATGCTCGCCACGTACCCGGACAACCCGACGCTGAACTAGGCCGCGAGCCCGCTCCCGGGGCCCGCCGGGGCGGTACTGGCCCGGTTCCCGGCGGCCGCCATAGAATTGGCACCCATGAGCACTCTTGAGCCCGAGCGCGGCCTCGGCACCGGCACCCTGGTCGAGCCCGTCCCCCAGGTGTCGCACGGCGACGGCGACCACGAGCGCTTCGCGCACTACGTCCAGAAGGACAAGATCATGGAGAGCGCGCTCTCCGGCAGCCCCGTGGTGGCGCTCTGCGGCAAGGTCTGGGTCCCGGGCCGCGACCCGAAGAAGTACCCGGTCTGCCCGATGTGCAAGGAGATCTTCGAGGGACTCGGCACCCCCAAGGGCGGCGACGACAACCAGGGCTGAGCCCGGCCGGCTGCCGGGCCCGGGCCGACCGGCCCGGACATTGGTCTATGCCACTCGGGTGGTGGCGGGGCAGGATGAGCCGCATGGATCTCATCCCCGCCCCGAACCACGTCGACGAGTGGGAGCCCCACGAGTGGACGTTCCAGCTCCGGCCGACCACCCGGATCGGCGCCGACCAGGGCGCCCAGGGCGTGGCCCGCTGGCTGCGTTCCGAGCTCTCCGCCGCGACCGGCTTCACCCTCGACGCCTGCACGCCGGAGCAGGCGAACCGGTCCGCGGACTCGGTCACCCTGGTCCTCGACGAGCGGCTGCGCGCCGAGCGCGGCCGTGAGGCCTACCGGATCACCGTCGACGTGTACGGCGCCCGGCTCGCCGGAGGCGGGCGGCCCGGCCTGTTCTACGCCGCGCAGACCTTCCGCCAGCTGCTCGGCCCGGCCGCGTTCCGCCGGGCGCCGATCACCGGCGAGCCGTGGCGGGTCCCGAGCGTCTCGATCGAGGACGCGCCCCGGTTCGGCTGGCGCGGGGTCCTGCTGGACGTCTCCCGGCACTTCCTGCCCAAGTCGGACGTGCTGCGCTTCCTCGACCTGATGGCCGCCCACAAGCTCAACGTCCTGCACCTGCACCTGACCGACGACCAGGGCTGGCGGATCGAGATCGAGCGCTACCCGCGGCTCACCGAGGTCGGCGCCTGGCGGGAGCGCTCGATGGTCGGCTTCCGGGCCGCCGACCGCCGCGACGACCGACCGCACGGCGGCTACTACACCAAGGACGACCTGCGCGAGATCGTCGCGTACGCGGCCAAGCGGCACATCACCGTCGTCCCCGAGATCGACCTGCCGGGCCACTCGCAGGCCGCCATCGCCGCCTACCCGGAACTCGGCAACACCGACGTGGTGGACACCGCCGCGCTCGGGGTGTGGACGGACTGGGGGATCAACCCCAATGTGCTGAACGTCTCCGAGCGGACCCTTCGCTTCTTCGAGGGAGTCCTGGAGGAGGTGCTGGAGGTCTTCCCGTCCCGGTTCGTCCACCTCGGCGGCGACGAGTGCCCCAAGGAGCAGTGGCGGGCCAGCCCGGCCGCCCAGGCCCGGATCAAGGAGCTCGGGCTGGCCGACGAGGAGGAGCTGCAGAGCTGGTTCATCCGGCACTTCGACGGCTGGCTGGCCGAGCGCGGACGACGGCTGATCGGCTGGGACGAGATCCTGGAGGGCGGCCTCGCGCCCGGCGCCGCGGTGTCCTCCTGGCGCGGGTACGCGGGCGGGGTGGCGGCCGCCAGGGCCGGGCACGACGTGGTGATGTGCCCGGAGCAGTACGTCTACCTGGACCACCGGCAGGCGCCCGGCGAGGACGAGCCGATCCCGGTCGGGTACGTCCGCACCCTGGAGGACGTCTACCGCTTCGAACCGGTCCCGGCCGAGCTGGACAACGCGGCCGCCGCCCACATCCTGGGCACCCAGGCCAACCTGTGGACCGAGTTCATGGACGACGCCCGGGACGTCGACTACCGGGCCTTCCCGCGGCTGGCGGCCTTCGCCGAGGTGGCCTGGTCCGACCTGCCGCGGGACCCGGCGGCCCGCGACTTCGCCGGCTTCCAGCGCCGGATGGCCGCCCACTACCGGCGCCTGGACGCGCTCGGCGTCGAGTACCGCCGCCCCGAGGGCCCCCGCCCCTGGCAGCGCCGGCCCGGGGTGGTCGGCCGCCCGTCCGACGGCCCGCCGCCGGCCGTCTGAGCCCGGCCGCCCGTCCCCCGCGCGCGAGGGTGCGCGGGGGACGGCGGCGGGGAACCCCCGGGTGTCCGGTGACGTCAAGATCAGGTGAACAGTCGACCGGCTGTCGACGGTGGGTGACCGACAATTGCCCTGACTTGTCCGGGATTCCCGGCGGCCGCCCGAGACCCGGGAAATGATCACCGAACATTGTGTGCCAGAGTTGCCCAACCCGGCCCGATCGCCCGTACCCTACGGGCCAGGTCGCACCGCCCGAGGGCGTCCCCGGCCGACGGACGACCGAGGCCGCGGGAGGGCCGGGCAGTTGATGAGCAAGTGGAGCACGGTGGAATCCTGGTGAACCGGACGATCATGCTGCCGGCCTCGGTCGACGAGGCCGTCGAGGCGCTGGCCGCCACCCCGGGCGCGGTTCCGGTGGCGGGCGCCACCGACCTGATGGAGGCCGTCAACGCCGGCCGGCTCCGCCCCGCCGCCCTGATCGGCCTCGGCCGGATCACCGAACTGCGCGGCTGGCGCTACGAGGACGGCGGCACCGCCGTCCTCGGCGCCGGCCTCACCCACGCCCGGATGGACCGTCCCGACTTCGCCGCGCTGATCCCCGCGCTCGCCGACGCCGCCCGCACCGCCGGCCCCCCGCAGGTCCGCAACGTCGGCACCCTCGGCGGCAACCTCGCCACCGCCGCCGCCACCGGCGACACCCTCCCCGTCCTCGCCGCGCTCGAGGCCACCGCGACCCTCGCCCGCGCCGGGTCCACCCGCGAGGTGCCCGTCAGCCACCTGCTCACCGGCCTCGACCCGCTGCGCCCCGGCGAACTGCTCACCTGGGTCCGGGTGCCGCTGCTGCACGCCCCCCAGGTCTTCCTGAAGTCCACCGGCCGCAGCGGCCCGGCCCGCGCCACCGCCTCCGTCGCCCTCGTCCTCGACCCCGCCCGCCGAGCCGTGCGCTGCGCCGTCGGCGCCGTCGCCCCGGTGCCGCTGCGCCCGCTGGAGGCCGAGGCCTGGGTGGCCGGCTGCATCGACTGGGACGCCCGCGGCGAGGACGGCGCCACCACCATCGACCCCGCCGCACTGGCCGCCTTCGGCGAGTACGTCGCGGGGGCCTGCATCCCCGACGGCGCCCTCGAGGGCGCGGGCGAGGGGCCGAGCGCCACCGCCGTCCGGCTGCGGCGTACCGTGGCCGTACTGGCCCGCCGGGCACTGGGAAGGGCACTGAAGTGACGGACCACCCGACGATCGAGCAGCCGGCCGGGCAGCCTGCCGGGCTGGCCGGCGACGTACGCCCGTGCGCCTCCTACACGCTGCGCGTCAACGGCTTCGAACGGCCCGTCACCGACGCCTGGATCGGCGAGAGCCTGCTGTACGTGCTGCGCGAGCGGCTCGGCCTGGCCGGCGCCAAGGGCGGCTGCGAGCAGGGCGAGTGCGGGGCCTGCTCGGTGCAGGTCGACGGCCAGCTGGTGGCCGGCTGCCTGGTGCCCGCCGCGCTGGCGGCCGACAGCGAGATCGCCACCGTCGAGGGGCTGTCGGAGTCCGGCGGCCCCAGCGACGTCCAGCGGGCGCTCGCCGAGTCCGGCGCCGTCCAGTGCGGCTACTGCACCCCGGGCCTCGCGATGGCCGTCCACGACCTGCTCCAGCGCAACCACCGGCCCAGCGACGTCGAGGCCCGCCAGGCGCTGTGCGGCAACCTCTGCCGCTGCACCGGCTACCGGGGCGTGCTGGCCGCCGTCCAGAGCGTCGCCGAGCAGCGCGAGGCCGAACTGGAGGCGGAGGCCGAGGCGGCCGAGGCCGCCGCGCAGGACGCCGCCGCCCAGGACCCCGGCGCGCCCGACACCTCCGCGCGGGACGCCGCCGGACGGCTCGACGACACCCTGCCCGGCGACACCCTGCCGGGTGTGGCGCCGCAGCGTTCCGGCCACCTCGACGACCGGCAGCCGCCCGCCCAGCCGGTCGCGCAGTCCGTCGCCGACCTCCCGCTGGCCGGCGAACTGCCGCTCTACGCCGACTCCGAGCTGTGGGTCGAGGCCGAGCAGTTCCAGCCCGACCAGCCCACCGCCGCGGGCACCGGCGTCTACAGCGCCGCCCACCCCGCCGACGGCCACCACGCCGCCCACCAGCCGCCCGGCTACGACCCGGCCGGGTACGGGACCGGGAACCACCCCGTCGTACCGCCGCAGCCCACCGGCCACGACACCGGCCACTTCCGGCTCCCCGGCTACCAGGGCGCCCCCGGCTACGAGGCCACCCCCGCGCACGGCATCGCGCACGACGGCCCCGGCCCCGACACCACCCCCGCCCACGGCACCCCGTACCTGCCCACACCCCCCCACGGCACCGGCCACCCCG
>NZ_JAIZ01000617.1 GCF_000710465.2 Kitasatospora sp. MBT63 | reverse complement strand
CGAGGACGCCCACACCATGACCGCGGTCAAGCGGTACGCGCAGGTGGGCGGCGAGCGGGTCGACATCGGCCTGGTCGGCGACATCGTCGACATCGAGGCGGGCGCGGTGAAGGCGCTGATCGGCGACGGCCGGATCCCGGTCGTCTCGCCGATCGCGCGCGGCGCCGACGGCCACGTCTACAACGTCAACGCGGACACCGCGGCCGCCGCGCTGGCGGTCACGCTCGGCGCCGACCTGCTGGTGGTGCTCACCGACGTCGAGGGCCTCTACCGCGACTGGCCGGCCTCCGGCGAGGTGATCGAGCGGCTCGCCGCCGCCGAACTCGAGGCGCTGCTGCCCGGCCTGGCCGGCGGCATGCTCCCCAAGATGGAGGGCTGCCTGCGGGCCGTGCGCTCGGGGGTGGGCGCCGCGCGGGTGCTGGACGGCCGGGTGCGGCACGGCCTGCTGCGGGCCTTCACCGGCTCCGGCACCGAGATCGTCCCGGACGGCGTGCGGCAGCCGGTCGGGGCGGGGACGGCACCGTCCGGCGCCCCGGACTGACGGTCCGACAAGTGTGCTGGTCACGGCGGTACGGGCGGCGGGCCGCGAACTTGACACCCGCGCCCGAGTAAGAGAAGTTAGGCAAGCCTTACCTAATGATCGGGCGAGGCGGGCCGGGTCCACGGACTCCACCGGAACGGTGCGGGCGAGACTCCGTCAGCAGGCAGTCAACGGAAGGACGAGCATGTCGGGATCGCGCGAGATCGGCGCACGGACCGGGAGCGACAGCACCGACGACCTGGTCGGAATAGGCTTCGGCCCCTCCAACCTCGCCCTGGCCATCGCGATCGCCGACCACAACCGTCGCGACCCGGACCGGCCCCTGCGGGCCGGCTTCCTGGAGCAGCAGGCGGCCTTCGGCTGGCACCGCGGCATGCTGCTGGAGGGGGCGACCATGCAGGTCTCCTTCCTCAAGGACCTGGTCACCATGCGCGACCCCAGCAGCCCGTTCTCCTTCCTGGTCTACCTCCAGCAGCGCGGCCGGCTGGCGGACTTCATCAACCAGAAGTCCTTCTTCCCGACCCGGATCGAGTTCCACGACTACTTCGAGTGGTGCGCGGCCGAGTTCGCCGCCGAGGTCGCCTACGGGCGGCGCGCCACCGAGATCCGCCCGGTGGTGGCCGACGGCCGCATCGAGGCCGTCGACGTGGTCTCCCGCGCCACCGAGGGCCCCGCCGCCGAGCAGGTCCGCCGCACCCGCAACCTGGCGGTCGGCACCGGCCTGACGCCGCGTCTGCCGGAGGGCGTCGAGCTCGGCGAGCGCGTCTGGCACACCCGCGACCTGCTGTTCAAGGCCCCCGCGCTGATGGAGCGCCGGAACCGACGGTTCACCGTGGTCGGCGCCGGCCAGTCGGCCGCCGAGGCCGTCGAGTACCTGCACCGCACCTTCCCGGACGCCGAGGTCTGCGCCGTCTTCTCCCGCTACGGCTACAGCCCGGCGGACGACAGCCCCTTCGCCAACCGGATCTTCGACCCGTCCGCCGTCGACCACTTCTTCGACGCCCCCGAGCCGGTCAAGCGCGACCTGCTCGACTACCACGGCAACACCAACTACTCGGTGGTGGACGGCGACCTGATCGAGCAGCTGTACCGCACCGTCTACCAGGAGAAGGTCCAGGGCCACGAGCGCCTGCGGATCCTCAACACCACCCGCCTCACCGGTGTGCAGCACGGCCCCGACGGCGCCCGCGCGATGATCCGCTCGCTCACCACCGGCGAGGAGTTCGCCCTCGACTCCGACGCCGTGGTGCTCGCCACCGGCTACCGCCCGGTCGACCCCCGCCCGCTGCTCGGCGAGTTCGCCCGGCACTGCCTCACCGACGGGCAGGGCCGGCTCCGGGTCGACCGCGACCACCGGATCCTGACGGCCGACCACGTCGACGTCGGCATCTACCTCCAGGGCGGCACCGAGCACACCCACGGCATCACCTCCTCGCTGCTGTCCACCCTGGCCGTGCGCTCCGGCGAGATCTGCGACTCGCTGCTGCTGCGCCGCACCGCCGCCGAGCTGCGCGGCGACCTCGGCGCCCAGGTCGGCGCCGGCGCGGTCTGAGCCCCGCTCACCCCGCCGCCCCGACCGCCCGCCCGACGAACGGACACCACGATGACCTCCGCCCCGACCGGCCTCGACCCCGACAGCCTGCGCGCCGACCTCGCCGACCTGCTCGACGATCCCGCCGAGGAGATCGGCGACGACGACGACCTGCGCGACCTCGGCCTGGACTCGATCCGGCTGATGAGCCTGGTCACGCTCTGGCGCTCGCGCGGCGCCCGGGTCGAGTTCGCCGACCTGGCCGAGACCACGCCGACGGTGCGCGCCTGGTCCGCGTACCTCACCCGCCCCGCCTCCGCCTGACCCCGCCCGGCCCCCCGGCACCTGCTGGCGCGCCGCCCCGGGCCCGTCGGGCCGGCGCGCCCCGCACGACCCCCTCACTAGGAGAACCATGAAGACCCCCGCGCTGCTCATGACCTCGGCCGCCCACCGCCGCAGACTCGCCGCCGCCGGCGCCGCCGCTGCGATGTTCGCCCTGGCCGCCTGCTCCTCCACGGGCGGTGACAGCAAGGACGCGGCGCCGGCGGGCAGCGGCGCCCCCTCGGCCGCGGCGGCGGGCCCCAAGGTCATCGAGGCCACCAACGGCAAGGTCACCGTCCCGGCCGGGGTCAAGCGGATCGTCTCCGTCTCCTACGCCACCGGCGCGCTGCTCGACCTCGGCGTGCAGCCGGTCGGCACCAGCACCATCGACGAGAGCAACCCGATGGAGCTGCTGCCCGCGCAGAAGGAGGCCGCCGCCAAGATCGAGCCGATCGGCTCCGGCATCGAGATCAACATCGAGAAGGTCGCCTCGCTCAAGCCCGACCTGATCGTGGTCGAGGGCGCCACCGCGTTCGACTGGGGCATCAAGAAGCTCGAAGGCATCGCCCCCACCCTCTACTTCGGCGTGGACCACCCGGTCGACCTGTACAACGCGCAGGAGAAGATCGCCACCGCCGTCGGCAAGGACGCCGAGTTCGCCAAGCTCAAGTCGGACTACGCGGCCAAGGCCGCGAAGATCAAGACGGACTACGCGGCCAAGCTCAACAGCCTGAAGTGGACCATCGCCTCGTCCTACGGCGGCGGCGAGTACCTGATCGACACCAGCAGCTCCTGGGTCGGCCGGGTGCTGACCGACGTCGGCGCGCAGTTCTCCGACGCGGCCAAGGACGGCACCGAGCACGAGGTCACGCTCTCCACCGAGAAGCTCGACGCGCTCGGCGACGCCGACATCATCCTGGTCCCCAGGACGGCCGCCACCGGCGAGGTCCCCGCGGACACCAAGGACCTGGAGAAGCAGCCCGCCTGGCAGCAGCTCAAGGCCGTCAAGGCCAACAAGGTCGTCCCGGTGACCTACGCCACCACCGACCGCTACGGCACCTCGATCGACCTGCTCAACCAGATCGAGACCATCCTCAAGGCCCAGTAACGGCCCCGGGTCCCGGGCCGCACGGCCCACGGTCCGGGCGGCCGCCCCCTCACCGGGCGGCCGCCCGGACCCGCGAAGCCCGTCACGCAGCACACAGCACACCCAGCAGTCCCGGCCGCGGCGGCCGGAGCCGCACAGACCCCGGGAAGGTCGAACGATGCCAGAGGCGCTCACCCACACCACGGACGCCGAGGACCTTGTCGGGCTGGAACTGACGGCCGCCCAGGCCGGCGTGCTGTCCGCCCAGCGGATCGACCCGGACAACCCTGTCTACAACGTCGGCCAGTACGTCGAACTGGACGGCCCGCTGGACACCGAGGCGCTCCAGGAAGCCCTGCGCCGCACCCTCGCGGAGGCGGCCGGCCTGCACGTGCGGCTGGTCGAGCGCGACGGCCGCACCCGCCAGGTGCCCACCGGCTTCGACCCGACGGCCTGGCGGCTGCCCCGGCTGGACACCCGCGGCGCCGCCGACCCGGTGGCCGCCGCCGTCGACCTGGTCCGCGCCCAACTGGCCCAGCCGGTCGCCCTCGACGACCCGGCCGGCGCCCCGCTGACCGGCGCCCTGCTGGTCCGCACCGGCGAGCAGCGGCACCTGTGGTTCCAGTGGTTCCACCACCTGGTGATCGACGGCTACGGCGTCGCCCTGTTCAGCCGCCGGGTCGCCGAGCTCTACACCGCGCTGGCCGGCGGCGCCGAACCCGCCCCGAGCCCGTTCGAGCCGGTCGCCCGGCTGGTCGAGGCCGAGCAGGCCCACCTGGACTCCGACCGGGCCGCCGAAGCCCGCGCCCACTGGAACGCCCGCTACGCCGACCGCCCCACCGTGGTCGGCCTCACCGAGCGGACCGCCCAGGCGGGCCCCGCCGCGCTGCGCCACCGCATCGAGCTGACCGCCGCACGGTCCGCCGCCGTCCTGGCCACCGCCAAGGCCGCCCGGACCACCTGGGCCGAGGCGTCGGCGGCCGCGCTCGCCGTCTACCTGCACCGGATGACCGGCACCCGGGACGCAGTCCTCGGCATGCACTTCATGGCCCGCACCGGCCCCGGCACCCTCCGGGTCCCCGGCATGGCGGTCAACATCCTGCCGGTCCGGCTGCCCGTCAGCGGCACCGACACCTTCCACCAGCTGCTGCGCCGCGCCGCCGGCGAGCTCAAGGACGCCCGCCGCCACCAGCTGCACCGCGGCGAGGAGCTCCGCCGCGACCTCGGCCTGGTCGGCGGCGACGAGCGGCTGTACGGCCCGCTGCTCAACCTCAAGCCCTTCGACCTCGACCTGGACTTCGGCGGCACCGCGGGCCGCCTGGTCAACCTCGCCTCCGGCCCGGTCGAGGACCTTCAGCTGTCCGTCTCCCTCGGCCCCGACGGGACGCTGACCCTGGAGTTCGACGCCAACCCGGAGCTGTACACCGCCGCCGAGCTGGCCGCCCACGCCGAGCGCTGCACCGCCCTGCTGGCCCGGCTCGCCGCCGAGCCCGAACGGCCCCTCGCCCAGCTGGAGTTGCTGTCCGACGCCGAGCTGGCCGCGCTCACCGGCTGGCACGCCACCGGGCACCCGGTGTCCGGGCGGACGGTGGTGGAGCTGTTCGCCGAGCAGGCCCGGCTGGTGCCGGACGCCGTCGCCGTGGTGGCCGGCGGGCAGCGCCTGACCTACCGCCGGCTGGACGACCGGGCCGGCCGACTGGCCACCCTGCTCGCCGCCCGCGGCGTCACCTCCGAGTCCTTCGTCGCCCTCGCCCTGCCCCGCACCGCCGACCTGGTGGTCGCGATGCTCGCCGTGCTGCGCTGCGGCGGCGCCTACCTGCCGCTGGACCTCGACTACCCGGCCGACCGGCTGGCGTTCATGCTGGACGACGCCCGTCCGGTCTGCACCCTCACCCTCACGGACTCCGCCCACGCGGTGCCGGACGAGCACGGACCGCTGGTGCTCGACGCCCCGGCCACCCTCGCCGAACTCGCCGCCGCCACCGCGCTGCCGGCCGGCCCGGTCGACCCGCACACCCCCGCGTACGTCATCCACACCTCCGGCTCCACCGGCCGCCCCAAGGGCGTCGTGGTGCCGCACGGCGCGCTCGCCAACTTCCTGGAGATGATGCGCGAGGAGCTGGCCCTCGGCGTCGGCGACAGCCTGGTCGCCGTCACCACCGTCTCCTTCGACATCGCCGAACTGGAGATCCACGTCCCGCTGGTGAGCGGCGCCGCCGTGGTGCTCGCCGACCGCGACACGGTCCGCGACCCGGCCGCGCTGGCCGCCCTGATCGACACCCACCGGCCCAAGGCCGTCCAGGCCACCCCCACCCTGTGGCACGTCCTGCTGGAGGACGGCACGGCCGGCAGCCTGCCCGGGGTGCACGCCCTGGTCGGCGGCGAGGCCCTGCCCGCCGAACTCGCCGAGCGGCTGACCCGTGCCACCCGCCGCGTCACCAACGTCTACGGCCCGACCGAGGCCACCGTCTGGGCCACCTCCGCCGAACTCGCCGCCGCCCACCGCGGCGTCCCCGACATCGGCGTCCCGTTCTGGAACACCCGCGCCCACGTCCTGGACGGCGCGCTGCGCCCGGTGCCGCCCGGCGTCCCCGGCGAGCTCTACCTGGCCGGCGACCAGGTGGTACGCGGCTACCTGCGGCAGCCCGGCCTGACCGCCGCCCGCTTCGTCGCCGACCCGCACGGCCCGGCCGGCACCCGGATGTACCGCACCGGCGACCTGGTGCGCCGTGCCGCCGACGGCCGGATCCACTTCCTCAGCCGGGTCGACGACCAGGTCAAACTGCGCGGCTTCCGGATCGAACTCGGCGAGGTCGAGGCCGCGTTGACCGCACAGCCGGGCGTCTCCCGGGCGGTCGCCCTGGTCCGCGAGGACACCCCGGGACGACGGCAGCTGGTCGGCTACGTGACCGGCACCGCCGACGCCGCCGCGCTGCGCCCGGCCGTCGCGGGCCTGCTGCCCGAGTACATGGTGCCCGCCGTCGTGGTCGCCCTGGAGACCTTCCCGCTCACCGCCAACGGCAAGATCGACCGCCGGGCGCTGCCCGCCCCCGAGCAGACCGCCGGGCCGGCCGGACGCGCCCCCGGCACCGAGGCCGAACGGGTCCTGGCCGACCTGGTCCGCGAGATCCTCGGCCTCGCCGGGATCGGCGTCGACGACAACTTCTTCTCCCTCGGCGGCGACTCCGTCTCCGCCATCCAGCTCGGCAGCCGCGCCCGCAAGGCCGGCTACGCGATCACCCCCCGGGTGGTCTTCGAGCACCGCACCGTCGCGCGGATCGCCGCCGTCGCCGAGACCGCGCGCACCGCCCCCACCGCCACCGGCCCCGACGCCGCCGGCCCGCTGCCCGCCACCGCGGCCGGCGAGTGGCTGCGCGAGCGCGG
>NZ_JAIZ01000616.1 GCF_000710465.2 Kitasatospora sp. MBT63 | reverse complement strand
CTCCAGCATCTCGGTCACCAGTGCGGCGATCGGCGAACGCTCGGAGCGGGTCAGCGTGATGTGGGCGAACAGCGGGTGCCCCTTCAGCTTCTCCACCACCGCGACCACGCCGTCGTAGCGGCCCACCCTCAGGTTGTCGCGCTGGGCGACGTCGTGGGTGAGCACCACCCGGGACCCCTGGCCGATCCGGGACAGCACCGTCAGCAGGACGTTGCGCTCCAGCGACTGGGCCTCGTCCACGATCACGAAGGCGTCGTGCAGCGAACGCCCCCGGATGTGGGTCAGCGGCAGCACCTCCAGCATCCCGCGGGAGATCACCTCCTCGATCACGTCCGGGGTGGTGACCGCGGAGAGGGTGTCGAAGACCGCCTGGGCCCAGGGGCTCATCTTCTCGCCCTCGGAGCCGGGCAGGTAGCCCAGCTCCTGGCCGCCGACGGCGTACAGCGGACGGAAGACCATCACCTTCCGGTGCTGCTGACGCTCCAGCACCGCCTCCAGCCCGGCGCACAGCGCCAGCGCGGACTTGCCGGTGCCCGCCCGGCCGCCCATCGAGACGATCCCGACCTCCTGGTCGAGCAGGATGTCCAGCGCCACCCGCTGCTCGGCGCTGCGCCCGCGCAGCCCGAACGCCTCCCGGTCGCCGCGCACCAGGCGCACCCGGCCGTCGTGGGTGACCCGGCCGAGCGC
>NZ_JAIZ01000615.1 GCF_000710465.2 Kitasatospora sp. MBT63 | reverse complement strand
GTCACCGTCAGGGTGAAGGTGCGTTCGGCGTAGGCGCCGCTGCTGTCGGTGGCGCGGGCGGTGAAGGTTGCGGTGCCGAGCGCGGTGGGGGTGCCGGCGATGGTGCCGTCCGCGTTCAGTGTCAGCCCCGGGGGCGGGTTCCCGGAGGTCTTGGACCAGGTGAAGGGGCCGGTGCCGCCGGTGGCAGCGAGGGGCAGGGCGTTGTAGGCGAGGCCTTTGGTGCCGTCGGGCAGGGCGGCCGGGGTGCCGATGGCGACGGCTTCCACCGCGGGGTCGACCGTTAGGGTGTAGCCGTCGGAGGCGCTGGTCTGGTGGTTAGCGTCGTTGCCGTAGACGGCCCTGACGGTATGCGTGCCGGCGGTGGCCAGCGTGACATGCAGGCTCACGTTGCCGTTGCCGTCGAGGGTGACGCTGTTCCCCAGGTGGGTGGCGGTGTTGGGGTCGGGCCCGTCGAAGAAGTCGACCGTGCCGGTCGGCACCGGCCCCCCGGCGGGGTTGTTGACGACCGACGCGCTCAGAGTGACCTGCTGGCCCGCCGTAACCGGGTTCGGCGCGGCGGTCAGTGAGGTCGTAGTCACGATCTTGTCGACGGTGAGGGTGAAGGTCTGGGTGGCGTCGGTGCCGGCGCCGTTGTGAGCGGTGATGGTGAGCGTGCTGACTCCGGC
>NZ_JAIZ01000614.1:6284-7638 GCF_000710465.2 Kitasatospora sp. MBT63 | reverse complement strand
ATCAGTTCCCGTACCGGGTCGGCCGGCGGCGGACCGCCGCCGTACCCGCCACCGGCGGCGGGTACGGCCGCCCGCGGCGCGGCCTGCGGCCCGTGCCTGGCCATCAGAGCGCCTCGGCCAGGGCGCCGGGCGCGCTGGCCCCCGTGGCGGGCTCCTGGTCGCCGCCCGCCGGTGCGGCCGGCTCCGGCCGGGCCGATCCGGCGACCCAGTACTCGGCGGGCCGGGCGAAGGGCTGCAGCCGCCGGCCCGAGCCGGCCGGGAAGGCGGGCCAGCGCGAGACCAGCTCCAGGTAGATCTCCCGGAAGGCGGTCACCTCCGGCTCCACCGCGAACCGTTCCTGCGCGCGCAGCCGCCCGGCCAGCCCGAGCCGGGCCCGGCGCTCCTCGTCCCGCAGCAGGGCGAGGCAGGCCCCGGCCACCGCCAGCGGACTGCGCGGCGGCACCAGCAGGCCGCTCGGCCCGACCACCTCGCGGGCCACCCCGACGTCGGTGGCCACCACCGCCCGGCCGCTGAGCATGGCGTCGGCGAGCAGCCGCGGACTGCGCTGCGCCAGCGCCGAGAAGACCACCACCTGCCCGGCCTGCCAGGCCTCGGCCGGGCTGCCGGGCCGCCCCTCGAAGTCGACGGCGGCAGTGATCCCCAGCCGGGCGGCGATCGCTGCGCAGTGCGCCCGGTAGCCGGGCACGCCCTCCTCGCCGTACATCCGCAGCCGGGCCCCGGGCAGCTCGGCGCGGATCTTCGCGAAGGCGTGCAGCATCAGCTCCGGGTCCCGCCCGGGCTCCAGCGGACCGGCCCAGACCACGGTCGGTTGCTCGGGCTCCGGGCCGGCGGCCTCCCGGGCAATCGCCGGGCTGCCCTCGTGCACCACCCTGATCCGGGCCGGGTCGGCACCGCAGCGCTGCTGCCACTGCTGGTCGTACGCGCTGCCGGGGGTGAGGGCGGCGGCCTGCCGGTAGGTCTCCTCGGTGAGCAGCCGGAAGAAGGACAGCAGCAGCGCCCGGACCGGCCAGCGGTAGGGCGCGGTGCGGTAGCTGCGGTACTGCTCCCGCAGGTGCAGCCCGTGCTCGGTGACCACGAACGGGATGCCGTGCAGCTGCTTGGCGGCCAGGGCGGGCAGCGCCGCCGGGCCGCCGCCGACCACGTGGCACAGGTCGGCGGCGCCGATCCCGCCGGGCCCGGTGCCGTACCAGTCGGCGGCGAGCGGGCGCAGGCACTGCTCCAGCAGGTCACCGGCGACCAGGACGTCGCGGACCAGCGGGCGGCCGGCCGCGGTGTCGGCGCCGGGCGAGCGCCAGACCCGCTCCAGCACCCGCTGGGCGTGCCCGGAGGCGAGGAAGGCGGGCAGCGCGCCGTC
>NZ_JAIZ01000614.1:3283-6206 GCF_000710465.2 Kitasatospora sp. MBT63 | reverse complement strand
GGCTCTCGCGAGCTCGGGGAGCCGGTACAGGCCCGGGCCGAAGGAGGACCGCTCGGCGGGCAGCACCAGCGCCCGGACCAGCTGCTCGTAGGCCTTGCGGTACGGCCCGCGGCGGTGGGCGGCCGGGCCGCGCCCGGCGGGCCGGCGGCCCCACATCGGGAGCGTGTGCACGGCGGTCAGCCCGCGCACCGGCGGGCCCGGCTCCGCCCCGGCCGGACCGGGGCGCTCGCCGCGCGCCAGCAGGTACAGCTGGAACTCGTGCTCGACCAGCCCGTCGGCCAGTCGGCCGCACCAGCCGGCACCACGCTGCGCGTTCGAATAGGTGCTCTCGGTGAGCAGGGCGATGCGCACGACGCCTCCAGAGCAGAGCGTTCGACGGGTTCGACGACTACGACACAGGGAGCCTGATCAACCAGTGACACCAATGCTCAGAAAGGCAGCGGCCCCGGGCGGTGCCGAGGCCACTCCCCGTGGCCTCGGCACCCGGCACCGCCGTGCAGCGCCACCGGGTATCCGGCGACGGCTGCTCCCCCACACCTGTTCGGTCTGACACCACGAAGGTAGAACGAGCGAGGCGCATCACCTCGCTCACCTGCCTGGTAGCCACCTGATCGAGTGAACCGGCGTGACCGGGCCGGATCTCCGGCGTTCACCCGGCCGTGGCAGGCCCGTGGCAGCACGGCCACCGCCGGCGCCGCGGCCCGCCCCACCCGCACCCGTACCCGTCGACCCCGCGCGGGTCCGCTCGGAACTCAGAACCCGGCCAGCAGCTCCCGGACCGCCCGCGCCACCTGCCGCGGGTGCTCCATCATCGCCACGTGCCCGGAGTCCGGCAGCACCAGCAGCCGGGCGTCCTCGAACGCCGCACAGGCCCGCCGGGCGGAGCGGTAGGACACCAGCTTGTCCTTCAGCCCGTACACCAGCAGCACCGGCACCCGGACCTGCGCGGCCTGCCGCCACAGCGACTGCTCGCCGCGCTCCGTGTACGCGGTCACCACCCCGCGGGCCGAGCCGGCCAGCACCGGGAGCGCGTAGGGCAGGGCCATCCGGCGCCGGTACTCGGCCACCGCCCCGGCCCGCCGCTCGGCCGGTATGGCCGACGGGTCGGCGTACACCAGCCGCAGCAGGTTCTCGGTGGCCGCCTCGACGCTGCGCCGCCGGTCCGGGGCGCGGCCGAGCAGCGCGGGCAGGCCGGGTACCGCGAGCAGCCCGGTCGGCCAGGCGCTGCGCTGCGGCGGCAGCTCGGGCAGGGCCGGGGAGATCAGGATCAGGCTGCGCACCAGGTCGGGCCGCAGGGCCGCGACCCGGACCGAGACGGCGCCGCCCAGCGAGTTGCCGAACAGGTGCACCGGACCGCGGTCGCACTGCTCCAGGTACCCGATCACGGCCCGGGCGTGGCCGGAGACCGAGAGGTTGCCGTCCTGCGGCGGCGCGGACCAGCCGAAGCCGGGCAGGTCCAGCGCCTCGCCCGCGACCACCCCGGAGAGCTCGGCCATCAGCTCGGTCCAGTTGTCGGCGGAGCCGCCCAGCCCGTGCACGTAGAGGGCGGGCGGCAGGCCGTCCCCGTTCCCGTCGGCGGTTCCGCGGACGGCCAGTTCGGCGCCCGGGACCAGGACGGTTCTGAACGATTCGGCCTCGGGCTGCAGCTGATCGGCGCTCATGGAGCACGATGGTAGTGAGGTGCCGGGCGCCCGGAAGGCGGCCCGGCCGGATCTCACCCTGTGGACAGCGCAGGTCCGGACCGTATTGTGGGCTCCCGACAAGGCCGTTTCTGCGTTTTACTCGGCTTCACCGGGAGCAGACCTGGTTACCGAAAAGTAGAATCAATGGCCCTGCCATCGGTCCGACCGACCGTGCAGCGACCATGTCCGACCGTGAAGTGAGGAGCGCCGTGACGGCCATCCAGGAGGCGCAGGAGCGCCCGCGCGGTGCTCGCCTGCCGCGAAGCGCCCGCCGTGAACAACTGCTCGGCGCGGCTCAGGAGGTGTTCGTCGCCCAGGGCTACCACTCGGCCGCCATGGACGACATCGCCGACCGGGCCGGGGTGAGCAAGCCGGTGCTGTACCAGCACTTCCCGGGCAAGCTCGAGCTCTACCTCGCCCTCCTCGACAAGCACTGCGACGCCCTGGTCGACGCCACCCGGGACGCGCTCTCCGCGACCACCGACAACAAGCAGCGGGTGGCCGCCACCATGGAGGCGTACTTCCACTACGTCTCCAGCGAGTCCGGCGCCTTCCGGCTGGTCTTCGAGTCCGACCTGACCAACGAGCCGGCCGTGCGCGAGCGGGTGGAGCGGGCCAGCGACATGAGCGCCACCCTGGTCAGCAAGGTGATCGCGGAGGACACCGACCTGCCCGAGGCGGAGGCCAAGCTGCTGGCCGCCGGGGTCTGCGGCCTGGCCCAGATCACCGCCCGCTACTGGCTCTCGCAGGGCCGGGACATCCCCCGGGACGAGGCGGTCCGGCTGGTCGCCAGCCTGGCCTGGCGCGGCCTCAAGGGCTTCCCGATGCACCCGAACGACCAGGACCAGGCCGACGGGGACGAGGAGCCGGCGGACAGCTGATCAGCGGACCTTCGCCGCGCGGCCCGGACCGTGCTCTATGGTGAAGCCGTACGGCGCAAGGACCGCGGACACCTGTTCGAGGTGGTGCGCATGGCTGTTGCAACCCCGGAGGGATGGAAGCCGTGGAGGTCAAGATCGGCGTGCAGAACGCGCCCCGCGACATCGTCATCGAGAGCTCGCTGAGCGCTGACGAGATCGCGAGCGCCGTCGCCAAGGCGCTGGAGGGCACCGAGAAGCTCCTCTCCCTGACCGACGAGCACGGCCGTCGCGTCCTCGTCCCGGCCGAGCGCCTGGCGTACGTGGAGATCGGCGAGCCGGCCGCCCGCAAGGTGGGCTTCGGCACCCTCTGACCGAGGCGCC
>NZ_JAIZ01000614.1:0-3219 GCF_000710465.2 Kitasatospora sp. MBT63 | reverse complement strand
CTGACCGAGGCGCCCGAGCACGGCGGCGGCCCCCCGCCCCTCCCCCGAGGAGGGCCGGGGCGCCGCCGTTTCCCGTCCCGCTCCGGTCCCGCGGGCCGCCGGGGGCGTACCGGGGCCGCCCGCCGGGTATGGCGGGGCTACGGCACCCAGCACGCCCCCGGGAGGCAGCCCGTGTACGTGGAGACGATCGCCTACGCCCTGATCGGCCTGACCGTCGGCTTCGGCGCCCTGGTCCTGCTACCGGGGTACTTCCCGGCCGCCCGGGTGCTGACCGTCTCGACGGCGCTGGTGGCCGCGCTGCTCGGCGGGCTGATCGCCCGGTACGCCTTCGACGGTGAGCAGCCCGCCGCCGCGCTGGCCGTCTCGGCGGTCGGCTCGGTGCTGCTGGTCTCCGTGCTGGCCCGGCCGGACCGGGGGCCGCGGCGCGGCGGCGGCCACCGGCACCGCCGGCAGCGGGCCGCCTGACCGCGGCGGGCCG
The DNA here is from genome assembly GCF_000710465.2 of Kitasatospora sp. MBT63. Lineage (GTDB taxonomy): Bacteria > Actinomycetota > Actinomycetes > Streptomycetales > Streptomycetaceae > Kitasatospora. Next base: position 2,741 of record NZ_JAIZ01000614.1, on the reverse strand, counting down.
GTCGGTCAGGAGGCGAGGCCGAGGGCCGCCATCCGCCGGGTGTGCGCCTCGGTGATCCGGTTGAACATCTTGCCGACCTCGACCAGGTCGAAGCCCTGCACCTGGGCGCCGCCGACCAGCAGGTTGGACAGCGCGTCCCGCTCGGCCACCACCCGCTGGGCCTGGCTGAGCGCCTCGCCCATCAGGCGGCGGCCCCACAGCGCGAGCCGCCCGCCGACCCGCGGGTCCTCCTCGATCGCCTGCCGGACCCGGTCGACCGCGAACGCGGCGTGGCCGGTCTCGGCCATCACCCGCAGCACCAGGTCACGGGTGTCGTCGTCGAGCCGGACCGCGACCTCGCGGTAGAAGTCGGTCGCGATCGCGTCCCCGACGTACGCCTTGACCAGGCCCTCCAGCCAGTCCGAGGGCGCGGTCAGCCGGTGGAAGGCCTCCAGCGGCTCCACGAACGGGGTCATCACCTCGGTGGGGTCGGCCCCGACCTCGGCGATCCGGTCGTGCAGCAGCTGGTAGTGCTGGAACTCCGCCGAGGCCATCCTGGCCAGCGCCGCCTTGTCGACCAGGCCCGGGGCGAACTTGGCGTCCTCGGCCAGCCGCTCGAAGGCGCTCAGCTCGCCGTACGCGAGCGCGCCCAGCAGGTCGAGCACGGCGGCCCGGTAGCCCGGATCGGCCGCACGGGTCGCCCAGTCGCCGATCGAGCCGGTCCCGGCCTCCGCGGGGGTCGCGGCGGCGGCGGTCGGTTCGGTCGGGGTGCCCTGGCCAGAATCCTGAGTCTCCATGGCACGTCACCTTAGACCGCCCGGCGGCGGCCGCCGCCCCGGCCCACCGGCCCGGCCGTCCGGGGGCCCCCGCGAGGCCTCCCCGGGCCCCCACCAGCCGAGTAAGGCGCGTCACGTGTTCGAGTCGGCGCTGGACTGTATGGTGGTAGCGAGGCCTGGTGTACTCGCGCGGCCCGTCCCTGTGGACAGGCCGCGCAGACGTGCTCCGTACGAGTCAGGCACTCACGTACGCGGATGCCCGGTCGGAGACCCGATCGGCTCCGACCTTGGCCTGGACTTCGGGCCTTGGCACCGCATCAGTGGCCGAGCGAGGGCCGCCGCGGACCGCGCCGTACGGCGCAGGTCCCGCGCCGTCCCCTCACGGGAATCCTTCCCCCACGCCGCCGGACGGCGCGCCCCCCACGGGCCGCGCGGTCGGCAGGCAGCAGGGACCGGCGCGGTGTGCGACCCGCAGCTGTGCACAGCGGCCCGTCACGGGCCCGGCGCAGCGGTATGGCCGCCCGCCGCCCTCTCGCTCTCGGCCCCCGCATATGGAAGAGGCAGCACCCTGTCCACCACCGCTGAACCCACCAAGACCACCTTCCGGGACCTGGGGATCCTCCCGGAGACCGCCGAGGCCCTCGAGGCCGTCGGCATCGTCCACCCCTTCCCCATCCAGGAGATGACCCTGCCGGTCGCGCTGACCGGCCACGACGTCATCGGCCAGGCCAAGACCGGTACCGGCAAGACCCTCGGCTTCGGCCTCCCGCTGATCGAGCGGGTCGTGGTGCGGGCCGACCTCGACGCCGGCCGGGCCACCGCCGAGCAGCTCTCCGACAGCCCGCAGGCACTGATCGTGGTGCCGACCCGCGAGCTGTGCACCCAGGTCACCAACGACCTGCAGACGGCCGGCAAGGTCCGCAACGTCCGGGTGCTCGCCATCTACGGCGGCCGGGCGTACGAGCCGCAGGTCGAGGCGCTCAAGAAGGGCGTCGACATCATCGTCGGCACCCCGGGCCGGCTGCTCGACCTGGCCGGCCAGCGCAAGCTCGACCTCTCGCAGGTCCGCGCGCTGGTGCTGGACGAGGCCGACGAGATGCTCGACCTCGGCTTCCTGCCGGACGTCGAGAAGATCATCACCATGCTGCCGGCCAAACGGCAGACCCTGCTGTTCTCGGCCACCATGCCGGGCCAGGTGATCAGCCTCGCCCGCCGGTACATGAGCCAGCCGACCCACATCCGGGCCGCCGCGCCGGACGACACCGGCGCCACCGTCGCCAACATCGAGCAGCACATCTTCCGGGCGCACTCGCTCGACAAGGTCGAGGTCGTCTCCCGGATCATGCAGGCCGACGGGCGCGGCCTGGCGATGATCTTCTGCCGCACCAAGCGCACCGCGGCCGACGTCTCCGAGCAGCTGACCAAGCGCGGCTTCGCGGCCGGCGCGGTCCACGGCGACCTCGGCCAGGGCGCCCGCGAGCAGGCCCTGCGGGCCTTCCGCAGCGGCAAGGTCGACGTCCTGGTCTGCACCGACGTCGCCGCCCGCGGCATCGACGTCGAGGGCGTCACGCACGTCATCAACTACCAGTGCCCCGAGGACGAGAAGACCTACCTGCACCGGATCGGCCGCACCGGCCGGGCCGGCGCCTCGGGCACCGCCGTCACGCTGGTCGACTGGGACGACATCCCGCGCTGGCAGCTGATCAACAAGGCGCTGGACCTGCCGTTCAACGAGCCCGAGGAGACCTACTCCACCTCGGCGCACCTGTTCGAGCTGCTGAAGATCGCGCCCGGCACCACCGGTGTGCTGCCGCGTTCCGAGCGCACCCGGGCCGGTCTGAACGCCGAAGAGGTCGAGGACCTCGGCGAGACCGGCGGCCGCGGCGCCCGGGGCGCCCGCACCCGTGGCGGCCGGGGCACCGGCCCGGCGGTGGCGGCTCCGGAGCCGGAGGCCGCCGAGCGTCCGGCCCGCAAGCAGCGGGAGCG
>NZ_JAIZ01000613.1 GCF_000710465.2 Kitasatospora sp. MBT63 | reverse complement strand
GCCGTCCCGGCCGCGGTGCGCGCGCCGGGGCGGCCCGCCGCCGCGAGCGCCGGAGCCACCACCGGACGGCCAGCAGCAGCGCCACCGCGCCCGCGGCCAGCAGCAACGACCGGTCCATCCGCCGACCGTACCGGGCCGGGCCGCGGCTGTGACATTCGACGATTTGTCCGTTCCGTGCTGCTGATCGGTCACGGAACGGCGACGGCGTCCGGCCGGGCCCGGGGATCGCGGCCGCCCCGGAAAAGCTGATCACGACAACCCGAGCACCGCTCGGGACCTCGGTCCGAAGGTGGTGACCAGATGAGCCCCAGCAGCAACGACCTGTGGTCCTACGCCGAGATCGCCCGGCACATCAACGTCCAGTCCGAGACCGTCCGCAACTACCGCCGGCACGGCCTGCTCCCCGAACCCGACCTGACCGACGGCAACGGGCACCCCCGCTGGTACCCCGACACCATCAGAGCCTGGGCCCGCAACCGTCCCGGGCACCGCTGACCCTCCGTCGAACGCCCGCCCGCGCCCCCGGCCCGTTCTGGTGATTCCAGCCACAGCGCGGCACGGGGACGGGGGCAAAGTGCCGTCCGGCCCTTACCCTCGACACGCAACGACCGTACCGGGGCAGCCCACGCCGACCCCCTGCGGGACCAATGACCATCGGGGCGGAGGGGCTCGGCATGCAACTGACCGTGGTGGGGTGCTCGGGGAGCTTCCCGTCCGCCGACTCGCCCTGTTCCAGCTACCTGGTGGAGGCCGACGGCTTCCGGGCCGTGCTCGACCTCGGCAACGGGGCGCTCGGCGCCCTGCAGAACTACGTCGGCCTGTACGATGTCGACGCCGTGCTCCTCAGCCACCTGCACGCCGACCACTGCGTCGACCTGTGCGCCTACTGGGTCGCCCGCAACTACCGGGTGGAGGGCTGCCCCGACCCGGTGCCGGTGTACGGCCCGGCCGGAACCCCCGAACGGCTCGCCCGCGCCTACGACATGCCGGAGGAGCCCGGTATGACCGAGGTCTTCGAGTTCCGCACCCTCAAGCCCGGCACCTTCGACCTCGGACCGCTGCGGATCACCACGGTCCAGGTCAACCACCCGGTCGAGGCGTACGCTTTCCGGATCGAGCACGGCGGCCACGCGATCGTCTACTCCGGCGACACCGGCGAGAGCGCCGACCTGGTCGAGCTGGCCACCGGCGCCGACCTGTTCCTGTGCGAGGCCGCCTACACCGACGGCAAGGACACCTACCAGGCCGTCCACCTCAACGGCCGGGAGGCCGGCGAGCACGCCACCGCCGCCGGCGCCAAGCGCCTGGTGCTCACCCACATCCCGCCGTGGACGGACGCCCAGCGCAACCTCCGCGACGCCGAGGCCGCCTACCGCGGTCCGGTGGAGCTCGCCAGACCCGGCGCCGTCTACCGGTTCTGATCCCCGGCGCCGGCCGCCGGCCGGTCCGCCACCTCGACGATCACCAGGGTGCCCGAGCTGCCGGCCCGCACCGCGTGCCGGTGCCCGCCCGGCACCAGGCACAGCTCACCGGCTCGCACCGACAACTCGCGGCCCTCCAAGGTGAGTTCCAGCTGTCCGTCGAGCACCAGCAGGGCCTCGGTGGTGGTGTGCACCTCCGGCGGGACCGGGCGCCCGTCCATCCGCAGCACCTTCACCCCCGCCGCCCCCACCTCGCCGAGCAACTGCGAACTCCACGCCACGGGCAGCCCCGCGGCCGTCTCCACCAGGTCGGTCACACGCACGCCGAACACACCCCTCACGGGCCTCGGAAGCAACGGATGCGAAGGACGCTACCGGGCGGGGCCCGCCCGTTGGTCGACCGTCCGGCAAAGAAATCCGCCCGCCGCCTGCCGCCGCCCGCGCGGACACCGGTGCCCCGCCGCACGGGGACGCGACGGGGCACCGGGGGAGCGGGTGGCGGTCAGGCCTTGGTGACGTCCTCGATCTCCTCGTCGCTCTCGCGGCCGGGGGTCTTGAGGTTGAACTTCACGATCGCGAAGCGGAACACCGCGTAGTAGATCGCGCCGAAGACCAGGCCGATCGGGATGATCAGCAGCGGCTTGCTCGCGAGGTGCCAGTTGATCACGTAGTCGATCAGGCCGGCCGAGAAGCTGAAGCCGTCGTGCACCCCGAGCGCCCAGGTGACGGCCATCGACAGCGCGGTCAGCACGGCGTGGATCGCGTAGAGCACCGGCGCGATGAACAGGAAGGTGAACTCGATCGGCTCGGTCACACCGGTCACGATGCTGGTCAGCGCGAGCGAGGTCATCATGCCGAGCACGACCTTGCGGCGCTCCGGGCGGGCGGCGTGTGCGATGGCGAGGGCGGCGGCGGGCAGCGCGAACATCATGATCGGGAAGAAGCCGGACTGGAACTGCCCCGCGGTCGGGTCGCCGGCAAGGAAGCGGTTGATGTCGCCGTTGACGACCTTGCCGGTGGCGTCGGTGAAGCTGCCGGTCTGGAACCACGCGTAGGTGTTGACGAACTGGTGCATGCCGATCGGGATCAGCGCGCGGTTGACCAGGCCGAAGATGCCGGCGCCGAGCGCGCCCGCGCCCACCAGCTTGTCGTTGCCGCCGGAGATGACGTCACCGATCGGGCCCCAGCACAGGCCGAACAGGATGCCCAGCGCGGTGCCGACGAAGGCCATGATGATCGGGACGAGCCGGCGCCCGTTGAAGAAGCCGAGCCAGTCCACCAGCTTGGTGCGGTGGTACTTCTGCCACAGGACGGCGGCCAGCAGGCCCACCACCACCCCGCCGAGCACCCCGGGGTTCTGCGGCTTGCCGGCCGGCAGCGCGGCGGTCACCGTGCCCTCGGCCGGGAAGACGGTCAGCACCTGCTTGAAGACCAGGTAGCCGACCAGCGCCGCGAGGGCGGTCGAACCGTCGGCCTTCTTGGCGAAGCCGATGGCGACACCGACGCAGAACAGCAGCGGGAGGTTGTCCAGCACCGCACCGCCGGCCGCGCCGAACACCTGGACGAGCTTGGCGGGGAAGTGCCAGCTGGTCTGCACGTCCGGCTGGCCCAGACGGGCCAGGATGCCGGCGGCCGGGAGCACCGCGATCGGCAGCTGGAGGCTGCGGCCGACCTTCTGCAGGCCGGGAAGGATTCCGGAGCCGAACTTCTTTCCCGGCTTGGGGGCGGCGGCGGGTGCCGGAGCCTGCGCAGTCGTACTCATGGGGGTGGTTCCTCACGACAGGGCGGGTCGGACGTCGGGTGGAGCGTCGGGGGCCGACTCGCGAACTGGTCTACACCACTAGTGGTGTAGACCAGTTTTCTAACACGTGCGGACAGGGTGAGGAACCCCGGAAAGCCGCGCAGGTGGGAAGCGCTATGAAATCGAAACCTTGTTGTGGATTGGCGATCTTGGCTACCCGCCGTAACAGTTCTTTTGGCGAGTCGCGCAACAAAAGATTTCCCAAGTGACGCACGGTCAGGCCTTGGTGACGTCCTCGACCTGGTCGTCGTCCTCGCGGCCGGGTGTCTTCACGTCGAACCGCACGATCACGAAGCGGAAGACCGCGTAGTAGACGGCCGCGAATCCCAGCCCGACCGGGATGATCACCCATGGTCTGGTGGCGAGGCTCCAGTTCAGCAGGTAGTCGATCAGCCCGGCCGAGAAGGCGAAGCCGTCGTGCACGCCGAGCCCCCAGGTGACCGCCATCGAGGCGCCGGTGAGCAGGGCGTGGAGGATGAACAGGACGGGGGCGATGTAGGCGAAGGAGTACTCGATCGGCTCGGTGATGCCGGTGATCGCGGAGGTCAGTGCGACCGAGGTCATCAGGCCGTAGATCTCCTTGCGGCGGTGCGGCTTGGCGCTGTGCGCGATGGCGAGGGCGGCGGCCGGCAGCGCGAACATGAAGATCGGGAAGAAGCCGGTCATGAACTGGCCGGCCGTCGGGTCGCCGGCCAGGAAGCGGGCGATGTCGCCGTGCACCTCGGTGCCGTCCGCCTTGACGTACGTGCCGAACTGGAACCATGGGAAGAAGTTCAGCAGCTGGTGCATGCCGATCAGCAGCAGGGCCCGGTTGGCCACGCCGAACAGCCCGGAGCCGATCGAGCCCAGGTCCGCCAGCCACTGCGCGAACGACTCCAGCGCGTCGCCGATCGGCGGCCAGACCCACAGGCAGAGCGCCGCGAAGACCAGGCCGACCAGGGCGGTGATCATCGGGACCAGGCGCCGCCCGTTGAAGAAACCCAGCCAGTCGACCAGCCTGGTGCGGTGGAAGCGGACCCAGAGCCAGGCCGACATCAACCCCATCAGGATGCCGCCGAGCACCCCGGGGTTCTGGAAGCCGATGTTGGACGCCGACTGCTTGGCGTAGTCGATGCACTGGGTGCCGGCCACCACGCCCTTGCAGGCGCTGAGGTCGGGGAAGGCCTGGAGGACCTTGTAGTAGACCAGGAAGCCGGTCACCGCGGCCAGCGCGGTCGAACCGTCGGCCTTCTTGGCCATGCCGATCGCGACCCCGATGCAGAACAGCAGCGGCAGGCCGAGCGAGCCGTCCAGCAGGGCCGCGCCGGCCGCCGCGAAGGCCTTGGCGACGTTGTCCCAGCCGAGGCCGTCCGCGCCGAGCAGGTCGGGCTGGCCGAAGCGGTTCAGGATGCCGGCCGCGGGCAGGACGGCCACCGGGAGCTGGAGGCTGCGGCCCATCTTCTGCAGGCCGCCGTAGAACGTCTGCCACCAGGGCGTCTGCGGAACCGTGGCGCCTGCCGAGCTCATGTCGTCCTCCGAGTGCCGGAACCCGCCAGGCCGGGCGGGAACGCGGGCGAGCTGTCCCGCGTTGTCCGGAGTGCACCTAGTATTGGTGTAGACCACTTCGGATGGGGCGGTCGCGCCGGGTCCTGGGCCCAGTGATCGCCATCCTGGGACCGCCGCCCCGGGCCTGCGCGTCGGAATAGCCCAAAAGTGGACTAACGTGGCATATCGCCCGGAGACGGGTGATGCTTGACGCGCTGCTCCGACGGCGCGACAGCTGATCGGGCGTCACCGTCCCCGGCAGCGCCCACCGCACACCGCACACCGCACACGCAGTACGGCCGCTGGCGACACCCCGCCGAGGCGCCGCGACAGAGGGAGAAAGACATGGCCACCAAGGCTGAGAAGATCGTCGCCGGTCTCGGCGGTATCGACAACATCGAAGAGGTCGAAGGCTGCATCACCCGCCTGCGCACCGAGGTCGTCGACCCGAGCAAGGTCGACGAGGCCGCCCTCAAGGCCGCCGGCGCCCACGGGGTCGTCAAGATGGGCACCGCGATCCAGGTCGTCATCGGCACCGACGCCGACCCCATCGCCGCCGACATCGAGGACATGATGTGAGCTGACCCCCCGCTCACCACCACGGCCCGCCTCCCCCGCCCGGGGGCGGCGGGCCGTCGCGTACGCCCGGAACCACTACGCTCGTTGTCCATGTCACGAATCGACGGCCGCACCGCCGACCAGCTCCGCCCCATCACCATCGAGCGCGGCTGGAGCAAGCACGCCGAAGGATCCGTCCTGGTCTCCTACGGCGACACCAAGGTGCTCTGCACCGCCAGCGTCACCGAAGGCGTCCCCCGCTGGCGCAAGGGCAGCGGCGAGGGCTGGGTCACCGCCGAGTACGCCATGCTCCCGCGCGCCACCAACACCCGCGGCGACCGCGAATCCGTCCGCGGCAAGATCGGCGGCCGCACCCACGAGATCAGCCGCCTGATCGGCCGCTCCCTGCGCGCCGTCATCGACCACCGCGCCCTCGCCGAGAACACCTTCGTCCTCGACTGCGACGTCCTCCAGGCCGACGGCGGCACCCGCACCGCCGCCATCACCGGCGCCTACGTCGCGCTCGTCGACGCCGTCTCCTGGGCCCGCGAGAAGAAGATCCTGCGCGCCAAGGGCCAGCCCATCACCGGCGGCGTCAGCGCCGTCAGCGTCGGCATCATCGACGGCGTCCCGATGCTCGACCTGCGCTACGAGGAGGACGTCCGCGCCGAGACCGACATGAACATCGTCTGCACCTCGGACGGCCGCTTCGTCGAGGTCCAGGGCACCGCCGAAGGCGCCCCCTTCGACCGCGACCTGCTCAACCAGCTGCTCGACCTCGGCACCCTCGGCTGCGCCGAACTCGACGAGATCCAGCGCAAGGCCCTCGAGGCCTGACAACGCCCGACCCCGCGTCACCCCCGGCCGGCCGCCCACGCGGCCGGCCGGTCGCGTCCTGACGAAGCCGCGCGCCGGCGCAACCGCCGCCGCGCCGCCCGGCGTCCTCACCGATGCTGTACACACCGCGGGACAGCCCGTACGGTGCCCCCAGAGACCCCGCAGCCGCCGAACTCCCACCGAAGGAACGCGATGCCGCAGCCGGCCAGCATCAACCGCCCCGCCGCGTTGGCCGTGGCGGCCCTCGTCCTGATCCTGCCGCTCAGCGCGGTCAGCTGCTCCGCCGCCCAGAAGGCGATCGACTGCGGCAACACCGCGGTCACCATCACCAACGACATCGCCAACGTCTCCAGCGCGTTCAACAACGCCGACAACGACCCCACGGCGGCCGGCCAGGCCATGCAGCAGCTCAAGACCGACATCGACAAGCTCGGCCGCAACTCCAGCGACACCGACGTCAGCAAGGCCCTCACCGACCTGCAGACCCAGGTCCAGAACGTCCAGCAGGCCATGGACCGCAAGCAGGCCCCCGACCTGCAGCCGCTCGGCGCCGCCGCCGGCAACCTCAGCAAGGCCTGCACCGGCTGAGCCCGGACCACCCCCTAGGGTGGACGCCATGACTACCCGACGCCTCGTCCTCGCCACCCGCAACCGCCACAAGGTCGCGGAGCTGCGCGACATCCTCGGTGCCGCCGGGCTGGACGTCGAACTGGTCGGCGCCGACGCCTACCCCGAGATCCCCGACGTCCCCGAGACCGGGGTCACCTTCGCCGAGAACGCCCTGCTCAAGGCACACGCCCTGGCCGAGGCCACCGGCCTGCCCGCGGTCGCCGACGACTCCGGCCTGTGCGTCGACGTGCTCGGCGGCGCCCCCGGCATCTTCTCCGCCCGCTGGGCCGGCAAGCACGGCGACGACCGCGCCAACCTCGACCTGCTGCTCGCCCAGCTCGGCGACATCTCCGACCCGCACCGCGCCGCCCACTTCGCCTGCGCCGCCGCCCTCGCCCTGCCGGACGGCACCGAGCGGGTCGTCGAGGGGCGGCTGCGGGGCACCCTGCGGACCGCCCCCGCGGGCGACGGCGGCTTCGGCTACGACCCGATCCTCCAGCCCGACGGCGACACCCGCACCTGCGCCGAGCTCACCGCGGCCGAGAAGAACGCCATCAGCCACCGCGGCCAGGCCTTCCGCGCCCTCGCCCCGGTGGTCCGCGAGCTGATCGGCTGACAGACCGTCGACCGGAACGGCGAGAGCCCCTGAACCTTCGTTTCGAAGGCCAAGGGGCTCTCTTGCCGGTACGCCCGGTGGGATTCGAACCCACGACACTGCGGACCTAAACCGCATCCCTCTCGCCAGCTGGGGTACGGGCGCATACCCTCGCCAGCGTACCCGCTGTGCTCCGCGCGGGGGTAACGGGTATGGGCGAGTCCGCCCGGCCGTCGCCGCCGACGCGCTTGCGGCCGCAGTACGTCGGGGTGACGGAGTGGCAGTTGGGGCAGAGCAGTCGGAGGTTCTCGGCCCGGTTGTCGAGCCAGTCGCCGTTGACGTGGTCGACCTCCAGCGTCATCGGGCGGCCGAGCCACTGCGGCGGGGTGCCGCAGAGCTCGCAGTTGGCCGGACGCCCGAGCCGGGCGAGCATCGCGCGAAGACGTCCGCCGGGGATTCGCGGGCTGCCCGGCGGCAGCCGGACGAGGAGGTCCTCGGGTCCGCGGCGGGGCCCGGTCGGCCGGCCCCGGGTGTGCGCCTGCCCGGTGAAGTGGCCTGTGTCGACCCCGTGGAACGCGATGCTGCGCCGGACCAGCCGCCGCGCCGCATTGGTCTCGGGCAGCCCCAGCGCGCGCACCACGCCGATCACGCTGCGCTGTGCGACGACCGCCTCGCGCAGCGCGGGCCCCGGCACCGGGGGCGCGCTGCACAGGCGGGCGGGCGGGAAGTGCGCGGTGTCGATCCCGTAGTGCTTCAGACGCCGGCTCAGATAGCTGCGGGTGCCGCCGGACATCGGGACGCCGAGCCGGCGCATCATGTCGTTCACGCTGGCCGACTCGGCCGCCAGTGCGGTGAGCAGTTCGCGGGTGTAGCGGACGGGCATGGTGGGGCCTCCCCTGTGGGTCGGTGGGGTGTCGTCCCGTGCAGATACGAACGAGTGTTGGGGCGGGCGGGTGCGGGGTGTGCGG
>NZ_JAIZ01000612.1 GCF_000710465.2 Kitasatospora sp. MBT63 | reverse complement strand
AGTGGCCGTCGATACACCACTCCAACGGACGTGACCTCCGCGGCATGCCGCTCCAGGTATCGGCTACGTGTACGTCATCGGCTTCCTCGGGCCCGGGGCTGGCACGAAGGTTGGCTCTACGTCGTCGCCGTGGGACCGCCTCCTGACGCACTACTACACGGGCAAGTCGAATGGCCGTGAGGTCGACGGCATCTGGCTTTCCCCAGCACATCCGGACTTCCGGAGGTCACGTCCGTTGGAGTGGTGTATCGACGGCCACT
>NZ_JAIZ01000611.1 GCF_000710465.2 Kitasatospora sp. MBT63 | reverse complement strand
CTTGCCACCAGCGGAAATCCCTTAACTACCCGGCTTTGGGCCTTCGCCCTGATGGGTGGACACGCTGATACTGGATCTGCTTGATCCGGAGGAAGCGAGAACACCGCCGATGGCGATGAAGGACTACTCGGACGAGTTCAAGGCCGATGCCGTGGCCTTGTACGAGTCCACGCCCGGGGCGACGTACAAGGACATCGCTGCTGACCTGGGCATCAACAGGGCAACACTGCGCGAGTGGGTGCTGCGGGACCGCGAGCGCCGCGGCATTGCCCCGACCGGGCCGCGAACCGGCGCCGCGTCCGCAGCCAGGGCCGGACAGCCGACCGCGTCCGACGATCCGGACGAGCGGATCCGGCAGTTGGAGGCCCGGGTGGCCGAGCTTGAAGCGGGCGAGCGGAAGCTGGCCACCGAACGGGACATCCTGCGGAAGGCCGCCAAGTATTTCGCCGGCGAGACGAACTGGTGAGCCGCTTCCAGTTCGTCCACGACCACCGGGACACCTACGAGGTGAAGCGGCTGTGCCAGGTCCTGGACCTCAACCGGTCCAGCTACTACAAGTGGCTCAGCGGGGCCGGCGCCAGGGTCGTCCGCCGGCGCGAGGACCAGGTCCTGGTCGAACAGATCCGCAGGATCCACGCCGGCTCCGGCGGCGCCTACGGCTCGCCCAGGGTGACCGCGGAACTCCGCGAGTCCGGGACGTTGGTCAACCACAAACGGGTCGCCCGGGTCATGCGGACGTACTCCATCGCCGGTATCCGCCTGCGCAGAAGAGTCCGCACCACCGTCCCCGACCCGGCCGCCCAGGCAGTCCCGGACCTGTTCCATCGGGACTTCAACGCCCCGGAACCGGGACGCAAGTACATGGGCGACATCACCTATCTGCCCCTGGCAGAGGGGGAGTTCCTCTACCTGGCGACCGTGTTGGACTGCTTCAGCCGCAAGGTCGTGGGCTGGTCCATCGCCGACAACATGCGTACCGACCTGGTCGCCGACGCGCTGCGGATGGCGGCCGCGACCCGCGGCGGCCTGGACGGGGCGGTGTTCCACTCCGACCACGGGGCCCAATACGGGTCCAGGGCCTTCGCCGACCTGTGCTCGGACCTGGGAGTCACCCGCCCGATGGGCGCGGTCGGCAGCAGCGCGGACAACGCGGCCTGCGAGAGCTTCCACGCCTCCCTCAAACGCGAGACGCTCCAAGGCGCCCGCGACTACGGCGATCCCGCCACCTGCAGGAGGACCGTCTTCGCCTGGCTGACCCGCTACAACACCCGCCGCCGCCACTCCGCCAACGGCCACCTCAGCCCCAACGAATACGAACACCGACACCACACCGCTAAGCTCACTCTCGCCGCGTGACAACCAACCGCGTGTCCACCTTCACGGGCGAAGGCCCCTATGAGCATCTCCCGGTGGACCTTGCTGCGGGCAGCGGCGAGTACCCAGGCGTCCACGCACACCGCGAGTAGCCAGGCGAGCAGGCTGTTGGCCCCGGCCATCGCCGCGAGCTGGTGCTCGCGCTGGGCGGTGTGGGCGATTCCCGCGACCAGCACGGTCGTTCGCAGAACCGCGGGGACCTTCTCCTGGCCTCGGTGCCACGCAGTGCGGATCCTTCCGCGGCGGCGGTCAGCCTCGGCCTGCTCGCGACGTTCCTGCTCGGCGCGCACCTCGGCGGCCCTGGCCTCGGCCTCACGGATCTGCTGAAGGGCCTCGGCGGTGAGGGTGTCGGCCTCCGCCCTGATCCGTTGGGCCTCGCGGTTGGCGGATTGGACGGTGCGCTCGGCGTGCGCCTCGGCCCTGCCCCGAGCCGCCCGGGCGAGCCGGGATTGCTCGGCAACGGCTGCCTCGGCCTCCTGCCGGAGCCGCTCGGCGGACTCCTGGCCGCGCTGGCGGGCGGCGGCGGCCTGGCGGGCGCCCTCCTCCAGGACGGCTGACCCCCGCGCAGGCGGGGAAGACAGGTGGATCGACCGCTCGGCCGGCGGCCGCCCTCGCACAGGCAAGCCGCGCCTTCCGCCCAGCGGGAGACCAAAAGGCGTTGCGCTTCAGGTTCAGGTGGGAGATATTCCGCGAGCGGAGCCAAACGCCGTGCAGTCTGCCCTCCGTCCAGGCGATGTTCCCGAGCGCATCTTGGCTGACGACCTTGTGTTGCGGCGTGCTCGCACAGTCGTACACCGAACACCCCGACTACCGCGAGGAGTGGCGACCTGAGACACCTGAGCCAACAGAAGGACCCTGAGCGTCACAAGATCAGCGACAGAGCCCGTGAATGTGCCCACCTGTTGGCTTCGGCAGAATTCCTCTCGCACCGCGTGGTGGACCAGCTGTGAGTGGCCTGGATCAGTACGGTGATCAGCGTTGCCAGGTCGAGGGCGCCGTTCGGGTCGTCTGCGTAACGCGTTGTCTGCAGCGGTCCCACTTCGTCCAGGCGTATGCCTTCCCGGTGCAGGACGTGGGCGAGGACTAGCAGTGCCAGGCGGGCGTTGCCGTCCGGGTAGGGGTGGAAGAAGGCGATGTCGAGGTACGCCCTGGCGGCGCGGGTCGGCAGGGGCAGCGACGGATCGGCGCTTTGGCGCAGGTACGCGGCGAAGTCCTGCCAGGTGCGGGCGTGAGTCCATAGCGTTCCCGGCCGCCCTTGGCGTAGGCGTCGCTCCGGCGCAGGTGAACCTCCTCCACGCCGAGGACCAGCTTCTGCCAGTCGGCCAGGAGGGCCGGGGTGAGCGGTTCGCCGCGGGCGGCCGCGGCCCGGGATTCGGTCATCGCTGCGAGCAGTCGGTCGGCCCGGTCAGCGTTACGGAGACGGACCGGGCCGTCGAACCACGCGGCGAGTCCGTCCACGGCCGGATGCACCGGGGTCAGATCCACTTCGGCGGCCGAGGACCAGTCGACCTCCTGCCTGATGAGGCACCAGGTGGCCAGCGCGTCACCGCTCACGATAGAACCCGCGGCCGGTCAGGCCGATCGCCAGGTCCTCGCCGACCGTGTCGACCAAGGTCGTTGCAGGGGCGACGTGGCTCTTGAAGCGGCCGCCGATGGCAGCGTCCACCGCCTTCCGGACCTCGTCCGGCCCCAGGCCGGTGGAGGTGAGGAACCAGGTCAGCGTCGTCCCGCAGAGCCGGTACCACCCCCCTTCGGCATGGGTGCTGTTGACGACTGCGGTGACCAAGCGGGTCACGGCGCGTTCCAGGTGCCAACTGCGGTCCTCAGCGTTCGCGTCTGGATGCGGTGCGAGCTGCTGGAAGCGCTCGGCGATGTCCTCCAGCCAGTCACGCCACTCCAGCAGGCAGGTCACGACGCGCTCGGCGGTCTCCTCCGCCCCTCCAACCGAGTCCGAGACGCAGCACCAAGTCTCAACGGGACCCCCGAAGTGGTTCGAATAGTCCCAGCCGCAGGCCCACCGGCCGTACCGGGACACCAACAGCGCGGTGACCCGGTCGGTGAAGCGCCAGCCCGCCATCCGGTCCGGATCGGCCGCGTGGTCGGCATCGGAGGGCACCATCGGGACGATCAGGGCCGTCAGCCGTGCCGCCTCGCCCTCGTCCCAGTCGAAGGCGTTCCGGTGGGGGTCTGCGGCGGGCCACGGCAGGTCCCGAGCGAGTTGAATGGTCGTGGTGTGCCTCCGGAGTCGCACGTGACGGAAGAACCGCCCGATCATGCCCACCAGGCGGGAACTTGTCACCTCAATTAATTGGCCCTGCCCTCGGCTGCCTACGGCCACCCGGGCACGTTCACGGGCTCTGTCGCTGATCTTGTGACGCTCAGGGTCCTTCTGTTGGCTCAGGTGTCTCAGGTCGCCACTCCTCGCGGTAGTCGGGGTGTTCGGTGTACGACTGTGCGAGCACGCGGAGGGCATACCTGAGCCCGGCGACGCGGGTATCGGAGGGATCCATGGCCGCGTAGTCACGCGCCAGCATGTCGACCAGGTCGAGCATCGGCAGGTGACTGTCGAGGAGGGCATCACCTCCGAAGCGGTGGGCCACGTAGGCATAGGCATGGTTGTCCGCCTCATTACGGGCGTGAAGGAACTTCAGAAGGTCGTCCACGAGATGATTTTCCTCCACTCTTGGGGATGCCGGAGAGGCTCCGACCTGCCTCAAGACCGAAGGAGGATACGGGTGCGGAGGAGGTCTAGCTTGGCCCGGCCATAGCCGGCGCGTTTGAGGAGCTTGACCCTGGTCACCTGGCCGGGACACAGGTTCCTGCCACCGCTGATGCCGCGCGGGTCGTATGCGGTCAGCCCTCACACCGGCGTGTTCGTGCTCAACCCCGACGACATCTCGGGGGCGGCCAGACACCCTGACTGTGGCCGTCTCAACGGATGCTGCGGACTCGACGGCCTGGACGGCCCCAACCTCGTCTGCGACGCCTGCGGAGCCGAGGTCGCAACCCAGCAGTCAGACTGCTGGTCTCAACAGTTGATCGCGCTGATCCCCGACGCGGTAACCATAGCCATCTCGCCTCCGCCTGAACCCATGAAGTTTCGGCAGTACCAGGCACGGGTTCGCCGGAACATGTGCGCTTTTCCGAAGGGCTTGTTCGAGGTGACGATCACGCTGGCCCGCTCGTATCTGTTCGAGATCACCTGGAAGAACAGGTTCGCGGCCTCTGATTCGAACGGGATGTAGGCGACCTCGTCGATCACGATCAGCGGATAGCGGCCGAGCTTGACGGCTCGTCCTGGAGGCGGCCGGCCCGGTGGGCGGCAGCGAGGCGGTCGACCCACTGGGCGGCGGTGGCGAAGGCGACCTGCCAGGCAGGCCCGAACAGCGAGTCCGGTGGCGAGGTGGGTCTTGCCGGTGCCGTGCGTTATCAACGGTTGGTAGTCATCTGCTGGCATGCCTCGCAGGTCAGAGCGCTGATGCGATCGATGGAACGTCGGGTGTGAGCGCCGGTCGCCTCGGTGTCGGGCGCGGGTGATAGACACTCGCCATGGCGAAGTTCATGGTGTTCGTCGAGGGTGAAGCGGACGGATGGCGAGTCGACCGCGAGGCACTGACGGTGGCGATCCGGGGCAGGTGGGTGGGCGTCGAGATCGACTCGACGCACCACAGCGAGGCGCGGAGTTTCTGCTGGGCCTTCGAGACGGAGGACGGTCCGGGCGAGGCGTATCTGCATGAGGATGGCACCTGCCTCTATTTGGATCTTTGGCAGGATGACGCTGTGTGGTTGGCGGTCGTGTTTCATCGGCTCGCTCCCGCGGGTCTTGACCTGGTGTTCTGCGACGAGGGATACAACTTCGATGTCCGACTTCGGTCGGAGGCCACCGATGCCGAGCTGATCAAGCTGATGACGGAGGCCTGATCTCAGCAAGGCCCGTTGGCCCGGCCGCGGCGGACGAGTTCGCGGCGGAGGTCGAGGTTCTCGCTGTGGGCCTGCCCCCCGCGCAGGCGGGGGTCAGCCGCGCCACCACAGGTGGTCGGTGCTGGAGTAGGTGTCCTCCCCGCGCAGGCGGGGGGCAGCCATCCACCCCGACCGCACTCACTGCATAGTCTGAAACTGGATCACCGAGTGGCCGTCGATTCACCACTCCAGCGGACGTGACCAACGTGACCCGCTGGAGCCGGACCCGGTCACCTCGGAGGCCGTCCGCTGCATGGGTCGGCTGCTGCTGGAGGAGCAGAGTCAGTGGATGCTCGCGGCGGCTCTACAAACGGCCGGCTTCGAAACGCCCGCCACGTACGTGTGGAATCAGCAGGGGAGACGAATTCGAATCGCGGAGCCCTCCCAACGCGGTGAGGTCGCCCGCAGCCGCCGCGTGGCCTCACTGCCGGGCCTCCGCCCGGGCGAGGGTGCGCCCCGAGGGCGGTCCGGCCCCCGGGGTTACCAGGATCGCGTGCATCCTTTCGCCGCCGCCGACCGGCCCCGGCCTCCTTACGGAAGTCGGACGGCCGCCGCGGCGGTGCCCCGCGGCGGGGTCCGCGCTGGCAGGGTGGCCGGGTGCCCGGAACCACCCCCCACCCCCGCCCCCG
>NZ_JAIZ01000610.1 GCF_000710465.2 Kitasatospora sp. MBT63 | reverse complement strand
AGCTGCTCCGGACCCACCGGCGTGTCACTCGGGAACCGCTCCGAGAGCACACCCAGGATCTCGACCCGCTTGATCGAGTCGATCCCCAGATCCGCCTCGACATCCATCCCCAACTCGAGCATCTCCACCGGGTAACCCGTCTTCTGCGCCACCACCTCCAACAGCGCAGCCGACACCTCACCCGCACCCGCACCGGCCGGAGCAGCAGGCGCAGGCGCGGCCACGCTGCTCATGAAGTCCACGATCTGACCGAGCGTCCGCAGCTCACCCAGCTGCTCCGGACCCACCGGCGTGTCACTCGGGAACCGCT
>NZ_JAIZ01000609.1 GCF_000710465.2 Kitasatospora sp. MBT63 | reverse complement strand
CGGGCCGGGGCGGCGCGCCGGCCCCGGCCCGCGCCGGGCGCGAGCGCGGCCCCTCAGGCCCGCCCGGTGACGTAGCCGCCGTCGACCCGCAGCACGTGGCCGGTGGTGAAGGCCGCGCCCGCCAGGTACAGCACCGCGTCGGTGATCTCGGAGACCTCGCCGACCCGGTCGAGCAGGGCCAGGCCGCCGTAGGCGTCCACCTCGGAGCCCTCGTGCAGCGGGGTCCGGATGATCCCCGGGGCCACCAGGTTGACCCGGATCCGGTCGGCCGCCAGCTCGGCGGCGAGACTGACCGTCAGGGCGTGCACGCCGCCCTTGCTGACCAGCGGCGCGGAGGCGGGGAAGCCGCCGACCGCGTGCTCCACCAGGACGGTGCCGATGTTCACCACGCTGCCGCCGCCGCCCTGACGGCGCAGCTGCCGCACCACGGCCTGGGTGGTCAGGTAGGTGCCCTTGAGATTGCCGGTCAGGAAGCCGTCCAGCTCATCCTCGGTGACCTCGGTGAAGGGCTTGGCGGCGAACGTGCCGGCGTTGTTGACCAGGACGTCGACCCGGCCGAAGCGCTCCACGGCGGCGCGGACCAAGGCCTCGCCGGTCGCCGCGGAGCCGATGCCGCCCACCACCTCGGCGACCCGGTCCGGCTGCCCGAGCAGGGCCGCGGCCTTGGCGAGCCGCTCGGGGTCGCGGCCGTTGAGCACCACGTTGGCGCCCTGGGCCAGGAAGCCGCGGGCGACGTCGAGGCCGATGCCGCTGGACGAGCCGGTGACGACGGCGGTGACGGCCCCGGCCCCGGTGGTGGTGGCGGTGGTGGCGGTGGTGGTGGATACGGCTGTGGACATGGTGGAACCTCCGTCGATTCGGTGCGCGGTGTGATGTCTCAAACCGTAGGTTCGCGCCGAACATAACTCCACGACATGTTTTGGAGCATCAGATAATCTGGCGTTATGGATGTCGATCTGCGCGACCTGGAACTGCTCGACACGGTGGCCGACGCCGGCTCGCTCACCGCCGCCGCCGAGGTCCTCTACGTCAGTCAGCCCGCCCTCAGCCAGCGGCTGACCAGGATGGAGGACCGGCTGGGTGTCCAGCTCTTCGACCGCCAGGGGCGCCGCCTGGTGCCCAACGCGGCCGGCCGGCGGATGCTGCTGGCCGCCCGTCAGGTCTTCGCCGAGCTCGACGCGGCCACCCGGGACCTGCGGGAGATGCGGGACGGCCGCAGCCGCCGGGTGCGGCTCGCCGTCCAGTGCAGCACCACCTTCCAGTGGCTGCCCCCGGTGATCCGCGGCTTCCGGGAGCGCTGCCCGGACAGCGAGGTGCGGATCGAGTCGCTCCCCGGCGACGCCCTGATCACCGCCCTGCTGGAGGACCGGCTGGACGTCGCGCTGATCACCAAGCCGGACCCGCAGATGGACCGGGTCGACCTGCTCCGGCTGTTCGAGGACGAGATGGTCGCCGTGGTCCCCGCCGCCCACCCCTGGGCGGCCCTGCCGTACCTCACCGCGCGCGACTTCGACGACGCCCACCTGGTGCTCTACGACCTCTACGACCAGAGCCGGATCCCCGCCACCCCGCTCCCGATCCCGCACGGCGCCCGGCCGGGCCGGATCACCACCGTGCCGGTGATCACCGACCTGGTGATCGAGATGGTGGCGGGCGGCCAGGGCGCGAGCGTCCTGCCCGGCTGGGTCGCCGCGCCGTACGTCGCCTCGCACGGCCTGGCCCTGGTCCGGATCGGGGCGGAGGCGATGTCCCGCACCTGGTACTGCGCCACCCGGCCCGGCGCCCGGCCAGCCCTGGTCCAGGCCCTGGTGGAGGAGCTCACCGAGCGGCTGGGCAAGCCCGTCGCGGTCAGTCCTTGAGCGCCCGCTCCACGGCGGCCCGCGCGTGCAGGCTGGTGGTGGCGAACACCGGGACGGGGCTGTGCTCGGGGCCGATCAGCAGCTCGATCTCGGTGCAGCCCAGCACGATGCCCTCCGCCCCGGCCGCGACCAGGTCCGCGATCACCCGTTGGTACGCGGCCCTGGACTCCTCCCGGACGACACCCCGGCACAGCTCCTCGTAGATCACCCGGTGCACCTCGGCCCGCCCGGCCGCGTCCGGGACCAGCACCTCGAGGCCGAGGCCGGCCAGCCGGTCCCGGTAGAAGTCCTGCTCCATGGTGAACGCCGTGCCCAGCAGCCCGACCTTCCGCAGCCCGGCCGCCAGCACCGCCTCGGCGGTGGTGTCCGCGAGGTGCAGCAGGGGGACATCGACCGCGGCCGCGACCTGGTCGGCCACCTTGTGCATGGTGTTGGTGCAGATCAGCAGCAGGTCGGCGCCGGCCGCCTCCAGCGACCTGGCGGCCGCGGCGAGCACCTCGCCCGCCTCCGCCCACCGCCCGGCCACCTGCAGCCGTTCGATCTCCGCGAAGTCGACCGAGTACAGCACGCACTTGGCCGAGTGCAGGCCGCCCAGGCGCTCCCGCGTCAGCACGTTCAGCAGGCGGTAGTACTCCGCCGTGGATTCCCAGCTCATGCCGCCGAGCAGCCCGATCGTCCTCATCGCCTCACTCTGGCACACCCGGCCGGGGCCGCCCGCGGCCGGTCCCGGGGCTCCCGGCGGCCGCCGGGTCGCCCAGCCGGCGCAGGTAGGCGGCCGGGTCGGGGCCGTGCGCCGCGTCCTGCGCGCCCCGCCGGACGAGCTCCAGCCGCCCGTCCGCGGCGATCCGCAGCATGGTGGTGGCGGCGTGCGGGCGGCCGGGGTCGCGCAGTGCGTCGCCGTCGAGCACCGGGGCGTGCCCCCCGAACATCGCCGCGGCCGCCGCGGCGGTCGCGGCCGGGGGCAGACCGGTGCGGTTGGCGCTGCTGACGTACAGCCGCGGGTGGTCCGCGAGCAGCCCGGCCAGTGGTGCCCAGCGGGCGCCGAACAGCAGGGCGTGGCCGTCGCGGACGGCCGGCGCGATCCAGTCCGGCGCCGCGGCGCCCGCCCGCAGCGGGACGAGCAGGGTCACCAGGTGGCGGCGCAGCAGCACGGTGGCCGACCCGACCGCCGCGGGGGTCAGGTCCAGGGCCGGCGCGAGGCCTTCCCAGGCGGCCTCGGCGTGCACCCAGGCGGCGACCTCCTGCCCGGCCGGCCGGCCCTTGGCGGTGTTCACGGCGTACGGGGTGGTGGCCGCGACGACGTAGGTCAGCGGGCTGGGGTTGGGCAGCACGGCGGCGCGGCCGCCATCCAGGGCGCGGCGGGCGGCGGCGGCGCCGGGCAGGTCAGGATCGGGCATCGGGGGTGGCTCCGGTCGGGCGGCGGGCGGCGGTCAGGCCGTCCAGGTAGGCGGCGAAGTCGGCATCCGGGACGACGGCCCGGTTGTCCCGGTAGGCGCGGTCCTTGACCCAGGCCAGGGCGGCCGCCGTCGCCTCCCGGTCGAGCCGGTGCCCGAGTCGTTCGGCCACCGCACGGACCACCCGGCCGCTGGCGAGCTGGGTGAGGACCACGGTCGGCCGTACGCCGAGCAGGTGCTCCGGGTCGTACGGCTGGAAGGTCGCGGGGTGGGTGAACGGCGTGCCGGTGGAGATGGTGCCCACGCCGGTGCCCACGATCGGGGTGGTGACCGTGAGGGGGACACCGGTCTCGGCCGAGACCATCCGCGCGATGCCCGGCAGCCGGGTCAGGTCGGGCTCGCTCCACCAGGGCCGGCAGCCGGCGCCGAGGACCGCTTCGGCCTTGGCGGGGTCGTGGGCGAGCAGGAAGAGCAGCTGTTCGGTCGCCACCATCCCGCTGCGCTCGGCCATCCCGAGCCAGGAGCAGGCCGCGACCCGTACCCCGCTCTCCAGCGCGGCCAGGGTGTTGGCGAGACCGAGGCCGAGGTCGTTGTGCAGGTGGGAGACCAGCACCGGGTCCGGGCCGGCCCCGGCCGCGACCCGGGCGAACAGTGCGCGGGCCTGGCCGGGCAGCAGGTCCCCGACGGTGTCGGCCAGCACCACCGTCCCGGCGCCCGCGGCGGTCATCGACCCCGCGTACTCGGCGACCAGGCCGGGGTCCGCCCGCGGCGCGTCGACCAGGCAGACGTCCACGGCCACCCCGTCGGCCCGGTCCACGGCCGACTTGACCAGGTCGAGCCCGTCGGCCAGGGCCTCCCGCGCACCGCGGTGCACCAGCGCCCGGGCGGTCGCCTCCGAGGCGGCCACGATCACCATCACCCGGGCGTGCGCCGCGCCCTGAACGGCGGACAGCGCCAGCCGGACGTCCTGCTCGGTGCCCCGGCAGACCGCCGCCGGGCTCACCGACCCCTCGGCCTCCAGCGCGACCCGCCGGGTGGCCTCGTACTCCTGCGCGCACACCGAGGGGAAACCGGCCGCGAACACCACGTGCCGGGGCCCGTCCGCACCGAACACCGCCCCCTGCGCGCGGGCCAGGCGCACCCGGAACTCCGCGCTCATCAGGGTCTTGGCCTGCGCGCCGTCGCGCGGCGACTCCTCGAACAGCACCACCCGGCCGGCCCGGGCCGACTCCCGCACCACGTCGATCCCCGACATCCGTGCCACCTTCCGCAGGGCGGGGCCCGCGGGCGCCACCGAGTGATCAGTCGGAGACGGAGCGTAGAGCAGCCGGGGCGGGACCGGCGAACCGGCGGGTGGGCGCCGGCGGTCCGTCAGGCCTGCGGTGCGCGTCCCGCGCCGGGCGGTCCGGCGAAGGTCTGGGCGACCGGCAGCCAGGCGCGGGCCGTCGGGCCGGCGGCGACGAGCGCCAGGTCGTCCGGGTGGCGCCGCTGGGTGACCAGCAGGCAGAAGTCCAGCGCCGGGCCGCTGATCCGGTCCGCCGCGTCCGGCGGCCCCCAGGTCCACGGTTCGCCGGAGGGCGCGACCAGCTCGACCCGGACCGGCCGGTCCGCGGGCAGGCCGTGCAGCGAGAGCGCGAACCCCATGGTGCGCACCCCGAGGTGGGCGACGTGGCGCAGCCGATCGCCCGGCTCCCGGACGACGCCGAGCGCGTCCGCGACGTCCTGACCGTGCGCCCAGGTCTCCATCAGCCGGGCGGTGGCCATCGACGGCGCCTTCATCGGCGGCCCGAACCACGGCAGCTTGACGTCGGCGGGCACGGCCGCCAGGGCCGCGGCCAGCCGGTCGCGGCCGTCCCGCCAGCGGCCGAGCAGCTTCGCCGGGTCCTCGCCGACGCCTTCGGCGGCGCCCTGGTCGACGGCGTCGTAGCCGGCCGTGAACTCCCGCTGCACGGCCGACCCGAACTCCTCCGGGTCGGTGGCCGCCAGCAGCGACCAGCGGTCCGTCCAGGCGAGGTGGGACAGCTGGTGCGCGATGGTCCAGCCGACGGCCGGGGTCGGGGTGGCCAGCCCGTCCGCGTCGAGTCCGGCGACCAGTGCGTCGAGTTCGGCGCTCTCCGCCCGCAGGTCGGCCAGCAGGGCGTCCAGCTGTGTCATGTCGTGTGCTCCTCGGTGGGTGGATGGTCCGCGGGACTCCCCAACTCCCGTGACCCGTGTGACAATCGCCGGGTGACCGCGGCGATGGAGTCCATTCCTACCCGGGCGTGCGAGGTCGACGCCCGGGCCGCCGAACTGGTCCGGCAGGCCGTGCTCGGTGATCTGGCCCGGCGGGTGGTCGACGAGTGCGGTGCCGACGTCGGCCTGGTCGGCGTCCCGGACCGGCCCGAGCGGCCGGGCCGGATGGTCCTGCGGCACTGGTCCGGGACCAGGGCCGAGCTGCTGCACGGCCTGGACGTGCCGGTCGGCACCGGGCTCGGCGGCCGGGCGCTGGCCGAGCTGACACCCACCTGGGTGCCCGACTACCGGGCCGCCACCACCATCTCGCACCAGTACGACGCCGCCGTCTGCGCCGAGGACCTGTACACCATGCTCACCGTGCCGCTGGTGCACGGCCGGGCCGTCCACGGCGTGGTGTACGCCTCGCTGCGGGCGGTGGTCCCGCTCGGCGACGTGCGGATCGGTGCGGTCGCCCGGCTGGCGGCGGCCGCCACCCGGGCGCTGGCCGGGGCCGCCGCCTGGTGCGAGGCCCCGGATCCGGCGGCGCTGCCGGTCCGGCTGACGCCGCGCGAGCTGGAGGTGATCCGGTGGGCGGCGACCGGCCGGACCAACCCGGAGATCGCCGGCCACCTCGGCCTGACCAGCAACACCGTCACCGGCTACCTGAAGAGCGCCATGCACAAGCTCGGCGTCCGCAACCGGGTCGAACTCGCCCTCGCCGCCCGCGACGTCGGCCTGGCCGGCTGACCGCCGGCCCGGCCTCAGTTGACCTGGCGGTCGCGCCCCTGCCAGTACGGCTCCCGCAGCCGGAACTTCTGCAGCTTGCCGGTGGCCGTCCGGGCGAGCGAGTCCCGGATCTCCACCGAGGTGGGCGCCTTGTAGCCGGCCAGCCGCTGCTTGCAGTGCGCGATCAGTTCGGCCTCGTCCGCGGTGCAGCCTTCGCGGAGCACCACCAGGGCCTTGACCGTCTCGCCCCACTTCTCGTCGGGCACCCCGATCACCGCGGCCTCGGCGACCGCCGGGTGGCCGTAGAGGCAGTCCTCCACCTCGATCGAGGAGACGTTCTCCCCGCCGGAGATGATGACGTCCTTCTTGCGGTCCGAGATGGACAGGTAGCCGTCGGTCAGGGTGCCGCCGTCACCGGTGTGGAACCAGCCGTCGCGGATCGCCTCGCGGGTGGCGTCCGGCTGCTGCCAGTAGCCCTCCAGCACGACGTTGGAGCGCACCAGCACCTCGCCCTGGCCGTCCACCCGCACCTGGCTGCCGAGCGCGGGCGCGCCCGCCCGGACCAGCCGCTCGGCCCGTTCGGCGGGCGGCAGGGCGTCCCACTCGGCCCGGGTGCGGTTGGCCGTCACCAGCGGGGAGGTCTCGGTGAGCCCGTAGATCTGCATGAACTCCCAGCCCAGCTCGCTCTCGATGCGCTGCACCATCGAGGTGGGCGGGGGAGCGCCGGCCACGATCATCCGCACCCGGTCCCGGCCGGGGACCGGCCCGTCCCACTCCGCCGCCGCGTCCAGCACCATCGCGGCCACCGCGGGCGCCCCGGACAGGAAGGTCACCCCGTGCCG
This sequence comes from Kitasatospora sp. MBT63, assembly GCF_000710465.2. Taxonomy (GTDB): domain Bacteria; phylum Actinomycetota; class Actinomycetes; order Streptomycetales; family Streptomycetaceae; genus Kitasatospora. The sequence continues at coordinate 3,497 of NZ_JAIZ01000609.1, read as the reverse complement.
CTCGACCCGTCGCAGGATCTCCGCGCCGTCCACCTTGCGCAGCACCACGTGCCGGGCGCCGAGCCCGGTCAGCGCGAACGGCAGTCCCCAGCCGTTGGCGTGGAACATCGGCAGGGTGTGCAGGTAGACGTCGCGGTCGCTGGCGCCGAAGTGCAGGCCCATCAGGACGGCGTTGAGCCAGAGGTTGCGGTGCGTCAGCTGGACGCCCTTGGGGCGTGCGGTCGTCCCGCTGGTGTAGTTGATCGTCGCGGTGTCCGACTCGGCGACCTCGTACGGGACCGGTTCCCGGTCGAAGTCGTACAGCTGGGCGTCGCTCTCCGCGCCCAGCACGAAGCGGTGCCGGACCGCGATCCCGGCCAGCGCCTCGTCCAGCTCCGGGTCGACCAGCAGCACGGAGGCGCCGCTCTGCTCGACGATGTACGCGACCTCCTCCGCCTTCAGCCGGAAGTTGACCGGTACCAGTACCCGGCCGTGGCCGCTCACCCCGAACAGCGAGGTCATCAGGCGGGCCGAGTTGTGCGACACGATCGCGACCCGCTCGCCCGGGCCCACCCCGAGCCGGTCCAGCCCGGCGGCCTGGGCGCGGGCCAGTTCGGCCGTCCGACGGTAGGTGACCTCGCCCCAGGAGGCGGCCGGCTGGTCGGGTTCGTCGACGATCCCGACCCGGTCGCCGTAGACCTGCTCGGCGCGGTGGAGGAAGTCCAGCACGGAGAGTGGAGTCTGCATGCCGTCACTCTGCCCGTCCGGTCCGGGCCGCGGACACCCCCGATCGGGGGTATGACCCGAAGGGACCACTCGCCCGGCCGCTGCGCCCGGCCCGGGTGGTCCGTACGGGCCGCTCAGCCGCCGAGTTGGACCGAGCGCTTCGCAAGGCCCATCCAGAAGCCGTCGATCACGCTGCGCTGGCTGCCGAGGTCGGCCTCGGCGGCGCCGAGGGTGACGAAGAGCGGGGCGAAGTGTTCGGTGCGCGGGTGGGCGAGGCGCCCGGCGGGGGCCTTGTGCTCGAAGTCGAGCAGCGCGTCGAGGTCCTGCGCGTCGAGGGCGCGGCGGCCCCAGTCGTCGAACTCCGCCATCACCGAGGAGACCCGGCCGTCCGTGCTGAGCGCCCGCAGGTTGTGGGTGAAGAAGCCGCTGCCGACGATCAGTACGCCCTCGTCGCGCAGCGGGGCTAGCCGGCGGCCGATCTCCATCAGCCGGCGCGGGTCGAGGGTCGGCAGCGAGATCTGCAGCACCGGGACGTCCGCCGCCGGGAACATCTCCACCAGCGGCACGTACGCGCCGTGGTCCAGGCCCCGGTCGGGGATGTCGTGCACGGGGGTGCCGGCGGTGCGCAGCAGCTTGCGGACGCTGTCGGCGAGCGCGGGGGCGCCGGGGGCGGCGTAGGTCACCCGGTAGTACCGCTCGGGGAAGCCCCAGAAGTCGTACACCAGCGGGGTGGCCGTGGTGGCGCCGAGCGCGAGCGGGGCCTCCTCCCAGTGGGCGGAGACCATCAGTACGGCCGTCGGCCGGGGGAGGGCGGCCGACCAGGCGGCCAGCTGGCCGGGCCACAGGGGGTCGTCGGCGAGCGGCGGCGCGCCGTGCGAGAGGTAGAGCGCGGGCATGCGCCCGGGGGTGGCGGTGCTCATCGGGGTTCTCCTCCGGCGGGGCGGCGGGCGGTGGTTCCGAGTCCGATGGTTCAAATTTGAACCTTATGGTTCCGAAGGTACACCCGAGTTCGAATTTGAACAACAGAGTACGATGCAGTCATGGACGAACCCCGATGGCTGAACGAGCGCGAGATGGCCGCCTGGCGCGGGTTCGTCGCGGCCACCAACCTGGTCGCCCGCCACCTCGAACGCCAGCTCAAGGAGGACGCCGGACTCTCGCACACCCAGTACGAGATCCTGGTCCAGCTCTCCGCCGCCCCCGGCGGCTCCCTGCGGATGACCGACCTCGCCGACCGCCTGGTCACCTCCAAGAGCGGCCTGACCTACCAGGTCACCCAGCTGGAGAAGGCCGGGCTGGTCGGCCGCCGGTCCTGCGCCAGCGACGTCCGCGGTGTCTTCGCGGAGATCACCGACGCCGGCTGGGAGACGCTGCGGGCGGCCGCCCCCGGCCACGTCGCCGCGGTCCGCGAGGCGCTGATCGACGTCCTCACCCCCGACCAGCTGACCGCCCTCGCCGACAGCCTCGGCACCGTCACCGACCGGCTGCGCTCCACCGACCGCTGACCCGGCCCGCCCGCATCTCCCCGGCACCGTACGGGCCTTGCGGCGCGCCCCGCCGGGAACCAGGGTGGTCACCGCGGCGTTGACCCCGGCGGACGGCCCGTCAGGACGGGCGACCCGCGGCGAGAGGGCGGACCATGAGGACCCGGCAGCGAGACCGCGACATCCAACCGCCCAGGGCGCCGTGGAGCGAGATCCGGCCCGGCCTGTGGATCGGCGGCCACTACTGGTTCGACCCGGCGGGTGAGATGCGGCCGGTCGTGGTCGAGGACGAGTTCGACCTGGTGCTCAGCCTGTTCGCCCGGCCCGGCCACGGGCCCGCCCCCGGGGTCGAGCACCACCTCGGCGAGATGCCCGACGCACCGCTCGGCTCGCGCGAGCTGGCCCGGGTGCGCGAGCTGGCGGCGCTCGCCGCCGACGCCGTCCGGGGCGGCCGCACCACCCTGGTGCGCTGCCACTCCGGCTACAACCGCTCGGGCCTGGTGGCCGCCGAGACCCTGCGCCTGCTCGGCCACGGCATCCCCGAGGCGGTCGGCCTGGTCCGGCGCGGCCGCTCGCCCTGGGCCCTGAACAACGAGGTGTTCGTGCAGTACCTGGAGGTCGGCCTGGACATCGCCGCCCTGCTCACCGGCCTGGAGGAGCCGGTCTGAACCCCCGCCCCCACCCCCGGGCGGTTCAGCGGGCCGGCGGCGCGCACAGCAGCGCGGCCCGCAGGTCCATCCGGTCCTCCAGCCGCGCCAGGCTGCGCCCGGTCAGCTCCTCGATCCGGCGGATCCGGTAGTGCACCGTGTTGACGTGGATGTGCAGCGCCTCGGCGGTCCGCGACCAGGAACCGTCGTGGTCGAGGAAGGTGCCCAGGGTGCCCAGCAGCGACACGCCGTTCTGCCGGTCGTGCTCGGCCAGCGGGGCCAGCAGCCGGGTGTGGAACGCGGCGGTGACCTCCGCCGGGATGCCCCGCAACAGGGCCGCCAGCGAGCCGAGTTCGCCACTGCTGCCGACCGCGCCGCCGACCCGCGAGTCCAGCGCGTACCCGGCCTGCACCAGCGCCCCGCGCAGCGCGCCGGCCTCCGGCGGAACGCACGGCCCCACGCCCGCCCGCAGCAGCTGCCGGGCCGTCAGTCTGGCCTGCATGGCCGGCCAGGCCTCGCGCAGCGCGGCGGTCACCCGGGCCGCGGGCGCGGCCACCAGGCCGACCGCGCCGACCGTCCCGTGCGCCCCGGCCGGACCGCCCTGGCCCACCGGGACCTGCCCGGCCGCGCCCTCCGGGTCGCCCGGCCCGTACGGCGCCGC
>NZ_JAIZ01000608.1 GCF_000710465.2 Kitasatospora sp. MBT63 | reverse complement strand
CCGGCCGAGGGCAACGTGAATCATCTGCACGCGCTGCCGGAGTGGGCGGTCACCGCCACCCTGGTGCGTGACAACCGGCCGGTGCTCACCGTGGTGCACCTGCCGCTGACCGGTGAGACGTACACCGCGCGCACCGGTGCGGGCGCCCACCTGGACGGCCGGCCGCTGCACGTCTCCGCCACCGCCGACCTGGGTCTGGGCATCGTGGCCACCAGTCAGGCCCGGCCGGACGAGGACGCGCAGGTCGTGCGGCACATCGGCGCGTCGATCACCGCGATGCTCCTCGACGCGCTCGTGGTGCGCGTCGCGG
>NZ_JAIZ01000607.1 GCF_000710465.2 Kitasatospora sp. MBT63 | reverse complement strand
TGGTGACCCGGACGGCCTGCTTGCCGCCGAGCCGGACGTTGCCGCTGTTGCGGACGGTGTAGCTGACGGTGGTGCGGCCGGTGTCGAGCGGGTTGAGGCTGGGGTGGTGGACCACCCGGGCGGACTCGACGGTGAGTTCGGCCCGCAGCGCCCCGGAGACCCGGATGTTGACCCGGGCGCCGACCCGCTGGTCGACGGTGACGGCGTTGCCCTGGGCGTCCTTGCTCTCCTGGCGCAGCGCGGCCACGATGCCCGCGGGGTGGTCGCCGGGGGTGGCGTCGGCGGGGACGGCGAGGGTGAACGGGACGATCTGGCGGCTGCGGGCGGGCACCGTCAGCGCGTCGGCGGCGGCCTTCAGCCAGGTCCCGGCCTGGGTGGAGGGCTTGCCCTCGGGCAGCACGTCGTAGCCGCCGGCGTCGGTGTTGAACGCGTCGGCCGGGTAGAGCCGCAGGGTGAGCGGCTGGTCGCCGTAGTTCCAGACCGCGACGTGGTCCTTGACCACCGCGCCGGGGGTGGCGGCGTAGGAGAAGGCGCCGCGGTCGTCCGGCTGGTCGGCACCGGACGGCTGGATGCCGAAGGTCTGCGCCTGCGGGCCTTCGGCGGGCGCCAGCTGCTGGGCACCGTACGCGGTCGTGCCCGGCAGCAGGAGCAGCAGGGCGGGGACTAGGGCCAGGAGCCATCGGCGCATCGGCGTCGTCATCCTAGGGAGCAGGTGCGGGTGGGTGGGGCGGTCGGACCGCTCCGGCCGTGCGGCGGTGCACCGGTGGTGCCGGTGGTGCACCGCCATCAGGCCAGGGTGGTCCGACCGCCGGGTTGCGTCGGGGCCGATCCCGGGTGAAGGGGAGCCGTCAGATCGCGGTAAGGGTGAGCACGCCCTGGTAGGTGCCGGCCACCGTGGAGGTGGGGGCGAGCAGGGTGAGGTCGGCGCCGACCTTGGCGGTGCCGAGACCGGTCGCGGTGGCGAGGGTCCGGGAGGACTTCAGGCCGAGCGCACCGCCGTCGTTCACCTCGACGGCGTTGGCCGGGGCGACCTGACCGCCCAGGGTGACCTTGAGGCCGTCGCCCTTGGAGACCAGGTTCGGGGCCCAGCCGAGGTTCTGCGCGTTGATGCTGCCCGTGCCCGAGCTGAACTGGGCGACCTGGCCGCTGACCGACCAGCCGGGCGCGCCGGCCCGGGTGTCGGTGACGGTGACGGTCTGGATCGGGCCGGCGGTGGCGAAACGGGTGGAGTCGTTGTTCAGGGTGAGCGGCGGCAGGGTGACGTTGGCGCCGGCCACGCTGATCACCAGGGCGCCGGGGGCGACGGTGGTGGTGATGGTCTCGGAGACCGGGGCGGGCGGGGTCGGGCCGCCCGGGTTCGGCGGGGTGACCTGCGGGGTGACGGTGAACGGCACCGCGGCCGAGGCCGAGGCGGCGTACTGGGTCGCGTCGGCCGGGGTGAAGGCGGCGGTGAGCTGGTGGTCGCCCTCGGCCAGCGCGGTGGTGCTGAACTCGGCGGCGCCGGCGGCGACCGGCTGCGAGCCGATCACGGTGCCGTTGTCCTTGAACTCGACGGTGCCGGCGGCGGCCGGGGCCACCGACGCGCTCAGCTTGACCGAGGCACCCTTGGCCGCGGAGCCGGCCGGGGAGACGACCAGGCCCGTGGTGGTGGCCTGCGCACCCTTGGGGCTGATGGTGTAGGAGACGTTGGCGGAGGTGGAGCCGAGGAAGTGGCTGTCGGTCGAGGTGAAGACCGCCTTGAGGGTGTGCGCGCCCTCGGCGAGGGTGTTCACGGTGGCCGTGGCCTGGCCCGCCGCGACGGTGGCAGGCGCGCCGACGGCGGTGGCGCCGTCGAAGAACTGCACGGTGCCGGCGGCGGTCGGGGAGACCGCGGCGGTCAGGGTGACGTCACTGCCGACGGTGGCCGAACCGGTCGGGGTGACCGAGAGCGTGGTGGTGGTGGCCTGCGCGACCGGGGCGTTCGGGTCGGTGGAGGTGTACGCGGTGGGGCTGGTGAACCAGACCGAGCCGACGAAGTCACCGAAGTAGGTGGCGCCGATCTTGGCGCGGCAGCGCAGGTGGAACTCGTACTGGCCGGACAGCGTGCTGAAGCCGTTCTTCTGCGCGAAGCTGCGCATGGTGTCGCTGAGCGGCACCGACAGCCGGCCCTGGGCGTCCGGGGAGTAGACCGACTGCGCCACGTTGGGGGTGACGCCGTAGCCGTCGGTGGGGAAGCCCTGGCCGAAGACCAGCAGCTGGAGGTTGGTGCCGCCGTTGCAGGAACCGGAGGAGACCACGTTCATCAGCTCGTCGTCGGCGCCGGTGGCCGGGTTGACGCTCAGGGTGCCGATGACCGGCACGGTGTCGGCGTACGCGGCGGCGGAGCCGAGCAGGGTGATGCTGCCCGCGGCCAGGACGGTGGCCGCGCCGAGCGCGACGGCCCGCGGGATGCGGTAGGTGCTCACTGTGATGATCGCCTTTCTGGCACTGATCGGTGATGCAGGGTCAGGTGGAGCGGTGTCAGGTGGAGCGGGTGCAGCGCGTGCGGTGGAGCGACGGGCGGTGGTGCGGGTCAGCCGGTGGTGCGCGAGGTGTCACCGCAGTTGGCGTTGACGCCGAAGCCGTACTGCTTGATCACGGCGGACTGCTGGCAGATGCCGGAGTTCGCGCCGACGAAGGCTTCGCTCCACGGGCTGACGCCGACCTTGCTGGTCGGGATGACGTTGTAGACGTCGCGGACGGCGGTGGCGCTGGTGTTGAGCAGCACCGAGGGGACGCCGTTGACGTTGCCGAGCTGGGCGGTGCCGCGGATGTCGGCAAGGGTGCCGGAGCTCTGCGCGATGTACTGGGCGATCGAGAACGGCACCAGCGAGGTGGTGTCCAGCACGCGGCCGTCGTGCTCCTCGATCTTCTTGCCACCCTTGGTGTCGGCGATGCAGGGGTAGCGGCCGGCCTGGACGTCGCCGTCGGCGATGCCGACGGTGGACTCCCAGAAGCTGCGGGTGCCGGAGCCGGCCTGCGGCAGCAGCGGGCGGATCGAGTAGTTCGGGGCGGTGCCGACGTAGCCGGGGTCGCAGGTGTAGATGGCGTGCAGGTCGGCGACGCTCAGGTCGAGCGGCACCGAGCTGCCCGCGCTGACGGCGTAGGTGACGCCGTCCACCGCGAACGGGACGTAGGTCAGGCCCGGGGTGGCGGCGGCCAGGTTGAGGCTGGAGGAGCGGGAGAAGTCCAGGCAGCCGTTGCCCTTGTTGAGCTCGTTCAGCAGGGCGGTGCGGCCCGCGCCGGAGCCGTTCGGGCGGGCCAGGTTCTGGCAGGCCGCGGCGGCCTTGGTGTTGATGGTGGCCGAGCCGACGGCGTCGTACGAGCCGATGACCTTCTGGCCGTTCACGGTGACGACGTTGGCGAGCGCGTTCATCACGCCCTGGGTGGTGTCCGAGCCGACGCCGGACAGCGGGCGGACGGCGCCCGGGTCGGCCTGGGCGGTACCGGTGCCGGCCACCAGCAGGCCGAGGCCGGCCGCGACGGTGACGCACTTGGCGAGCTGGCGCTTGTCGATGAGCTTCATCTGGTCGGTTCCCCTTGGAGAGTTGGCGGGAGCGAGTGGTGCGAAGGCGGGTGGAGCGCGTGGAGCTGGTGGAGCGGGTGTTTCCGGGCACGGCCGATGGGCCCGTCGGCCGGGTGGCTCGGGTTCGCCTCCGGTCCCGGCGCACGGCGGTGCGGCGCGCGGGCGGTGGTGGAGCGCGGGCGGTGGTGGAGCGCGGGCGGTGGTGGAGCGGCGGAAGGAACGAGAAGGCGGCGGTGGTTCAGGGGCGGCGTCGGCGCAGCAGCCTGGGCACGAAGATCCCGCCGGCGCCGGCCAGCAGGCCCGCCACCAGGACGCCGAGCAGCAGGTAGCGCAGCGACCCGACGTCGGTGCGGGCGGTGCGGCCCGCCGGGGCGGCGGCGACCGTCGGCGCGAGCGTGACGACGGTGTGGGCGGGCGCGGGGGTCTCGGGTGCGGGCGCGGGGGGCTCCGGGCGGTCGGCGGTGGCGGGCCGGCGGGTCGGTGCGGCGGGCGCGGGCCCGTCGGCCGGCTCCTCGGCGGCGGTCTCGGGCTTGCCGGCGCTGCCCTCGATGCGCTGCGCGACGGCCAGTGTCCTGGCCCGCATGGCGGCGGGCAACTGGACGTATCCGGCCGGTAGTTCACCGATCGCGATGCCGGGCTGCTGGCCCGGGCCGACGGCGTAGCGCAGCAGGTCGGCGTAGGCCTTGCCGTCGCCGGCCGTGAGTGCGGACGGCACGGTGGCGGCGTAGGTGATGGCGGTGAGCGGGTAGCCGCCGGGGGTCTTCACCGCCGGGTCGACCACCTGCACCCCCGGGGCGCCGCCGTCGGTGGCGGCGGCCGCCGCGGCGAGCAGGGTGGAGTCGGTGGCGGCGGTGAACTCCCCTGCGGCGTTGCGCAGTTTGGCGGTGGACAGGCCGTAGCGGGCGGCCTGGGCGGTGGTGGTGAGGGCGAGCACCCCGCGCAGCCCCTGCGGCTGCGGGACGGCCTTCTTGAGCGACGGCGGGAGGCTGGAGGGGTCCCACTCGGTGCGGGCGAGGGTGTCGCCGCGGGCGGCGGCCCGGGCGGCGTCGCGCATGCTGCCGCCGTAGGGGTGGCCGTCGAAGTTGCACCAGTCGGGCCGCTCGTCCTCCTTGTCGAACTTCTTGCAGTAGTCGTCGGCCTTGGCGTAGCCCGAGCGGGGCAGTTCGGGCCGGCCGTCGCCGAGGTAGGCGGTGTTGATCGAGTGGTGCCAGACCGGGTCGGGCGTACCGTCCAGGAAGGCCTTGGCGTCCGGGTCGGCGAGCAGCCACTGCCAGACCGTCCGGGTGAGGTCGCCGTCGGCGGAGGGCACCAGCAGGTCGGCGATCCCGATCGGGAACGAGAGCCCCGCGAACTGCGGGTTGATCTGCAGGAACTCCGGGTCGGTGACCAGGTCGCGGGGGTTGCCCGGCGGGACGTGGGGGTCGCCGGGGTTGACCGCGTAGCGGTAGCTCTGGGTGAGCAGCTTGGCGATCAGCCGGGGGGTGAGGTTCATCTCCTGGATCCGCTGGCCGTCCTGCTTGGCGAGGTCGGGCGGGGTCAGCGAGTTGGACTGGCTCTCGATGTCGAAGGCCAGTACCAGGCCGGAGAGGCCGAGCGGGGCGTACACGGGGGTGCGGCCGTCGGCCTGGTCGGCGGGGGCCAGCGGTGCGCCGACGAAGACCAGGCCCGGGTTGCCGCGGGTCAGCCGGAGCCGGGCCAGGTCGTCGGTGGCCTGGCCGAAGTTGAAGATCCGGCCGGCCTGCCGGCAGACCGCCGGCTGCCAGCGCCAGATCATCTCGGCCGCGAACTCGGTTCCTACCGTGGGCAGTTCGGGGCTGCCCAGCGGGCAGGACAGTCCGACCGGCTCGAACCTGAGCGGCACGACCAGCCGGTGGCTCCAGTTGGTGGCCGACAGCGGTGAGGACTGCAGCCGGGCGGACGGGCCGGCCAGCGCGGAGCCGTCCACCTCGGTGGAGCCGCGCGGGACGATCACCAGCCAGCAGCGGCGGCCCTCGGTGAAGGGCCCCGGCTGGTCCTTGGGGGTGTTGCCGCAGCCGAGGCCGGGTGCCTCGGCGCCGGTCTGGACCTCGAAGTAGACCTGTCCGGTGCCGTCGGAGCGGGTCGGTGCGAAGGGCACCTCGTTGGTGGACTGGATGTTGTAGAACTGGCTGCTGCCGCCGGTCTCGGCGGGGTCCCCGGTGACCGGACGGAACGGCGCGTAGACGTTCAGGCCGGGCCCGGCGGGCTTGAGCGGTTCGGCGGGGTCGACCAGGACGCGCCCGGGGTTGAGCTGGCGGCTCGGCACGAAGTCGCCGCCGCGGTTGTCGCCCTTGGTGGCGCCGTACTGGCACTGCTCGCGGTCCGGGCCGGTGTCCGCGTCGCCCCAGCACTGCATCAGGGTCAGGTAGTTCTGGCCGAAGACCAGCGGGCTGGGCTGGGTCTGCCGGCCGCCCTGCCAGGTGACCGAGACCACCTGGTTGACCAGGTGGGTGGTCTGGCTGACCGTCACCTGGAGTCCGGCGAACTCGCCGGTCCCGGTCACCGTCGCGCCGTCGGCGGGCGCCGCGGCCGCGGAGGCTGCGGCCCGGGCCGCCGGTGTGCCGGCGGCAGCGGTGCCGGCCGGGGAGCTCCCGGCGG
>NZ_JAIZ01000606.1 GCF_000710465.2 Kitasatospora sp. MBT63 | reverse complement strand
CAGGCGGTGCGGGGCCGACGGCGGGCGGTGCGGGTGAGGCCGGCCAGGGTCAGGGCGATGACCGTGACGGCGTAGAGCGAGACGGCGGTCTGCAGGCCGTACAGGTTGGTCAGCAGTCCGGCGAGGACGGCGGGGATGCTCATGGCCAGGTAGCTGAGGACGTAGTAGGCGGCGAGGGTGCCGGCCCGTTCGGCCGGGGCCGCCGGGGGGAGCAGCAGGCGCAGGGCGGCCTGGGTGACGGCGCCGAAGCCCGCGCCGGCCAGGGCGGTGCCGGCGAACAGGGCGGCGAGGCTGTGCAGGTGCGGACCGCTGAGGGTCAGCAGCGCCCCGGGGATCAGGAGCGCGCTGCCGCCGAGGCTCACCGCGCGGGCGGGCAGCGACCGGGCGGCGTGACCGGCGAGGCCGGCGGCGGCCGTCAGGGTGAAGAAGACCAGACCGCCGGTGGCGTGGGGGGCATCGGGGGCGATCAGGTGGGCCAGCGAGGGGCCGAGCGAGGAGTAGAAGCCGCCCAGTGCCCAGGCCGCGACGATCCCGGGCGCGGCGAGTGCCATGGCCGGGCGGGAGGCGGGTGCGACGGTGACGGCGGGGAGCAGCGAGCGCCAGGCGCCGGGCCCGCGGCGCACTGTCTCGGGGGTGAGCAGCACCGCGGCCGCCTGGACACCGAACAGGACGAGCAGCAGCAGGTAGACGGTACGGGTGGGGGCGGGGGCGTACTGCACGAGGGCGGTGGCGGCGAGCACGCCGGCCGCCATTCCGGCCACGGGTGTGATGCCGTTGGCGGCGGTCGCGCGGCCCGGGCGGTCGGGGTCCTCGAAGTCCAGCAGGGCGGCTCCGGCGGCGCTGGTCGCCACACCCGTGGCCAGGCCCTGCAGGACCCGGGCGGCGATCAGCGCGGCCACCCCCTGGGCGGTGGCGAAGGCGGCCATCGACAGGGCCTGGGCCGCCAGCGCCCCGGCGAGCACCGGGCGCCGTCCCAGGTGGTCCGAGAGCGTGCCCGCGGTCAGCAGGGCCACCAGCAGGGCGAGTGCGTACGCGCTGAACACGACCGTGAGCGTCATGGCCGAGAAGTGCCAGGCGGCCTGGTAGAGCGCGTAGAGCGGGGTCGGGGCGCTGGAGGCGGCCAGCAGGCCGACCAGGATCGAGGCGTGGAGCGGGAACGCGGCGCGGCGGCCCAGGACGGGAAGGCGGCGGGAGCGGGGCGGCCGGGCGGTGGCGCTGGACATGGGAGGCACCTCTGAGCCTTAAGGCGAATGCTTTGCGTTAAGCACTCTAGGCTCGCGCCGCATCGAAACGCAAATTCTTAGCTTTTAGCTCTGGCGCTCAGCCTGCGGGCGCGGCTCCGGCGCGGCCGAGCGCCGTCGCCACCAGGTGGTCCGTGAAGTCCGCGGAGAGATCCGACGGCCGGAACAGGATCCGGTACATCAGCGGCGCCACCACCACGTCCAGCAGGCTCTCCACGTCCGGCACGGCCTCCCCCCGGCCGGCCGCCCGCACCCCGATGACCTTCAACTGGTCGGCGGCGTAGTCCGAGCAGCGGGCGGCGTTGCCCTGCTCGGGATCGCCCAGCAGCGCATCGCGGATGTACGTGCGGCCAGCCGTCGAGGACATCTCCTCCGCGAACTGCACCACCCACGCCTCCAGATCCGCCCGCAGGCCGCCGTGATCGGCCGGCGGGGTGTCGGGGCGCAGCCGCTCGACGGCCACATCGGACAGCAGCTCCCGCAGGTCCCCCCAGCGCCGGTAGACCGTCGACGGCGTGACCCCCGCGCGGGCCGCGATCAGCGGCACGGTGAGCGCGTCGCGCCCCAGTTCCGCCTCCAGCTCCCGTACCGCCTGGTGCACGGACTGCTGGACGCGGGCGCTGCGCCCGCCGGGGCGTGTGGTCGCTCTGGCATTCATGCGCCCCAGCTTAACGCGAAGGAGTTGCGTCTGGTGGCCCGTCGCGCGGCCACCAGGCACGCCCCGGGCGTGTCACGGCGGAAGGTCCTCGAAGAAATCCCGGCGGTGGTGTCGGATCGGGGCGGAGGCGTTCGTAGAGAAGGTGAGCGGCCGCCCGGCAGGGGCGTCCCCGAGACCCAGGAGATGTCCGCGATGCAGTACCTGTTTTCCGTGCTCCACGACAGTCCCTCGTTCGGCACCGATGCCGAGATGGCCGCGATCGACGTGTTCAACGACCGGCTGCAGACCGAAGGCCACTGGGTCTTCGCCGGCGGTCTCGGACAGCCCGACACGGCCACGGTGATCGACAACCGCGGCGAGGAGACGGTGATCACCGACGGGCCCTACCTGGAGTCGAAGGAGTACCTCGCCGGCTTCTGGATCATCGAGGCCCCCGACCTCGACGTGGCACTCGCCCTGGCGACCGAAGGCTCGAAGGCCTGCAACCGCAGGGTCGAGGTCCGACCGATCCTGTGACCGCGACCCACGTGCAGCAGGCGCTCACCCGGGCCCACCACGACGAGTGGGCCCGGGTGGTCGCCACCCTGACCAGGCGCTTCGGCGACCTCGACCTCGCCGAGGAGGCGGCGGCCGAGGCGTTCGCGACCGCCGTCGAACACTGGCCCGCCGACGGCGTACCGCCCAACCCCGGCGCCTGGCTGACCACCACCGCCAACCGCAAGGCCATCGACCGGATCCGGCGAGAACACAAGCGGGACGGCAAACAGAAGGAGGCCCAGATGTCCTTCGGCACCCCGCCCGAGCCTCCCGGCCCCGTCGACGACGACCGGCTCCGGCTGATCTTCACCTGCTGCCACCCCGCGCTCGCGACCGAGACCCGCGTCGCGCTGACACTGCGCATGGTCGGCGGCCTGACCGTGGCCGAGATCGCCCGCGCCTTCCTGGTGCAGGAGAGCACCATGGGACAGCGGATCACCCGCGCCAAGACCAAGATCAAGGCGGCCCGCGTCCCGTACCGGGTACCGTCCGCGGCGGACCTGCCCGCACGCGTACCCGGCGTGCTCGCCGTCCTCTTCCTGATCTACAACGAGGGCTACCTGGCCACCGGCCCGGACACCGATCCCGTCCGGCACGACCTGACCGCCGAGGCCATCCGGCTCACCCGGCTGCTCCGCGACCTGCTGCCGCAGGACGGCGAGGTGGCCGGGCTGCTGGCACTGATGCTCCTCACCGAGGCCCGCAGCGCCGCCCGCCTCTCGCCCGACGGCGAACTGATCGCCCTCGGCGAGCAGGACCGCACGGCCTGGGACCAGGCGCAGATCGCCGAGGGCCACCGGCTGGTCCGCGAGCGGCTGGCCACCGGCGAGGCACCCGGGCGCTACCAGCTCCTCGCGGCGATCAACGCCGTGCACACCTCCGCCCCCACCGTCGCCGACACCGACTGGTCACAGGTCCTCGCCCTGTACGACCAGCTCGCCCGCCTCGACCGCTCACGGATCGTCGCCCTCAACCGCGCCATCGCGGTCGCCGAACTCGACGGCCCCCAGGCGGCCCTGGCCCTGGTCGACGCGCTCGCGGACGACCTGACCACCTACCACGCCTACCACGCGACCCGCGCCGACCTGCTGCGCCGCCTCGGCCGCGGACAGCAGTCGCGAACGGCCTACGACCGCTCCATCGCCCTCGCCGGCAACACCGCCGAGGCCGCCCACCTGACCCGACGCCGCGACCAACTGGCCCGCCCGGACGAAGCGGTGGCGGAGTAGACCGGGGGAGTTGCTGCCGTAGCCGGTAAGGAGGCAGCCTCCAGCAGCCCCGACCTATCCACGGCCTGATGCTGGACCATGGCGTACCGGCCGTGGCGCGCGTGTGGCCAAGGCGAGCGAGGCCGTGAGCCGGCATGACACCCTGAGGCCGGGCAGGAATCGGCCGGTCACAGGACCACCGCAGGAGCGAGCAGGTGCAGTATGTCGACCTCGATGCCCGACTCGGCGAGCTCGTGGGGCTCATCGACCCCAGCCGCTACCTCGAGGTTCTGCCGGAACTGAATGCGAGCCTGCCCGCGGGCGCCTGGGCGTTCGCCGCAGACCAGGCCCATTACGAGTTCACCGGACGGCGCTGCGTGAAGGACCTGACGATCCAGCAGGTCACCGCCCTCGAAGGCGGTCGCGACCTCGTCCTCCATCTGCGCCACAACTGCTGGAAGCACGACGAGGACCTGGTCATCCGCTACACCGGGGTGACCGACGTCCGGGTCGAGAACCCGGACGGGCCCTCCACCTGGGGCGCTCTCGGCACGCTGATCCTCGACGAGATTCTTCCCCACGACCAGGGCTGCACCCACGAGATGGCCTTCAGGGCCGGGTCGGCCGTCGTCACGTGCAACGACATCACCGCCACCTGGGTCGCGGCGGACTGCCCCGGGACCCGGTAGGGAGTCACGGCAGCGGCCGTGCCCGGGGGAGGACCCAGCGGCGGAGGTCGGGGAGCCGGCGCCCAGCGGCCCGCCCCTCGCCCGCATCTACGACTGGCTGGACGAGACCCTGAGGCACCGCCCCCGGCCGGCCAGGGGAGCGGGCGGGACTCCGGGCGTGGCAGACGGGGGCAGGCGGGGTCAGCTGCGGGTCAGGGTGAGGTCAGGGCGGGGTCAGCGGTCGCGGGCAGAGTGGTGCTCGTGAACGGCGCCGGGGGCGGACTCCGGGGCCGGGAGCTGGGAGAGGTGCCCGGAGTGGTTGATCGGGGACCAGGGCCTTCGGGTCCGGATCGGGTGCCTTCGGGTGCCCACGCAGGTTCGAATCCTGCCCTCTCCGCCGCCACGGGCCGCCGCCACGGGAGGCAGGCCCAGCCCGGCCGCGTCAACGCGTCGTCCGGTGATGTCACCCGCGATTTCGCCCACCGCCGCCCGCACCGCCCGAGCTGCTGCGCCGCCCCTCGTGGCCCGGCGGATCCCGGTCCTGGGGCCGATGAGGCACCTGGACGGCGGCGGGGCCTCGGTCGCGGTGGGCGTGCACGGGCGTGCACGGAGTGACGGAGGTCTCTTGTCGACACACGACCATCATGGTTTGATCACGACGTTTCGTGTGAACGGCCACCGGCGACGACGGTGCGCCGAACAGATGTACGAGCACCTCGCGTGTGCGGGTGCTGTTCCGGGGGTGATGGGCGTGTACGCGGACACTGGTGGCGCCGGCGGCGGCTGCGAGCCGACTCCGGCGGAGCTTCGGGAGCTTCAGGCGCGTGCCTACGCGCTGGCGCGGGACGTCGGCGCGATGCGTGAACGCCTGAAGCAGTCGGGCCTGCCACGCGGCGTACGGGGATCGCTGCCCGGCACGGTGGACGACGCCCTCCAGCAGACGGCGCAGCGGATCGGGACGGCGGCCGAGGGCCTGGCCCGGGTCCGGGCCGCGCAGTGGTCGGGGTCGTGCACCGCGTGGTGGGGGATCTGCCCGACCTGCGGGCCGACCCTGTGCGCGGAGGGCGGCCGCTCGTGGTGCGCGGAGTGCGGGGCCCGCTGGGGGTACGACCGGTCGCAGGGACCGTGCGGGGAGCCCGGGGCCTACCTCGCGCTGGACACGATGGGCGGCACGGCGCTGGTCTGCGCCGGACACGGCCGCCACATGCAGGAGCGTCTCGACGGCGGCCTGCTGCTGGCCATCCCCACCCCGTAGACCCGTCGCGGCGCCGACCACTCGACAGGTCCAACGGTCGGCCGGTGACGGTTCGTTCCCGATCCGGATGTGATCTTCCACCCGGCCCGCGGCCCTGTCGCGGCACCCCGCGAGCACCCCATACTCCGGACCTGACGGAACGACGGTCAAGGCGGAGGAGCACGGTGAGCGCAGCAGCGGCAGCAGGGACCTGGCGGCTCGGGGACCTGGAGGTGAACCGGATCGGCTACGGCGCGATGCGGCTGACCGGCAACGGCATGATGGGGAACTCCGGCGGTGGGCCGGTCGACCGCGCCGCCGCCGTCCGGCTGCTGCACAGTGCGTTCGGGCAGGGCGTCGACCACGTTGACACGGCGGCCTTCTACTTCTCGCCGCTCCGCTCCGCGAACGAGATCATCAATCGGGCGCTGTCCACCTGGACGGAGCACGTGGTCGTGGTGACCAAGGTGGGCCCGGGGCGCACCCCCTGTGGTGAGTGGCAGACCATGGCCCGCCCGGACCAGCTGCGCGGCCAGGTCGAGGAGAACCTCCGCCAGCTCGGCCGGGACTGCCTGGACGTGGTGAACCTGCGCCGCAACGGTCCCGGAACCGACTCGATCGCCGAGCACTTCGGTGCCCTCGCCGAACTGCGCGAGGCCGGGCTGGTCCGGCACCTCGGGCTCTCCAACGTCCGGCCGGAGCACGTCGCCGAGGCGCGGACGATCGCGCCGGTGGTCTGCGTTCAGAACGCCTACGGCCTGGACTGGCGCGACGCCGACGGCAGCGGGCTGGTGGACCTGTGCCGGGAGCAGGGCATCGCCTTCGTCCCGTTCTTCGCCGTGTCCGGCCTGCAGCGCGAGGCCGCCGCGGCCCGGGAGCAGGACGCGCGGGTGCTCACGGTCGCCCGCGCCCACGGTGCGACGGCGGCGCAGGTACGGCTCGCCTGGACCCTGCACCGAGGTCCCCACGTGCTCGCCATCCCCGGCACCACCAACCCGGCGCACCTGGCCGAGAACGTCGCCGCCGGCGCCCTGCGCCTGTCCGAGGACGAACTCGGCCTCCTCGACCGCCCGACCGACGCCGCCGCCACCGGCTGACCTCGGCGGCCCGGGCCGGCCGCTGACGTCCGTTGCGGCCCTCAGGCGAACCACTTCGGGGAGAAGACCGCCACGCTGAGCACGAAGAGGGCGACGAGCCCGAAGAGCGTCAGGCCGACGGTCCACACCTTGAAGGAGCTGAGCCGGGTCAGGAGGTTCAGGAACGGCCCGCCGATCGAGCTCTCGTCCCGGAGTTGCTGGAAGGCCGCGCCGTGGACCTGGGCGTTGGGGAAGTAGCTCTCCTCGTAGGACTTCAGCCACTCCGCGTCCGCGATCTCGCCTTTGCGGTGCTTGGCGATGAGCTGGACGGAGAGGAAGGAGGTGGCCATCGAGAGAAGCGAGGCGATGATTCGGGACAGGCGGCTGCTGTCGCCGAGGGCGATGGAGAAGAGGAAGGCCTGAGCGGTCAGGCTGAGGACCGGGACCTGCCAGAGCAGGTTATCGAATTGGGTTCGCCTGGCCGCCACAACTTGATAAACCTGGTCATTTCTGTCCACCGGCGGAGATTATCAGGCCGGTCGGCTCTCGCGGGTGGAAATGCTTTGCCTGATGCTAAGTCAATCGGGCTGGCTGGTGGGCCAGTTCGGTCCGCGGCAGAAGTCGCGGCGGGAGTCGGGGCGCGGTGAGGTCGACCGGAGCGGTCCGGCTCCGGCGCGTTGGTGCTCGCAGGTGCCGGGCAGGGCGGGCCGGGCGGCGGTGGTCTCGGCGGGCGGTATGGGTGCGACGATGGCGTGTGACTTGGTACGGGGTGGTTGTTCTGTTGATGCCCGTCGCTGCGGTGGGGACCGTGTTCGCCGCCGGGCGGTTGCGTGCGCGGTTGGGTGAGGTGGTGAGGCGGCCGGTCCCCCGGGTGGTGAAGCCGTTGGCGGTGTCGAGCGGGTTGCTCGCCGTCGCGGCGGCGCTGTCGTTCGCCGGTGCGTGGTCCGCCTTCTCGCCGGGCCTGTATCCGGACAAGACCTGTATGGCGCTGACCGGTTACCGCGAATTCCCCGACTCGTCGGGCTCGCTGCCGCTGAGCACGGTGTGCCACGGGGTCGAGACGGTCCCCGGCTGGGTCAATCCCGTGCTGGGATCCCTGGCCGGCGGCGCGCTGGCCACGGGGGCCGCCGCGGCGGCCGGGTACGCCGGCTCGTGGTCCGGCCGTCGGGCGACGCGGACCGCCTGAGCCCCCCCCGGACCTGCGCAGGGGCCCGTGCGGTGCGGTGCCGGGCGGTACGGCGTGGCTGCGGCGCCCGGGCGGACCGCGGGTCCTACCGTCGTCGGCAGGACCGAGAGACGGAGGACGGGCATGCCGGCACAGAAGATCACCACCTTCCTGTGGTTCGACCACCAGGCCGAGGAGGCCGCGCAGTTCTACACGTCGCTGTTCCGGGATTCCCGGATCCTCGAGGTGCAGCGGTACGGGAAGGTGGGCCCCGGTGCGGAGGGCTCGGTGATGACGGTGCTGTTCGAACTCGCCGGGCAGCAGTACACCGCGCTCAACGGCGGCCCGCTGTTCCCGTTCACGGAGGCGATCTCACTCCAGGTCAACTGTGACGACCAGGCGGAGGTCGACCGGCTGTGGGCGGCCCTCACCGAGGGCGGGCGCGAGAGCGACTGCGGGTGGCTGAAGGACAGGTACGGGCTGTCCTGGCAGATCACCCCCCGACGGCTGACCGAGCTGCTGGGTGCCCCGGATCCGGCCGGGGCCCAGCGGGTGATGGGGGCGATGCTCCGGATGCAGAAGATCGACATCCAGGCACTGGAGGACGCCTACGCGGACGGCGGCGGGACCGGCCCGGCCGCGTAGGCGCCGACCATCGGGTGCTCAGGACGCGATGCTGAGGACCGTCCGGCCCCGGGCGCGGCCGCGCTCCACCTCGGTGAGGGCGTCGGCCGCGCGCTCCAGCGGGAGGACCGTCCGGACGACGGGCCGCAGTTCGCCGGAGGTCACCAGCTCGGCGATCCGGGTGAGCTGGGCGCCGTCCGGACGCATGAAGAAGGCGTTCGCCTCGACGCCCCAGCGGGCCTTCTTGGCCTCGGCGTCCTGGATGAAGACGATCGACACCAGGGTGCCGCCCGGCTTGAGCAGCGGGAAGGACCGGTCCTGGGTCTCGCCGCCGACGGTGTCGAGGACCACGTCGACCGGCTCGACGACCTCGTCGAACTTCTCGTTGCGGTAGTCGATCACCTGGTCTGCGCCCAGCGACCGGGCCAGCTCGATGCTGTCCGGGCTGACGGTGGTGACCACCTCGGCGCCGAGGTGCTTGGCGATCTGGACGGCTGCGGCCCCCACCCCGCCCGCACCGGCGTGGATCAGCACCCGCTGCCCGGCCAGCAGGCGGCTCTGCTCGGTCAGGGCCTGCCAGGCCGTCAGCGCGACCAGCGGCAGCGAGGCGGCCTCCTCGAAGGACAGGGTGGCGGGCTTGGCCGCCACCAGGGACTCGTCCACGGCCACGTACTCGGCGAAGGCCGCGCCCACCCGGGGATCGACCCGCGCAAAGACCTCGTCGCCCACCGCGAAGGCGGTGACCGCCTCGCCGACCGCGGCGACCACCCCGGCGAGCTCGTTGCCGAGCACCCGGGTGTGCGCGAGGCCCTCGGGCTGCATGAAGCCCTTGACGATCAAGTGGTCGATCGGGTTGACCCCGGCGGCCCGGGCCTCGATCAGGACGTCGCGCGGTCCCACCGCGGGAGCGGGGACGTCACTGAGCGTCACGGTCTCGGCGACGGGGCCGTAGCTGCTGATGGTCACTGCCTTCATGGTGCGTTCCTTGCGTGTGCGGAGGTGGGGTGAGGGTGTGTGGTGAGGGGGTGGGGGGAGGTG
>NZ_JAIZ01000605.1:4358-5431 GCF_000710465.2 Kitasatospora sp. MBT63 | reverse complement strand
CGCCGCACCCGCCCCCGTCCACCCGACGCCGGTCCCGACGACGGTCCCGGTGCCGCCGCCCGCCGCCGGGCCCGACACCCCGGCGTCGCGCCGCCCCCCGCGGGTCGACCACGCGCTGCGCGAGCGCACCGCCCGTACCGTTCCCGGCTGGGTCGCGCTGCTGGCCGTCCTGCTCGGCGCGGCCGCGCTGGTGCTGGCGCTGGCCCGGTCGGGGCTGCTGCTGCACACCGGGGCCTTCCCGGACATCCGCAACCCGATCGCCAGGTCGGCCGGCGTCCCGGTGGTGACGGAGCGGGAGATCGGCACCGCGGCCGTCGGCGGCCTGGCGATCATGACGGCGCTGGCCGGGCTGCTGGCCAACGCGGGCGGCGAGACCCGGGTGCTCTCCCGCTGGGGCCGCTACCGGGGCACCGTCCGCCGGACCGGCCTGGTCTGGGTCAACCCGCTGCTGCGCCGCCACCGGGTGGACGTCCGGCTGCGCCACTGGCGCAGCGACCCGGTGCACGTGACCGACCGCAGCGGTACGCCGATCGTGGTGCGGCTGCTGGTCGTGTGGCGGGTCAAGGACACCGCGCGGGCCATGCTGGGCGTCGACGAGCACGAGACCTACCTGCGGGAGCAGGTGCACGCGGTGCTGACCCGTACCGCCAGCACCCTGCCCTGCGACTCCAACGCTGCTCCCGGCCCGGCCCTGCGGGACGGCCAGTGGTTCTCCGACGAGCTGACCAGGGCGCTGGTGGCCGAGGCGGCCCCGGCGGGCCTGGAGGTGTACTCGGTGCAGCCGCTGGCGCTGGACTACGCACCCGAGGTGGCCGACTCGATGCGCCGCCGCCGGCTCGCGGAGCTGGACGCCGGTCTGCGGACGGTGCTGGTGGACGACGCGGTGGAGGCCGCCGCGCTCGCCGTCCGCCGGCTGGAGCGGGCCACCGCGCAGGAGCTGGACACGGCCGCCCGCAGTGCGCTCATGGAGCACCTGCTGGTCGCGTTCGTCGCGCCCGCCGGGATGAGCGCCTCGCTACCGGCCCCGGCGGCCCGGCCGGCCCGGAAGGAAGGCCGCCCGGCCTGAGCCACGA
>NZ_JAIZ01000605.1:0-4348 GCF_000710465.2 Kitasatospora sp. MBT63 | reverse complement strand
CCCCCCCCCCCCCGCGTCGTCCCCCCGCCGTACCCCCTGCCGTACCCCGGGCGTCCGCCCGGTCAGGCCGAAGCCTCGTCCAGCAGCTCCAGCTCCTGCTCGGTGAGGACCAGCGCGGCGGCCGCGAGCAGCGGCGGCAGCTGCTCGACCGAACGGGCGCTGGCGATCGGCGCGGCCACCGTCGGACGGGAGGCCAGCCAGGCCAGCGCCACCGTCGCGGGCTCGACCCGGTGCGCGTCGGCGACCTGGTCCAGCGCGGCCAGCACCCGGGGGCCGCGCGGCTCCGCCAGGTAGCGCGCGGCGCCCTGGGCCCGGGCGCTGGCGACCTCCGCGCCGCCCGGCCGGTACTTGCCGGTCAGGAAGCCGGACGCCAGCGCGTAGTAGGGGACGGCGGAGAGCCCGTACCGGGTCACCACGTCGGCCAGCGCGCCCTCGTAGGTTCCGCGGGAGACCAGGTTGTAGTGCGGCTGCACCGCCACGTACGCGGCCAGGCCCTCGCGCGCGGAGAACTCCAGCGACTCGGCCAGCCGGTCGGGCCCGATGTTGGAGGCGCCGATCTCGCGGACCTTGCCCTCCCGCACCAGCTCGTCCAGCGCGGTGACGATCTCCTCGACCGGCGTGCCGGGGTCGTCCCGGTGGGTGTAGAAGAGGTCGATCCGCTCGATGCCCAGCCGGCGCAGCGACTCCTCCGCGCCACGCTTGATCGTCGCGGCGCCCAGCCCGGCGAGCTCGGGATGCGAGCCGACCTTGGTGGCGATGACGATCCCGTCCCGGTCGCCGCGGCTGCGCAGCCAGTCGCCGATCACGGTCTCCGACTCGCCGCCGGTGTTGCCGGGGACCCAGGCCGAGTAGACGTCGGCCGTGTCGACGAAGTTGCCGCCCGCGGCGGCGTAGGCGTCCAGCACGGCGAAGGACCGGGCCTCGTCCGCGGTCCAGCCGAACACGTTGCCGCCGAGCGACAGCGGCGAGACGGCCAGGTCGGAGGTACCGAGGGTCACACGTGGGGTGTCGCTCCGGGATTCGGTCATACCGCGAGTCAACCGCACGCCACCGGAGGTGATTCCGCGGACCCGGGTGAGTTCACGAGCTTGTCGTACGGCCGTTGCAGGAGGTGAGAGGTCCGTGGAGATGGGCACGTCCGCGTGGGTCCGGGGTGTCGGGCGGGTCGCGGAATTGGCTAGAGTCCTGCCCATGGCTGACAACGACTACGACCCCGCCGGCAGCACCCAGATGTTCCGGGCGTTCGTCGACGAGGCCCCGGCCCCGCAGGCCCCGGGCTCCGTGACCACCTACGGCAGCAACAACAACGCCGGTTCAGGCCGCACCGGCATGATCATCGTCGGTGCCGTGCTGGCGCTCGTCGTGGTCGCCGGTGTGATCTGGCTCGCCGTCAAGTAACCCGTCCCGAACTCCTCCTGCGTCCTCACCCCGGCGGCGCCGGGCCCGGCGGACCGGGGACACCGCGGCGCCCGCGCACCCGCACCGTTCCCCGGGCCGTCTGCCCGGTGGCGCACCGCGCTCCCGCGGGGGTGGCGGGGGCGGTGATGTCCCTAGACTGAACGGGTCCTACGACTCTCGTACGCCCGTGCCCCTGGAGGACAGCCCGTGACGCAGCAGCCCACCGAGACCGCCCGCAGCCTCGGCCTGACGGGCGCCGTCAACGCTCGCGACCTCGGGGGCTACCCGACCGCGGACGGCCGGGTGCTGCGGCACGGCGTCGCGCTGCGCGCGGACGCGCTCAGCCGGCTCACCGACGAGGACCTGGCGGTGCTCGCCGACCACGGACTGCGCCGGGTGGTCGACCTGCGCAGTCTGGTCGAGGTCCGCGAGGCCGGTCCCGACCGGCTCCCCGGCCTGCCCGCCGCTGCTCTCGCGGCCGCCGAGTTCTCCGACTCCCCGGGTGTCGTCGAGCCCGCGGACCCGGCTGGCATCGCGCTGCACCACCTGCCGATCTTCGCCGCGGACTTCGACATCTACGTGGCGCTGCGCAACGCGCTCGCCGACCGCGACGCCGACAAGCAGCGCGCCCTGCTCGGCGACGGCAAGGCCGCCGCGATGATGACCGGCCTCTACCGCTGGTTCGTCACCGACCCGGTGGCCCGCGACCGGTTCGCGAGCGTGATCCGGCTGCTCGCGGCGCCCGACGGGCCGCCGCTGGTGTTCCACTGCTCGGCGGGCAAGGACCGCACCGGCTGGGCGGCGGCGCTGGTGCTCACCGCCCTCGGCGTCGACCGCGACACCGTCTTCGACGACTACCTGCTCACCAACCAGCGCTCGGCCGCCCTGATCGAGATGATCGTCGACAGCTTCCACACCCGCGGCCTGATGAAGGATCCGTCGCTGCTGCTGCCGGTCTTCCGCGCCGAGCGGGCGTACCTGGAGACCGCCTTCGCCGCGGTCGAGGCCGGCTGGCCGTCCTTCGACGCGTTCTGGCGGGACGGTCTCGGCCTCGACGACGAGGTCCTCGACGGCCTGCGCGCCAACCTCCTGGTCTGAGCCGCCCGGGCCCGCCGCACCCCGACGGCACGCCCGCGGCGCACCCGCACCGCGGGCGGCGACGGCGGACGGGCCCCGGCGGGCCGCTACGCCTCCGCGATCAGACCGTCCCGCAGCTGGGCCAGGGTCTTGGTCAGCAGCCGGGAGACGTGCATCTGGGAGATGCCGATCTCCTCGCCGATCTGGGACTGGGTGAGGTTCCCGAAGAAGCGCAGCATGATGATCCGCCGCTCCCGGGGCGGGAGTTTGGCCAGCAGCGGCTTCAGCGACTCGCGGTACTCCACGCCCTCCAGCGCCAGGTCCTCGTAGCCGAGCCGGTCGGCGAGCGGGCCCTCGCCGTTGTCGTCCTCGCCGGGGCTGGAGTCCAGCGAGCTGGCGGTGTACGCGTTGCCGACCGCGAGGCCCTCGACCACGTCGTCGTCGCTGACGCCGAGGAAGGCGGCGAGCTCGGGGACGGTGGGGGAGCGGTCCAGCTTCTGGGCGAGCTCGTCGCCCGCCTTGGTGAGGGCCAGCCGCAGCTCCTGCAGGCGCCGCGGCACCCGCACCGACCAGCTGGTGTCCCGGAAGAAGCGCTTGATCTCGCCGACCACGGTGGGCATCGCGAAGGTCGGGAACTCCACCCCGCGGTCCGGGTCGAACCGGTCGATCGCCTTGATCAGGCCGATGGTGCCGACCTGGACGATGTCCTCCATCGGCTCGTTGCGGCTGCGGAAGCGCGCGGAGGCGTACCGGACCAGCGGCAGGTTCAGCTCGATCAGGGTGTCGCGGACGTACGTGTGCTCGTCGCTCCCGGCCTCCAGCGCCGCGAGCCGCCGGAACAGCGAGCGGGACAGCGTCCGGGTGTCCAGGGTGCGGTCGGCGGGCTCGACGGGCGCCGCCGCGGCCGTGGCGGACGCTTCGGCGCCCGGGCCGTCGGGGCCGGCGGTGCCGCCCGGACCGCCGCCGGGCGCGTCCGTGGCGCACCGGTCACCGGGCCCGGCCGCCTGGCCGGGCACCACGGCGACCGCCGCAGGCTCAAGGATCTCCTCGGCGACCGCCTCGACGACTGCACTGGCCGGCTTTCCGGACACGCGCCCACCCCCTCGTGACTGACCGTTCAACGGGCACCACCAGACAGTGGTTCCCGGATGAGTTCGTCCCCCACCTCAATACCGGCACACTGTCCCCGGCAAACCCGAATGTCGCAAGATGTCACTTGGCGGTAACGCGGTGCGATCCTGCGGCCACGTCCGGGCGCGGGCGCACGACCCGGCTCACTCCTCCCAGGAGTTCCCGGTCCGCAGCCGGGTCAGGATCCGGGCCAGCAGCCGGGAGACGTGCATCTGGGACATCCCCAGCTCGGTGGAGATCTGGGACTGCGTCAGGTTGGCGAAGAACCGCAGCATGATGATCCGGCGTTCCCGTTCCGGCAGCTGGACCAGCAGGTGCCGCACCATGTCGCGGTGCTCGACGTCGGCCAGCGCCGAGTCCTCGTAGCCGAGCCGGTCCAGCAGGGCCAGCCCGCCCTCGTGCTCCTGGGCGGCCTCCAGCGAGGCCGCGTTGTAGGCGCGGCCAGCGTCCAGACAGGCCCGGACGTCCTCCTCGGGGATCCGCAGGTTGGCGGCGATCTCCGGCACCTTGGGGGCCCGGCCGTGCACCACGGTGAGCTCCTCCATCGCGCCGCTCACCTGGACCCACAGCTCCTGGAGCCGGCGCGGGACGTGCATGGTGCGGACGTTGTCGCGGAAGTAGCGCTTGATCTCGCCGAGGATGGTGGGCAGCGCGTAGGTGGGGAACTGCACCCCGCGGTCGGGGTCGAACCGGTCGATCGCGTTGATCAGGCCGATGGTGCCGACCTGGACGATGTCCTCCA
>NZ_JAIZ01000604.1 GCF_000710465.2 Kitasatospora sp. MBT63 | reverse complement strand
GAACCAGACAACCGTCACGGTAAGCACCGTTGCAGTACTAGGGGCCGGTGCCGGGCGGGCGAGCGGGCGGTGTCGGTCCCCGGTGGCAGACTCCCGCGCATGACGAGTACCACCATGACACTCGACCGCTGGAGGTCCGCGACGGATGACCGGGCCCGGGTGCACGCGGCCGCGGTGGCCGCCCGGGTCGGGGCGCCGCAGTGGACCCTCGAACGGTCCGAGGCCGGTCCGGTGGCCCTGTTCCGGCTGGGCGGGCGGGAGTTCGCCCTGGTGCCGGGCGGCCCGGCCGAGCTGGGGGTCGACCCGGCGGCCTTCCGTCCGACCGCCGAGCAGGCGGCCTCGTACGCGCGGAGCGTCGAGGAGTTCGGCTTCCCCGCCGACCTCGCCGCCCACCTGGCACGGGTGCTGGCCCCGCGGCGCTCGGTGCTGCTGCCGTCCTTCCTGATGAGCGTCGAACCGGCCGAGGCCGACGGGGAGCGGGGGTGGGACGACGGCGTACGGCTGCCCACCCCCGACGAGTGGGAGTACGCCTGCGGGGCGGGCGCCCGCACCCTGTTCCGGTGGGGCGACGGGCATCCGGCGACCGCGGACCCGTTCAGCGCGCCCGACGGTCCGCACCTGCGGGCCAACGCCTTCGGCCTGCGGATCGCCCGGGACCCGTACCGGCCGGAGCTGACCTCGGAGCCGGGCGTCGTGTGCGGCGGTGACGGCGGCGAGGCCACCTGCGGCGGCTACGGATCCTTCCTGGCCTGGCTCCCGCTCGCGCCCGCCTTCCGTGACCCGGGCCTCGCCGAACTCCTGGACGAGGAGGACTTCCTCGGCCGCGCGGTGATCGACCTGCGGTGATCGATCCACGGTGACCGACCGGCGCCGACCGGCCTCCGGCGGGGTGCCGGTGCGGGCCGTTCAGTCGTCGATGGCCTGGTAGGCGAGGGTGCGGAAGTCGCGGACCAGCTCGGGCGGTTCGGGGCTGGCCCAGGCACGCTGGGTGAGCAGCAGCAGGGTCAGCTCCTCGCGCGGGTCGGCGGTCCAGCAGGTGCCGAGGCCGCCGTCCCAGCCGAACGAGCCGACCGAGCGGGCGAGGTCGGTGCGCACGGTGGTGACACCCATCCCGAATCCCCAGCCGAAGTCGTCGAACTGGCCGGGGAACAGCCCGGAGGCGTTCTTCTGGGCGGGGGTCAGCTGGTCGGTCGTCATCAGTTCGACGGCCGGCCGGGACAGTACCCGGCGCCCGGCGTACCGGCCGAGGCCCAGCAGCATCTGGCTGAAGGCGAGGTAGTCGTCGGCGGTGGACACCAGCCCGGCGCCGCCGCCGGGGAAGGCCGGCGGCCGGCTCCAACTACCGTCCGCAGGAGGGTCGTACGGGATCAGCGCGCCGTCGGCGGGGTTGCTCAGGTAGCTGGTGGTGAAGCGGTCGAGCTTGGCGGCGGGGACGCTGAAGGAGGTGTCGCGCATGCCCAGCGGCTCGAAGATCCGCTCGTGCATGAACTCCTCCAGCGGCCGGCCGGCGGCGCGGGCGACCAGGACCCCGGTCACCTCCGCGCCGGTGTGGTACACCCAGCGCTCGCCGGGCTGGTGGAACAGCGGGAGGGTGGCGAGCCGGCGCAGCCACTCGTCCGGCTCCGGGTCCTTGGCCGGGTCCGGCGGGCCGATGTGCAGGCCGGTGTCGGCGACCGCCTGCTGAACGGGGTAGGTGCCCGGCGGGGCCATCAGTGCGCCGTAGCCGAGCCGGAAGGTCAGCAGATCGCGCAGGGTGATCGGCCGCAGGGCGGGCACGGTGTCCTCGACCGGGCCGTCCAGTGCGCGCAGCACCCGGCGGTCGGCGAGTTCGGGCAGCAGGGCGTCGACCGGGTCGTCCAGCCGCAGCCGGCCCTCCTCGACCAGGATCATCGCGGCGGTGGCGGTGACCGGTTTGGTCATCGAGGAGATCCGGAAGATGCTGTCGCGCCGCATCGGTTCGCCGCCGCCGGCCGCCAGGGTGCCGTGCACCTCGATGTGCACGTGTCCGCGCCGCTGCACCACCGCCACCAGCCCGGGCACCTCGCCGCGCTCCACGTAGCCGGCCAGCACCTGGCGCAGCCGGGCGAGCCGCGCCTCCGACAGCCCGCCGTCGCTCACATCACTCATCCGTCGCTCACTCCTCCGGTGGTCACCTCGGGGAGTGTCGCCGCTACGGGTGCGGGTCATGCGGCGCGCCGCGGGACGTCACCCGGCTGCGCGGGGACGCGGGGGGTCAGCGGAACGAGAACCCTTCGATCTCCGCGCACGCCGTGGCGCTCGGGCAGCGCGCGAACAGGTAGACGTTGTGCAGCCCGGTGACCGCCCGGGTCAGCCGGGTCTCGGGCGCGGCGGGGCGGGCCGCGGCGACCGGTGGCGTACCGGGGTCGTCCAGCCGTACCAGGATCTCGGCGGACTCCGCCCCGCGCGGGTCGAACCGGATCCTCACGAAGGTCTTCGGGGTGGCGCCGAAGTCCACGTTGTCGAACCGGAGCCAGCCGGCGGGGGTCAGCGCCCGGCCGGTCGCGGAGATCGGCGCGGTGCCCTCCGCGGCGGCGAAGGCGGAGGCGGGGATCAGGGTGGTCGCGGGGGTGGTGACCCCCGGCCGTGACGGGAGGAGGCGTGCCGCGGCGGACGGCGGCGGCCCGGCCGCCGCCGGTGCCGCGGGCGGTGGGCCGCCGAACCCGGCGGCCAGCGCGGCCACCAGCGCGAGGACGGACCCGGCGGCGAGCTCGG
>NZ_JAIZ01000603.1 GCF_000710465.2 Kitasatospora sp. MBT63 | reverse complement strand
GCGCCGCCGGCCGTCCCCCAGGGCGGCCCGCAGCCGCCCGCCGCCCCGGCCGCGCCGGGCGTGCCCGCGATCGGCCCGGGCACCCAGGCGGTGGTCAGCTACCGCGGCCCGGACGGCTCCGAGCAGACCCTGCTGCACCGCAGCGAGCCCGGCACCCCGCACCCGGAGTGGAAGGCGATGCTGGAGCTGCGCCGGCTGAACGTCCCGCCGGACCAGGTGCTCGAACTCCACACCGACCTGGAACTGTGCGACCTGCCCGGCGGTTACTGCGCCCGGATGGTCAAGGCGTCCTGGCCCAACGTGCGGATCAGCCACACCGTCCCGTACGGCCGCGACCTGCGCGGCCGGCAGGCCGGGATGGCGCAGCTCAACGACCACCTGGACCAGCTGCACCAGCTCGCCGCCGCCCCGCAGCGGCCGCGCCCGGTCCGGGTGCCGCTGCCGGCGCCCGGCGTCATCCCGCAGCAGCCGCCGCTGGCGCCGCAGCAGCTCGCGGGCGAACTGGCGCAGGCCTTCGGCCCGGGGGTGTTCCGCTTCGAGCAGCGCGCGGTCTCCCGGCAGGGCGTACCCGAGCCGGTCTCGGCGACGCTGATGTGGGCGGGGCTGCCGCGGGAGTTCCCTCCGTTCTTCTGGGCCCAGGCGCAGGAGGGCCGGCCGATCCCGACGCTGGCCGAGCTGGCCGCCGAACGCGGCCTGGCGGCCGGTCCGGACTTCGGCGGCTACCTGGTCCTGGGCAACGACTACGGACGTCAGCTGTGCGTGCAGTACGGCACCGCGGCCGTGGTCGCCGTCGACCTGGAGAACCCCTCCGAGGCGCCCCGGTTCGTCAACAGCGGGGTGCCGGAGTTCGTCCGCAGCCTGGCGGCGCTCGGCCGGATGTGGCGGCTGCGGCACGGTCTGACGCCCGAGCAGGCCGGCCGCTGGACCACCGATCTGCAGGGCGAGTTGACCGCCCTCGACCCGGCGGCGCTCTACACGCCGGAGAGCTGGTGGGCGGTGCTGGTCGAGCAGTTCTGGGACGGCCTGATGTAGCCGCGGCGGTCCGCCGGACCCGTCGGGGCCGGGCCGCCCGGTGGTGCGGCCCCTTCGGGCGTTTTCTTGGGCTTTCCAGCGTATCTGCGCAAAATAGGTCAAGAGGATCGGCAGTATGTCCTCGACGATCACACACTGAGGGCTGCGCGGCCCGCGAGCACGAAGGGAAGAGCCGATGAGCGATGCCATCTCCCCGTCCGGCTTCACCGTTGCCCGGCGGGGCTACGCACCCGAGCAGGTCGACCGGACGCTGGAGGCGCTGAGCGCCGACCGCGACCGGGCCTGGGAGCGGCTCAGCGTCCTCGGTGCGGGCCTGCGCGAGATGGAGAACCGGCTGGTCGAGGTGGTGCAGGCCGCCGAGGCCGCCCCGGAGCCCGACTACGGGCTGCTCAGCGAGCAGGCGGCCGCCCTGATGGCGATCGCCGACGCGGAGTCCCTCGCCGTCCGCACGGCCGCCGAGCGGGCCGCCGAGGACGCCAGGGACGCCGCCCACGAGGCCGGCCAGGACGCCGACCGGGCCGCCCACGAGTTCGCCGACTCGACCCGGCGGGACGCCGACGAGACGGCCCGCCGCACCGCCGAACGCACCCGGGCCGAGGCCGAACGGCTCCGCGCGGAGGCCGACCGCGACGCCCGCGCCATCCGCGACGCCGGGACCGGCGACGCCGCCCGGATCCGGGTCGAGGCCGCGGAGGCGGGCGAGCGCGCCGAGGGCAAGCTGGCCGAACTGCGGCGCCGGGCCGACGAGATGTTCACGGCGGCCGAGGCCGAGGCGGACCGCGAGGACGCCAAGATCTCCGGCACCGCGGAGCGCCGGCTCAAGGAGGCCGAGCAGCACCGGGAGACGGTGCTCGCCGAGATCCGCGGCATCGAGGGCGACGCCCAGGCCGAGTCGGACCGGATCCTGGCCGCGGCCCGGGAGAAGGCCGAGCGGATCCAGACCGCCAGCGAGCGCGAGCAGCGCGAGTTCACCGAGCGCCTCGACGTGGTGCAGCAGCACCTCGACCACATCAAGGCGCACCTGGCGGCGCTGACCGGTGCGGCGGTCGGCGCGGCCGAACCGCAGGCCGCCCTGGAGCCGGCCCCGCCGGCCGACGCCCCGCCCACCCCGGCGGCCGCTGCGCCCGTGGACGCCCGGCCGGCCGTTCCGGCCCCCGACGCGCTGCCCGCCGCGGAGACGCCGCCGTGGGCCCGCAAGGCACCGCTGGAGCCCGCCCCGGCCGAGGCCCCGGAGGCCAAGCCGGAGCCCGAGACGAAGATCATCCCGAAGATCGTCATCATCGACGACGGCTCCGACTACGACACCGGCCGAGCGGTCCGCCGCGGCTGAACCCGGGCCCGGGGCCCCGGATGGGTGCACCCCCAGGGGCGCGGGGCCCCGGCCGGAGGCCGGTGGCGGAACTGCGCGAGGGCGGAAGCAATGCTGCCGTCTGACGGCTGACTTCCTGCCGTTTCGCGCAGTTCCCGCGCCCCTTGAACGCGGTGCCCCTTCAGGTTCGGGGAACCGCTGTCCGGGTCACAGGACCTCGACCGACGGGCCGGTGAGGCGGCGGCGGCAGTCCAGGACGTAGCGGGAGTGGGCGAGGACCGCGTCGTAGTCGAAGTCGTCGTGGTCGGCCAGCAGCACGACCGCGTCGGCGGCCGCGAGCTCCTCCGGGGTGGCCTCGACCCGGCGGACGCCGGCCAGCGGCCCGCCGTCGTGGCTGTCGTGGCCGCCGCTGCGCGGCCCGGGGATCTCCGGCTCGGCGACGTGCACGCCCGCCACCACGTGCGGGTCTGCGGCCCGTACGTCGGCGCCCGCCCTGGTGAGCAGTTCCACCACCCGGGCGGCCGGGGTCTCCCGCGCGTCACCGGTGTTCTTCTTGTACGCGAGCCCCAGCACCAGCACCCGCGAGCCGTTGACCGCGCGCCGGCGCTGGTTGAGCGCCTCCGCCAGCCGCCGCACCACGTAGTCGGGCATGTGGCTGTTGACGTCGTTGGCCAGCTCGACGAAGCGGAAGGACTGGCCGAGGGCGCGCTCCACCCGCCAGGACAGGTACGAGGGGTCGATCGGCAGGCAGTGGCCGCCGACGCCCGGACCGGGGGTGAACCGCAGGAAGCCGAACGGCTTGGTGGAGGCGGCGTCGATGGCCTCCCAGACGTCGATGCCGAGGTCGTGCGCGAACATCGCCAGCTCGTTGACCAGGGCGATGTTGACGTGCCGGAAGGTGTTCTCCAGCAGCTTGGTGAGCTCGGCCTCCTTGCAGGAGGAGACCGGGACGGTCCGCTCGACCAGCTCGCCGTAGAAGCCGTCGACGGCGGCGAGCGCGGCCGCCGTGATGCCGGAGACCACCTTCGGGGTGTTCTCCAGCTTCCAGGTCGGGTTGCCCGGGTCGATCCGCTCGGGGCTGTAGCCGACGTGGAAGTCCTCGCCGGCGCGCAGCCCGGAACCCTCCTCCAGCAGCGGCGCGAGGAGCTCCTCGGTGGTGCCCGGGTACGTGGTGGACTCCAGCACCACGGTGGCGCCCGGCCGCAGGTGGGAGGCGAGCAGCCGGGCCGAGGACTCGATGTACGAGAGGTCGGGCACCCCGTCCCGCAGCGGCGTGGGGACGGTGATCACGGCGATGTCGAAGCCCGCCACGTCGCCCTCCTCCGCGGTGGGCAGGTAGGCCCCGCTGTCCAGCAGCGGCCGCAGCCGCTCGGCCGGAATGTCCTCGACGTACGATTCGCCGACCGCGAGCCGCTTGATCCGGCGCTCGTCCACGTCGTAGCCGATCACGTCGTGCCCCACTTCGGCGGCCCGGACCGCCAGCGGCAGCCCGACGTAACCCTGGCCTGCGATGACCACGCGCATGACTGAAGTACCCCCTCCGTCGCGGTGACGCCCACACCGTGTTCAGGGCTGCCCCACACCGCCTTCACACGAGGGTACGGAGCGCGGGGGCGGCGCGGGCGGCTTCGGGGAAACGCGGGCGGAGCGGGCGGACGGGACGCTTCCGGGCATGCCGGACCGGGGCCGGAACGCAGCGGGCCGAGACCCTCGGCGCCCTCCAGGAAAGGGCGCCGAGGTCCCGGCGTTGGGGCACGGGCGCCCCCACCCAGGGCCGCCCGGCCTCGTACCCCGACCCCCATCGGAGTACGAACGGCACCGCTGCAGCCATCCCCCACGGTTGGGTGCGGCGGGCACGTGAACCATCCTGCGCGGCCACCATGGACGGGTAGTGACAGGAGTGTGTCGACTTCATGATCTCTGGTGGCCCACCCACCGGGCCTGCGGTCCACCACGTTCACCCGCGCCCACCCCGCCGGGCCTCCGGCACGAGGCCGCCCGGGCCGCGGCCTCGCGTCGGGTGGAGCGGGGTGCCGCGGCGTAGGCTGGACACCCCCGGGGCGCACCGCGTGCCGGGCTGTTCGCGTTGCCCGGCCGGGCTCTCCGGCCTCGGGGCACTCCAGCCACGGAGCGAAGAAGAGACTTCATGAGCCTGTCCGGACTGCTCGATGTCGTCGTACGGGACGCCGCCCTCGCCGAGGCGGTCGAGGCGGCCGCCGGCGGCCGCCGGCACCACCTCGACCTGGTCGGACCGCCCGCCGCCCGGCCGTTCGCCATCGCCGCGCTGGCGCGCTCGCTGGCCGGGCGCGCGGGGGAGCGCGGCCGGCCGGTGCTGGCCGTGACCGCGACCGGGCGGGAGGCGGAGGACCTGGCGGCGAGCCTGCGTTCACTGCTGCCGGCCGACGCGGTGGCGGAGTTCCCGGCCTGGGAGACGCTGCCGCACGAGCGGCTCTCACCCCGCTCGGACACGGTCGGCCGGCGGCTGGCGGTGCTGCGCCGGATCGTCCACCCGCGGGCCGACGACCCGGCGGCCGGGCCCGTCCAGGTGGTCGTGGCGCCGGTCCGCTCGGTGCTGCAGCCGCAGGTCAAGGGGCTGGCCGAGCTGGAGCCGGTGGCGCTGCGGCGCGGCGAGCGGCACGACCTGGAGGAGGTCGCCCGCGGGCTCGCGGCGGCCGCCTACGCCCGGGTCGAACTGGTCGAGAAGCGCGGTGAGTTCGCGGTCCGCGGCGGCATCCTGGACGTCTTCCCGCCGACCGAGGAGCACCCGCTGCGGGTGGAGTTCTGGGGCGACGACGTCGAGGAGATCCGGTACTTCAAGGTCGCCGACCAGCGGTCGCTGGAGATCGCCGAACACGGTCTGTGGGCCCCGCCCTGCCGGGAGCTGCTGCTCACCGAGCAGGTGCGGGCGCGGGCCGCCGCGCTGGCCGCGGACCACCCGGAGCTGGCCGAGATCCTGGACCGGATCGCCCAGGGGATCGCGGTCGAGGGCATGGAGTCGCTGGCACCGGTCCTGGTGGACGACATGGAGCTGCTGCTCGACGTCCTGCCGCAGGGCTCGATCGCGGTGGTCTGCGACCCCGAGCGGGTCCGCACCCGGGCCGCCGACCTGGTGGCGACCAGCCAGGAGTTCCTGCAGGCGTCCTGGGTGGCGGCGGCGGCCGGCGCGGACCGGCCGATCGACATCGAGCAGATCGACGTGTCGGCCGCCTCGCTGTGGTCGCTGGCCGACGTGCGCGAGCACGCCGCCGCGATCGGCCTGCCCTGGTGGTCGGTCAGCCCGTTCGCCACCAGCGACGCCGGACTGGACGGGATCCTGGAGTTCGACCCGGGCACGCTCACCCTCGGCATGCACGCCGTCGAGGCGTACCGCGGCGACACCGCCCGCGCCATCGCCGACGCCAAGGAACGGCTGGCCGCCGACTGGCGGGTCGTCATGGTGACGGAGGGCCACGGCCCGGCGTCCCGGCTGGCGGAGGTGCTCGGCAACGAGGGCATCGCGGCCCGGCTGGTCGCCGACCTCGCCGAGGCGCCCACCCGGGACGTCGTGTACGTCTCCTGCGGCTCGATCGAGCACGGCTTCGTCGACGAGACGCTGAAGCTGACCGTCATCACCGAGACCGACCTGTCCGGCCAGCGCTCCTCCACCAAGGACATGCGCCGGATGCCGTCCCGGCGCCGCAACGCCATCGACCCGCTGGCGCTGGCCGCCGGCGACTACGTGGTGCACGAGGCGCACGGCGTCGGCCGGTACGTCGAGATGGTGCAGCGCACCGTGCAGGGCGCCACCCGCGAGTACCTGGTGCTGGAGTACGCGCCCGCCAAGCGCGGCCACCCCGGCGACCGGCTGTTCGTGCCGACCGACCAGCTCGACCAGGTCACCAAGTACGTCGGCGGCGAGGCCCCGACCCTGCACCGGCTCGGCGGCGCGGACTGGGCCAAGACCAAGCAGCGGGCCAAGAAGGCGGTCAAGGAGATCGCCGCCGACCTGATCAAGCTGTACTCGGCCCGGATGGCGGCCCCCGGCCACACCTTCGGCCCGGACACCCCCTGGCAGCGTGAGCTGGAGGACGCCTTCCCGTACGCGGAGACCCCCGACCAGCTGACCACCATCGCCGAGGTGAAGGCCGACATGGAGAAGTCGGTCCCGATGGACCGGCTGATCTGCGGCGACGTCGGCTACGGCAAGACCGAGATCGCGGTCCGGGCGGCCTTCAAGGCCGTCCAGGACGGCAAGCAGGTCGCCGTGCTGGTGCCGACCACGCTGCTGGTGCAGCAGCACTTCTCCACCTTCGCCGAGCGGTACGCCAACTTCCCGGTGGTGGTGAAGGCGCTGAGCCGCTTCCAGACCGACGCGGAGGCGAAGGCGGTGCTGGAGGGCCTGTTCGAGGGCTCGGTGGACGTGGTGATCGGCACCCACCGGCTGTTCTCCTCGGAGACCCGCTTCAAGGACCTCGGCCTGGTCATCGTCGACGAGGAGCAGCGCTTCGGCGTCGAGCACAAGGAGCAGCTGAAGAAGCTGCGGGCCAACGTCGACGTGCTGACCATGTCGGCGACCCCGATCCCGCGCACCCTGGAGATGGCGGTCACCGGCATCCGGGAGATGTCCACCATCACCACCCCGCCGGAGGAGCGGCACCCGGTGCTGACCTTCGTCGGCCCGTACGACGAGAAGCAGATCTCGGCCGCGATCCGGCGTGAACTGCTGCGCGAGGGCCAGGTCTTCTACATCCACAACCGGGTGGAGTCGATCGACAAGGCGGCGGCCCGGCTGAAGGACCTGGTGCCCGAGGCGCGGGTCGCCACCGCGCACGGGCAGATGGGCGAGACCCAGCTGGAGAAGGTCGTCGTCGACTTCTGGGAGAAGGAGTTCGACGTGCTGGTCTCCACCACCATCGTGGAGTCCGGCATCGACATCTCCAACGCCAACACCCTGATCGTGGAGCGCGGCGACACCTTCGGCCTGTCCCAGCTGCACCAGCTGCGCGGCCGGGTCGGCCGCGGCCGCGAGCGCGGCTACGCCTACATGCTGTACCCGCCGGAGAAGCCGCTCACCGAGACCGCGCACGAGCGGCTCGCCACCATCGCCCAGCACACCGAGATGGGCGCGGGCATGTACGTGGCGATGAAGGACCTCGAGATCCGCGGCGCGGGCAACCTGCTCGGCGGCGAGCAGTCCGGGCACATCGCCGGCGTCGGCTTCGACCTCTACATGCGGATGGTCGGCGAGGCGGTGGCCGAGTTCCGGGACTCGCTGGCGAGCGGTGGCGCCGAGCCGGAGGAGGAGCCGCTGGAGGTGAAGATCGAGCTGCCGGTCGACGCCCACGTGCCGCACGACTACGCCCCCGGCGAGCGGCTGCGCCTGCAGGCGTACCGCTCGATCGCCGCGGTCAACTCCGAGGACGACATCGTCCAGGTCCGCGAGGAGCTCACCGACCGGTACGGCAAGCTGCCCGAGCAGGTGGAGAACCTGCTGCTGGTGGCCGCGCTGCGGCTGTACGCCCGGCGCTGCGGGATCGGCGACATCACGCTGCAGGGCAACTTCGTCCGGTTCGGCCCGGTCGACCTGCGCGAGTCCCAGCAGCTGCGGCTGAACCGGCTCTACCCGCGCAGCCAGGTCAAGGCGGCCGCCGCCCAGCTGCTGGTGCCGCGGCCGAGCAGCGGCGGCCGGATCGGCGGCAAGCCGCTGGTCGGGCGGGAACTGCTGGCCTGGAGCCGGGAGTTCCTCACCACCATGTTCGACGACCTGGCGGGGGCGAAGAAGTAGCGGACGTCCGCGCGGGGCTGGTGGTGGCGGTACGGTGTGCGGCGAACCGCCACCACCCGCCACCACCTGGACAGGAGAGCGCATGTCCGGCCACCCGTACGGGCCGCCCGGCCACGCCGCCGGCGGCCCGCACCACCCGGCGCTGAAGGCCCTCTACGCCCTGCTGCCGCTGCTGACGGTGGGCCTGCTCGGCCTGGTCCCGTCGGTGGTGCTGGCCGCCCGCCGGCGCCGGCCCGCCGACCTCGCCGGTGCGGTCGTGATCGGCGCGGTGCAACTCGCCGTCTACGTCTGCCTGGGCCTGACCCCGGACAACAGCCAGGGCAGCCCGTACAGCATCGTCGGCGGGCTGCTGCTGATCGCCCTGGCGGTCGGCGCGCCGGTGCACTTCCTGGTGATGGACCGCGCCGCGGCCTGGTTCCCCGGCCGGCCTGCCCCGCACCCCGCCTTCCCGGCCCACCCGCAGCCGTACGGCCCGTCGTACGGGCAGCCGCACGCCCAGCCGTACCCGCAGCCCTACGGGCAGCCGGCCACCCCGCCGCCGACGCCGGGCGGCAACCCCTACGCCACGGGCGGATGACCCGTTCGGACCAAGGTCTGGCACCGCGCGGTCGGGCTCCCTATTGTCTGTCCCTGTCAGGAGAACCACCGGAGACCGCACCAGCCACAGCCGGACAACTGGAGGCCGCACGTGATCCGCACCCGCTCCGCCGCCCGCCGCACCGCCCAGGCGGTGGCCGGACTCTCCCTCGCCGTCCTGCTCGCCGCCTGCGCGAACACCCCGGCCCACCAGGGAGCCGCCGCGGTGGTCGGTGACGAACGGATCAGCGTGGCCACCGTCGAGGCGAAGGTCGCCGCGGTGCGGGACGCGTCCGCCGCCCGGCCCGGCGCGGCCCGCGCGGAACAGGCCGGCCTCGCCCGGCGTACCGTCGCGGAGCTGGTGCTCGACCGGGTGCTCGCCAAGGCCCTCACCGACCGCGGCCTCACCGTCTCCGCCACCGAGGTCGCGCAGGCCCGCGAGGCCGACGCGAAGCTGCTCGGCGGGCCCGACCAGCTGGCCGCCGAACTGCTCGGCAAGCAGGGCGTACCCGCCGTCGGCATCGACGACTTCTACCGCCAGCAGCTCGGCCTGCAGAAACTCGCCACCGCCGACGGCCAGGACGCCCGCTCGGCCGGCGGCGACGAGGCGATCCGCAAGGCCCTGGTGACCGCGGGCACCGCCCTGCGGATCGAGGTCAACCCGCGCTACGGACACTGGGACCCGGCCCAGATCGGCCTGACCGACACGGCCGACGACTGGCTGCCGACCAACAGCACCCTGTACTGACCTGTACCGACCTGTACCGACGGCCGGCACCGGGCCGAGGGCCGGGGGCCGGGGGCCGGGGTCCGGACGGGTAGGTTCGAAGCTGTGGACACTCCGAAGCTGACCCTGCTCACCACCACCCACCGGGTCGCCCCCGGCCTGCTCTCCTGGCCTGCCTGGCAGGCGCTGCACGCCGCCGGCCGGGTACTGGCCGCCGACCCGGCCCACCCCCAGCTGCCCGCCCTGCGACAGGCCGGGGTCGAGGTCGAGCTGATCGAACGCGGCACCGCGCCCGCTCTCGCCCGCCGCCTGGTCGAGGCCGCCCCGGTGCTCTGGCTGGGCAGCCCCGACGGCGACCCCGGACTGACCGACGCCCTGGCCCGGATCTCCGTGGAGGAGGCCGGTGCGGCGCCCGAGATCGAGCTGCTGCCCGGCTCGTACGACCTGCCCGGCGCCCGGCTGCTCGACCTGGCCTCGGTGATGGACCGGCTGCGCTCGCCGGGCGGCTGCCCGTGGGACGCCGAGCAGACCCACGCCAGCCTGGTGAAGTACCTGGTGGAGGAGGCCTTCGAGCTGGTCGAGGCGATCGAGGAGGGCGACCGCGAGACGCTCCGCGAGGAGCTCGGCGACGTGTTGCTGCAGGTCTTCTTCCACTCCCGGATCGCCGAGGAGCACCCCGAGGACCCGTTCTCCATCGACGACGTCGCCGGTGACATCGTCGACAAGCTGATGTACCGGCACCCGCACGTCTTCGGGGACGTCGACGCCACCGGGACCGCCCAGGTCGAGGCCAACTGGGAGCAGCTGAAGGCCGCGGAGAAGCAGCGCGAGTCCGTCCTGGACGGCGTACCGGCCGGACTGCCCTCGCTCGCCTATGCGGCGAAGCTGGTCTCCCGCGTCCGCCGGGCCGGCTTCACCGGCGTCCCCGACCAGCCGTGGACCCTGCCGTCCGCCGACCTCACCGACGAGAGCGCCGGCGCCCTGCTGCTGGCCGTCGCCCAGCGCGGCTACGACGCGGGCATCGACGTCGACGCGGCCCTCCGCGCGGCAGCCCGCCACTACCGCACCGCCATCCGCACAGCAGAAGGCCTCCCGGCCTGACCCCCCACCCCTGGAGGTGTGGGGAACTGCGCGAGGGCGGTAGGGCACGGGGGTGCACCCGGCGTCGCACGGGTGGGGTTGCTCGTACGTTGCCGTTGTTGAGCCGGGATGTCTTCCGCTTCGCGCAGTTCCTCGCGCCCCTTGGGGACGCTGCGCTGGGTTGCGGGTCCGTTGCTGTCGTTGAGCTGGGATGTCTCCCGCTTCGCGCAGTTCCTCGCGCCCCCGGAGGGGGCTGCGCTTGCGGGGGAGGGGCGCCGGAGGGTCAGCGCATGAAGCGCCGCGCCATCCCCGCCACGCAGGCGATGATCCGTTCGCTGCTGAGCCCCATCCGGTTGCGCTGGAAGTCGTAGAGCTCGGGCGCCAGCGGCGCGAGCAGCAGGTCGATGTGGGCGTCGGGGTCGGGGACGTCCGCGTCGACCAGCAGGGTGCGGATGTGGATCCGCCAGAAGCCGTACGCGCCCGAGGTGAAGCGGGCCGCCCCGGTCTCCGCGCCGAGCGCGAGCGGCAGGTGACGTTCCAGCAGGTCGATCGCGGCGACGTAGAACGCGGCGAGCCGCTCCCCGGGCGGTGCCCCGGGCCCCAAGGGGGGCGGGCCGCTGAGGAGTTGTTCCTGGAGCCGGTACTCGTGCTCGTCGAGGAGCGCGACCGCGACGGCGGCCGGGTCGGGGAAGCGCCGGTAGAGGGTGGCGCGGCCGACGCCGGCGGCCTTGGCGAGCTGGTCCATGGTGATGGTGGCCGGGTCTCTGGTGGCGAACAGCTCCTCGGCCGCGGCCAGGATCTGGGCGCGGTTGCGCGCGGCATCGGCCCGTTCACGGGGCTTCGCCTGCGCCGGGGGAGTGGGGACCGGCAGGCCTGTTGTCATGGCCAGATCGCGTCGGTGCTGCCCGCTGTGCATGTTTTCGAGCTTACTACCAGGCGCAGAAGAAACTGAGCCGACTGTCCACTTAGCCCTTTCAGGTGTACTGTAAATGGACACACTGTCCGTTTAACTGGGAGAGGACGAGGTCATGCACAGCGCGCTGCTTGCCGTGGCCCTGCTGGTCGGCTGCTTGTTGGCCGTCCAGGCGTCGGTGAACCTCCAGCTGAACTCCGCGGTCGGGACGCCCTACGGCGCCTCCACCGTGCAGCTCAGCGTCGCCACCGGCATTCTGATCATCATCGCCGCCGTCTTCGGCACCCTGGGCGCGTTGGGCAAGCTCTCGGATGTCGACGGCTGGCACCTGCTGGGCGGCCTGGCCAGCCCGCTCTACATCACCAGCGGCATCCTGCTCTTCCCACGGCTCGGCGCGCTGGTGAGCGTCGGACTCTTCGTCACCGGGCAGATGTTCGCCTCGCTCGGGATCGACCTGCTCGGCCTGTTCGGTCTGGAGAAGAAGCCGCTCGGCGTGGGCATCGTGCTCGGTGCGCTCGCCGTCCTGGTCGGGATCGTGGTGATCGTCCGCGGCCAGTTGCGGGCGGCCGCCGCGGCCGCGCCGGGCGCCGCCCAGCTGAGCGGTGCGGCCCGGGTGGGCTGGCTGGCGCTGGGCATCGTGGCCGGTGGCGTCCTGCCGATCCAGGGTGCGATCAACGCCAAGCTGCGGGCCGACCTGAACGCGCCGATCACCGTCGCCGCGATCAGCTTCACGGTCGCCACCGTCACCATCGCCGTGGTGCTGATCGCGCTGCGCGCCACCAACCGCACGCCCGCGCCCAAGGTCGCGCCGCTGAAGAAGATGCCCTGGTGGGGCTGGTTGGGCGGGGCCTGCGCGGCCGCGTACGTGACCGGCACCTTCATGCTCATCCCCAGCATCGGCGCCGCCGTGACGGTCGCGCTCACCGTGACCGGCCAGCAGCTCACCTCCGCCGTGATCGACCACAACGGCCTGTTCCGGCTGCCGAAGCGGGCGCTGAACTCCTCCCGCCTGATCGGTCTGGTCTGCCTGATCGGCGGCTCGCTGGCGATCCAGCTGTCCTGAACCGCCCGGTGTTGTCCTGACGGCCCGTCCCGTCGACGTCCAGCTCGGAGGTCCCATCCATGAGAGACAGTTACCAGGCCGGCCCCGGCATCCAGGTGATCCCGTCGGACCTGCCGATCCCGGGCCTCGGCCTGCAGGCGGTCAACGCGTTCCTGGTGCACGGCGCCGAGCCGTTCCTGGTCGACACCGGGATGCCGGTGGACCGGGAGGGCTTCCTGAAGGCGCTCTGGGAGCTGATCGACCCGGCCGACCTGCGCTGGCTGGTGGTCACCCACGACGACCGCGACCACACCGGCAGCCTGGCCGCGGTCCTGGAGGCGGCGCCGCAGGCCCGTCTGGTCACCAACCCGATATCGCTGACGCGGCTCGGCGAGGAATTCCACATTCCTGGTGACCGTGTGGTCACGGCTAATCCGGGGGGCACCTGGAAACTCCCGGACCGGACGATCAGCTTCCATCGTCCACCGACCTACGATTCGCCGGGGACCGTCGCGCTGTTCGATCATTCGGACGGCACCCTGTACAGCTCGGACAGTTTCGGCACGGTGGTGTCGGAGCCCGCCGAGCATCTCTCGGAAATACCGGAGGACGAGTTCTT
The DNA here is from genome assembly GCF_000710465.2 of Kitasatospora sp. MBT63. Lineage (GTDB taxonomy): Bacteria > Actinomycetota > Actinomycetes > Streptomycetales > Streptomycetaceae > Kitasatospora. The sequence continues at coordinate 17,709 of NZ_JAIZ01000603.1, read as the reverse complement.
CTCGGGATTCTCCATACTCAACCGGGCCATCGCGCCGTGGACGGCGCTGGCCGACGAGGAGAAGTTCCGGGCGGCGCTGAAGAAGATCGCCGGCCTGCGGCCGGCCCGGCTGCTCAGCGCCCACGGCCCGACGGTCGAGGGCCGGGTGGACGACCTGTTCGCCGCGATGTCCGAGATCCCCTCGCTCCCCGCCTGGCTCGCCGACGCGGACCTGGACCTCGACGCGGCGCTGGCCGCGCACGAGGCCGGGTCCCCGGCCCGGTCATGAGCCCCGGACCGCACCGCCGTCCCGGCGCGTCCCGGACGGACCGGCAGGCCGGCGCCGCCCCGGCGGCACCCGTACCCACCTCCGTTCCCGCACCCGCACGTGCACCATCCGCACCATCCGACAGGAGCCACCCCATGCCCGAAGCCGACCTGACCCCGCCGCCCGGCGTCATCACGGTCTTCTCCGACATCTGGTGTTCGTTCGCGCACATCGCCGTCCACCGCCTGCACACCGCCCGCACCCGGCTCGGCCTGGACGGCAAGGTCTGGTTCGACCACCGGGCCTTCCCGCTGGAGCTGCTGAACAACGCCCCGAGCCCGCGCCCGGGCACCGACAGCGAGGTGGCCCGCAACGCGAGCCTGGAGCCGGGTGCCGGCTGGCAGCTGTGGCAGGCGAAGGACTGGCTGTACCCGTCGACCACGCTGCCTGCGCTGGAGGCGGTCCAGGCCGCCAAGGCGCAGAGCTTCCGGGCCGCGGAGCAGCTGGACCTGGCGCTGCGCCGGGCGTTCTGGGCCGAGTCCCGCTGCATCAGCAACCGCAAGGTGATCCTGGAGGCCGCCCGCGAGGCCGAGGTGGTCGACGTGGCCCAGCTGGAGTCGGCGCTGAACGACGGCCGGGCCCGCGCCGAGCTGTCCGCGCAGGCGGCGCTCTCGGCGTCGGACCGGGTCAACTGCAGTCCGCACCTGTTCCTGCCGGACGGCACCGACCACGCCAACCCGGGCATCAAGGTGCGCTGGGAGGGCGGCTACGGCATCGGCTGGCCGGTCATCGAGAGCGATGACCCGAAGGCCTTCGACGACCTGCTCCAGCGCGCCGCCGCGGTCTGATCCGAGCCCGCTCGGAACGTATTTTCATAGCCTGCCAGGAATAGGCATCCCGGGATCCTCGGGGTGCCTATTCGTGCTGCCCGAACCGATCAATCACGAATCGATCTCGACGGCTGAATGTAAATTCAAAGTTATCGTTCTGTTACCCACAGCCCCGGTGGATCTCCTCTAGGGTGAAGCTCGAAGATTCGAGGATCGATCGAGTGATCGAATCTTCGCCATCCGCATTTCGATCAGCAGCAAGGGGGATATTGCTATGTCGAATACGAGCACCTCCGACGTCAGCTCCTTCGTGGACCTGACCCAGCACGAGATCGAAGCGCTGAAGACCAGGTTCAACCTGGCCGATGCGCACACCCACCAGCGCCAGTCGGCGAGCCAGGACAAGATCGTGGGCCGGCTGCCGGAGCTCTGGTACGAGTCGGAGCAGAACCAGCAGGCCTACTTCGAGGCGCAGTTCGTCGACGCCTTCTTCCGCCTGCACCGCCAGCCCACCGCCCGTGCGATGGGCCGGACCCTGCTCTCCTACTCGGCCAGCGTGGCGACCATGGTCGCGGCGATGTACCTGAAGCGCCGGGAGATGACGGTCTCGCTCATCGAGCCCTGCTTCGACAACCTCACCGACCTGCTGCGCAACATGCAGGTCCCGTTGAAGCCGCTCCCGGAGCAGACCCTGGCCGAGACGGCCGGCATCTACGACGGCCTGGTCGCCAATGTCGAGACCGATGCCATCTACCTGGTGGACCCGAACAACCCGACCGGCTTCACCCTGCTCGCCCAGGGCCTGGACGGCTTCCGCGAGGTCATCCGCTACTGCGTCGACCACGACAAGCTGCTGATGATCGACTTCTGCTTCGCCTCCTTCGCGCTGTGCGACCCGGAGATCGGGCGGGTGGACGTCTACCAGCTGCTGGAGGACTCCGGCGTCACCTACATGGTGATCGAGGACACCGGGAAGACCTGGCCGATCCAGGACGCCAAGTGCGCCATGATCACCGCCAGCCGGAACATCCACGAGGACGTCTACAACCTGCACACCAGCGTCCTGCTGAACGTCTCGCCGTTCGTCCTCAACATGGTGACCCAGTACATCGAGGACTCCATCGAGGACGGCTTCGAGTCGGTCCGCGAGATCATCACCCAGAACCGCCGGGCCGCCGAGTGGGCGCTGGACGGCGCGGTGCTGGAGTACCAGACGCCGGTGGTCAACACCAGCGTCGCCTGGTTCCGGATCAAGCCCGAGCACCTCACCGCCTCGGCCCTGCAGGCCGAGCTGTACGACTCCGAGGTGTACGTGCTGCCCGGCACCTTCTTCTACTGGAACGAGCCCAGCCGCGGCGAGCGCTTCATCCGCCTGGCGCTCGCCCGGGAGCCCAAGGTGTTCGCCTCGGCGATGGAGCGGCTGCGTGAGGTGCTGAAGCGTCATGAGCAGAGCTGAGACCTTCATCGACGGCACCGCCTTCATGGCGATGCACAGCAGCGACGAGGCCGTCCGCCGGAGCTTCAAGGCGTTCTTCGCCGGCCGGCTCAGCGACCGGGTGGTGCTGAACCTGGAGCAGGTCGGCTGGTGCGACAACCTGGTCTGGCAGTACTCCCGGCAGGTCCAGGACGCCTACTACCCGTTCATGGACAACCTCCACACCGACATGCGGATCGACCGGATCGGCTACTCGGAGGAGGACCTCGCGGCCGCGGCGGCCGACCCCGCGCTCACCGGACTGCCGCTCATCAAGCGGCTGCTGGTCGGCCAGGTCGCCAACCGCGGGGGCACCCTGGTCACGGCCGACCCGGAGCTGCTCGCCCGCACCGGGCTGCCCGTCACCGCCCTGCCCCTGCCGGCCGTGGAGCCCGTCTTCCCCGGCCTGCTGGAGCCGCTCTACCAGGACTCGCTCGCCCTGCGGGTGGCGTCCTTCGGACCCCAGGAGACGTCATGACGTACACCGGAACCATCGCACCGCTGGTCACCCCGGTGGACGCCGAGGGCCGGGTCCACGAGGCGAGCGTGGCCAGGCTGATCGCCTCGATCCGGGCGGAGGTCACCGGCCTGATGCCGGCCCTGAGCTCCGGCGAGGGCTGGAAGCTGACCGAGACCCAGTGGCGTGACATGGTCACCTACGCGGTCCGGTACGCGGACGGCCTGCCGGTGCTGGCCGGCATCCACCTGCCCGACACCGACGCGGTGATCGAGCGGGCGAAGGTCGCCCTCGCCCTCGGGGCCGCCACCGCGGTGGTGACCACCCCGTTCCGCTCGGACATCACGCAGGAGGAGATCTACCTCCACTACCGGCGGATCCGCGAGGCGGTGGACATCCCGCTCTTCCTCTACAACGAGGAGGCGGTCTCCGGGAACAAGATCGAGCTGGCCACCCTGCTGCGGATCTGCGAACTCCCGGGCATCGTCGGGATCAAGGAGTCCAGCGGCTCCGCCGAGTACACCCGGCAGGCGGCCGCCGCGCTCTCCATCCCGGTCTTCGAGGGCTGGGAGAACCTGCTCTCCGACGTCCCCGGCATCGCCGGCATGGTCGGCCCGCTGGCCAACCTGGACCCCGCGCTGTGCAACGCGGTCCTGGTCGACCCCGCGCCCGACGTGCAGAAGAAGGTCGACGAGGCCTGCGAGCGCTACGGCATCTTCCGCGACGACTGGTACCGCTACGTCAAGGAGGAGCTGCACCGCCGCGAGGTCATCGCCTTCCCGGACGTGGTGGCGGAGCGGTGACCGCCGCCCTGGAGACCGAGGCCGACGCCGGACTCCGGGACCAGCGCAGGCTGTTCCGGCTGAACCGCCGGCTGCCAAGCGCCGAGGAGTACGGCTGGATGCGGGCCGCCGAGGACGCCTGGATCGGCCGGCTGGCTGCCGAACACGTCGCCGCGGCGCCGGAGTTCGGATCGCTGGCCGACCTGGTCAAGGCGCTCGGCGAACTGCACGCGGCCGAGCAGGCGGACATCCCGGCCAGCCAGGACTACCTGGCGCTGTCCGCCACCCTGGAGGAGTTCAAGGCGGTGGTCGGGCAGTTCGCGGTCGATGGCCTGATCGAGTCCCAGCCGCTGCTGCCGGTGGTGCCCCGGCTGCCGTACCGCGCGGGGATGGCCGTCTTCCGGGTGCTGATCGACGAACTCGGCTGCGGCAACGAGGACCAGGCCCACTCCCAGCTGTACCGGGACCTGCTCACCGAACTCGGGATGTCCCTGGACCTGGACGACTACATCGACGGGACCGGAGCCGCCGGCCTCGCCTACGTCAACCTCTTCCACTGGCTGGCCGCACGGGCCGAGTCGCCGGAGTACTTCCTCGGCGCCTACGCCTACTTCGAGGCCAGCGTGCTGTACGGCTTCCAGGGCTTCGCCCAGGCGGCCAAGCGGCTCGGCATCGAGCACCACCAGTACTTCACCGAGCACCTGTACATCGACCAGTACCACAGCCGCCAGATGCGCGGCGCGATCAAGGCCTACGACGAGGAGGCCGGCGCCGACCTCGCCAAGGTCTGGGCCGGCGTCACGCTCACCAGCGCGATCGTCGCCGAGGCCAACGAGGCCGCGATCACGCTGGCCCGGACGGGGGCGGTGCGATGAGCACCGACACCCCCACCCGGATCCGGCAGGTCACCGAGGAACTGGTCCTGGTGGAGCTGTCCGGCCGCCGGGTCCTGGTCCAGGCCTCCTGCCCGCACCGCAAGGGCCGGCTGCTGTTCGGGTACGTGGACGAGCGCAACCTGCGCATCCGCTGCCCGCTGCACAGCTCGACCTTCGACCTCGACTCGGGCCGGCGCACCGCCGGACCGGCCTGCGACCCGCTCAGGGTGGTCGCGGTGGTCGCGGACGGCTCGGACGGCACCGACGAGGCCGCCGCGCTGGCCGGCGGGGCGAGGTGACGGCGGACCGCCGTGAACTGTCCGACCTGGGGGCCGCCACCCGCGGCCCCCAGGTCGAGCAGCACGGCATCGACCCCATCCCCGAGTCCGAACGGACCTCCGGGCCCGGCGAGTTCGGCTGGATCTGGTCCTCCGCCCAGTTCTGCTTCGGCACCGTCGTGCTCGGCGCGCTGCCGGTCAGCTACGGCCTGGGCTGGTGGGCCGCCTGCACCGCGATCCTGGCCGGGGTCGCGGTCGGCACCCTGATGGTGCTCCCGCTGGTCCGGTTCGGCCTGCGGACCGGGCTCAACGACCCGATGGCCAGCGGCGCGCACTTCGGCGTCCGCGGCCGGGCGCTGGGCAACGTGATCACCATCGCGGTGGCGATCGGCTTCTTCGCCATCTCGGTCTGGACCGGCGGCACCGCTGTCATGGTCGCCGCCCACGAACTGCTCGGCACCCCGGTCGGCCGCGGCCCGCTGGCACTGGCGATGCCCGCGGCCGCGGTGGCGGTGGTCCTGGTCGCCGCCCTCGGGCACAACGCCCTGGTCCGCACCTACAAGGCGACCGCCGTGCTCGGCGGCCTGATGCTGCTGTTCCTGGTCGTCGTGCTGGTACCCGGGTTCGACCCGGGCTACGGCGGCGGGGACCTGGTCCTCGGCAGCCAGGGCACCACCTGGCTGCTGGCGGCCACCTCCTCGGCGGCCGCACCGCTCTCGTACGCCACCTTCCAGGGCGACTACAGCCGCTACATGTCCGGGCGCCGCGGCGACCGGCCGGTGCTGTGGTGGGCCGGCGGCAGCATGTTCCTCACCTGCGTCGCCGCCCTGCTGGTCGGCGCGTACGTGACGACCTTCTTCCCCACCGACCCGCTCTGGCTGCAGGGCCTGACCGACGCCGTACCGGGCTGGAGCGTCCCGGTGATCGTGGTGTTCGGCCTGGTCGGCACCCTCCCGCAGGGCGGCCTGTGCCTCTACGCGGCCGGGCTGTCCGTCAACTCGCTGTTCTGGCGCACCTCACGGGCCGCCGCCACGCTCGCCGTGGCGGTGCCCTCGATCCTGGCCCTGTACCTCGGCGCGGTGGTGTACGACGCGATGGACTCGATGTCCGCGTTCGTCTCGCTGCTGCTCACCGCGGTGGCGCCGTGGGCGGCCGTGCTGACGGCCGGCTACCTGCTGCGCCGGGGCCGTTACCGGCCGGCCGAGCTCGCCCCGGCCGACGCCCCGGCGGGCCGCTACTGGTACACCCGGGGGCTCAACCCCCGGGCGGCGGCGGCCTTCCTCACCGGCGCGGTGCTCGGCGTGCTCTGGGTCAACAACCCGCTGTACGTCGGCCCGCTGGCCGAACTGACCGCGGGCGTCGACCTCAGCCTGCCGGTCTCCTTCGGCGCCGCGGCACTGCTGTACGTGCTGCTGGTCCGGCTGTCGCCGGAGCCGGGCGAGAGCCCGGCCGGGCCGCCCGAACGGTACCTGCCGCTCAGCGCCCCGGCGCTGCCACGGCAGTCCCGCTCCCGGCCGGCGCCCGACGCTGGGCCGGCACGACCTCGCTGATCGCCTCGCCGACCAGCGCGAGCAGCTCGGCCAGCGGGTCGAGGTGGTCGGGCAGGTCGGCGAGCGCCACGATCCGCTCGCCGTCCGGTCCGGCCACCGCGAACAGGTCGATCGGACCCAGGTGCTTGCGGGCGGTCTCCACCAGCGCGGCGACGTCGCTGGGCTGGTGGACGTCCGCACTCACCCCGACCACCGGGCAGCCCGGCCGGTCCAGCTCGGCGGCGAGGTCCTCGGCGACGCCGGGGTGGAGATCCGCGATCAGCAGCCCGGCCGCGCCCGCGGCGGCGAACCGGCGGGCGAGACCCGCCCCCGAACCTCCGCCGAGCACCGCGATGACCACCACTGCCCCGGCTACTCGCATGGCCTGCTCCTCCTTGAGCGAAACCGCCGCGGGCCGCACCGCACCGCGGCCCACACATGGCTGTCGGAGGATCGTAGACACGCGGCGACCCTCCGCAACAGGGATTACCCGCCAGGTGACCAGACTCACGCCCGCGCAGGCAAAGGTTACGGTCGTGCCATGCCGGAACCAGTCGAGTCCACCCAGCCGGAGCTCTTCACGTGGGAGTTCGCCGCCGACCCCTACCCCGCGTACGCCTGGCTGCGCGAGCACGCCCCCGTGCACCGCACCACGCTCCCCAGCGGCGTGGACGCCTGGCTGGTGACGCGCTACGCGGACGCCCGGCAGGCGCTCGCGGACGGCCGGCTGTCCAAGAACCCGGCGCACCACAGCGGGCAGGCGCACCGCAGCGGCCGGGTCGGCATCCCGGGCGAGCGCCAGGCCGACCTGATGACCCACCTGCTGAACATCGACCCGCCGGACCACACCCGGCTGCGCCGCCTGGTCTCCAAGGCCTTCACCCCGCGCCGGGTCGCCGAGTTCGAGCCGCGGGTGCAGCACCTCACCGACCGGCTGATCGACGACTTCGCGGCCCGCGGCTCGGCCGACCTGATCCACGAGTTCGCCTTCCCGCTCCCCATCTACGCGATCTGCGACCTGCTCGGCGTACCGCCCGAGGACCAGGACGACTTCCGGGACTGGGCCGGGATGATGATCCGGCACGGCCGCGGCCCGCGCGGCGGAGTGGCCCGGGCGGTCAAGAAGATGCGCTCGTACCTGCTGGAACTCATCCACCGCAAGCGCGCCGACCTCGGCGACGACCTGATCTCCGGGCTGATCAGGGCCAGTGACCACGGTGAGCACCTGACCGAGAACGAGGCCGCGGCGATGGCCTTCATCCTGCTCTTCGCCGGCTTCGAGACCACCGTCAACCTGATCGGCAACGGCCTGTACGCGCTGCTGCGCAACCCCGCCCAGCGCACCCTGCTGCAGGACTCGGTGGCACGCGGTGAGCGGGAGCTGCTGGCCACCGGGGTGGAGGAACTGCTCCGCTACGACGGACCGGTGGAGCTGGCCACCTGGCGGTTCGCGACCCGTCCGCTGACCATCGGCGGGGTGGACATCCCGGTCGGCGACCCGGTGCTGGTGGTGCTGGCCGCCGCCGACCGGGACCCGGCCCGCTTCGCCGCCGAGAACACCCTCGACCTGGCCCGCAAGGACAACCCCCACCTGGGTTTCGGCCACGGCATCCACTACTGCATCGGGGCGCCGCTGGCCCGGCTGGAAGGACAGCTGGCCATCGCCACCCTGCTGACCCGGCTCCCCGACCTCACCCTGGCGGCCGAACCGGAGAGCCTGCGCTGGCGCGGCGGACTGATCATGCGGGGGCTGCGCGAGCTGCCGGTGGCGTTCTCGGCACACCCCTGACGGTGTGTCGGTCCGCGTGTCGGACGGTGATTTTCTCGCCGTCCGAATGACTATCAACTCGGACATATAGGGACGGTTGGTGGACGATCTTTGACGGTTCGTAATTTCTCCGTGATGGCGGCGATATGAGCTTGTGATTGGCACATACGTCTGCCTAACCTCCGGGAAGCTCGCAGTCGCGGGCCCCGGACGCGGAACGCCGAATCCTGTCCCCGCGCCCCGGGAAGCCGACCAGAACCAGGACAGGGGCGGGGGACCCAGGTTTGCGCCGTCGCCCCCCGACGGCTAGGGGTGAAGCCGCCGACGCGGGCAGGAGCACTCGTTCCCGCCCCGCCGAGACGGCCGGGCCACCACCTCCCGGTCCGAACCCGACAGCTCACCTCGCAGGCGTGCGGAGAGGGAATCCACATGCTCTTCACCGGTACGGGCCGTCACCGTCGTTGGAACCGGGCCGAGAAGGCCATCGCCGCAGCAGGCGTGGCCGGGGTCGGTCTGGCACTGCCACTGCTCGCCGCCCAGGGCGCGACCGCAGCCCCCGTCTCCACCTGGGAGAAGGTCGCCCAGTGCGAGAGCGGCGGCAACTGGAGCATCAACACCGGCAACGGCTTCTACGGCGGACTGCAGTTCACCTCCGACACCTGGCGCTCGTTCGGCGGCGCGAAGTACGCCGCCCAGGCCCACCAGGCCACCAAGAGCCAGCAGATCGCCGTCGCCGAACGGGTGCTGGCCGCCCAGGGCCCCGGCGCCTGGCCGGTCTGCTCCCGCCGGGCCGGGCTGGCCAAGGGCGGCCCGCACCAGCAGGCGGACGCCGACCCCTCGTCCCGCAGCGCCGCCGCCCCGCCGGTCGAGCGCGCCTCCGAGCCGTCCTCCGAGGCCCCCGACGACCAGGGCGGCGAGTACACCGTCGGCCCCGGTGACACCCTGTCCGCCATTGCCGAGGCCCAGCGGCTGGCGGGCGGCTGGGAGCAGCTCTACCACGCCAACCGGGCCGTGATCGGCGCCGACCCGGACCTGATCGAGCCCGGCCAGGTCCTGCGGCTGGGCTGACCCGGGCCCGGCGCGGCCAGGCCGTCCCGGCGACGGTTCGGCAGGTACGGCCTGGTTTGCGGGCATTCAGGTGAACTACCGGCGAGTAGCCGGGCCACACGGTGAGACGGTGCCGAGGTCTGCGCGGCCCCGGCTCCGGGTGCGGTTAGGCTCTGGTCGTAACGACAACACATCCCGCTTCCGCAAGGAGATGCCTCGTGCCGTCCATTGATGTCGTCGTAGCCCGTGAGATTCTCGACTCGCGCGGCAACCCCACGGTCGAGGTCGAGGTCGGGCTCGACGACGGGAGCACGGGCCGCGCCGCCGTCCCGTCCGGCGCCTCCACCGGTGCCTTCGAGGCGCTGGAGCTGCGGGACGGTGACAAGAACCGCTACTTCGGCAAGGGCGTCGAGAAGGCCGTCCTGGCCGTCATCGAGCAGATCGGCCCGGAGCTGGTCGGCTACGACGCCACCGAGCAGCGCCTGATCGACCAGGCCATGCTCGACCTGGACGCCACCCCGGACAAGTCCTCGCTCGGCGCCAACGCGATCCTCGGCGTCTCCCTCGCCGTGGCGCACGCCGCCTCCGAGGCCTCCGACCTCCCGCTGTTCCGCTACCTCGGCGGCCCGAACGCGCACGTGCTGCCCGTTCCGATGATGAACATCCTCAACGGCGGGTCGCACGCGGACTCCAACGTCGACATCCAGGAGTTCATGATCGCCCCGATCGGCGCGGAGTCCTTCTCCGAGGCCGTCCGCTGGGGCGTCGAGGTCTACCACACGCTCAAGGGCGTGCTGAAGGAGCGCGGCCTGTCCACCGGCCTCGGCGACGAGGGCGGCTTCGCGCCGAACCTGGACTCCAACCGCGAGGCGCTCGACCTCATCGTCGAGGCCATCAAGAAGGCCGGCTACACCCCGGGCAAGGACGTCGCGCTCGCCCTGGACGTCGCCTCCTCCGAGTTCCACAACGACGGCGCCTACACCTTCGAGGGCAAGGCGATCTCCTCCGCCGAGCTCATCGACTACTACGCCGAGCTGGTCGCCGCGTACCCGCTGGTCTCCATCGAGGACCCGCTGGACGAGTCGGACTGGGACGGCTGGAAGGCCATGACCGAGAAGCTCGGCGACAAGGTCCAGCTGGTCGGTGACGACCTGTTCGTCACCAACCCGGAGCGTCTGCGCCGCGGCATCGAGACCGGCACCGCCAACGCGCTGCTGGTGAAGGTCAACCAGATCGGCTCGCTCACCGAGACCCTGGACGCCGTCGAGCTGGCCCAGCGCAACGGCTACCGCTGCATGATGTCGCACCGCTCCGGTGAGACCGAGGACGTCACCATCGCCGACCTCGCCGTCGCCACCAACTGCGGCCAGATCAAGACCGGCGCCCCGGCCCGCTCCGAGCGCGTCGCCAAGTACAACCAGCTGCTGCGCATCGAGGAGATCCTCGACGACGCCGCCGAGTACGCGGGCCGGGGCGCGTTCCCCCGCTTCCGCGCCGCGGAGTAATCAAGCACAGCCGCTCCGCGGAGTAACGCGTAACGAGCGCAGCTGCCGCGAACACGGTCGCCCGCTGTACCGGTGCCCCGGTCCTCACCCCGTAGGGTGGAGGCCGGGGCACCGGCGCGCAGGCCCCGCACACCACGGGGAGGGGTACCAGATGGCCAGGTGGAGGATCCCGGGGCTCCCGGCGCGGCCGCGGTTCACCAGCCGGGCCACGATCCTGGTGCTCGTCCTGTGCTCCCTGGTGGCGATACTCGCCTACCCGGCCCGCCAGTTCATCGCGCAGCGGTCCGAGCTCGCGGAGCAGCGGGCCCGGGCCGAACAGGTCAGGCAGCAGGTCGAGCAGCTCACCCGGGACCGGGCCCGCTGGCAGGACCCGGAGTACGTGAAGGCCCAGGCCCGGGAGCGGCTGCACTACGCGGTGCCCGGCGAGACGCCGTTCGTGTCGGTGGACCCGTCGCCCTCGGCGGCCGTCAAGTCCTCGTCGACCGGTGCGGCGCCCGCCGCCCAGGCGAAGGCCCTCAAGCCGTGGTACGCCGGATTCTGGGAGTCGGTCGACCTGGCCGACGCGGCCTCGCCCCGGACCGGGCCCGAAGCCGGAGCCGTACCCGCACCCGCAGCCGGGCGCTGACCCCGGCCGCCGATCCCGGCCGCCGGCCCGGAGCACCGAAGCACACCCCCCGAACCCCCGCCCCTCACGAAGACAGACCGCTGATGACCACTGAGCACACCCCCGTTGCCGATTCCGATGTCGCCGCCATCGCCGCCCAGCTCGGCCGCGTGCCGCGCGGCCTGCGCGGGGTCGCCCACCGCTGCCCCTGCGGCAACCCGGACGTCGTGGAGACGGCGCCGCGGCTGCCGGACGGTACGCCGTTCCCCACGCTGTACTACCTGACCTGCCCCAAGGCAGCCTCGCTGATCGGCACCCTGGAGGCCGACGGGGTGATGAAGGACCAGAGCGCGCGGCTGGCCGAGGACCCGGAGCTGGCCGCCGCCTACCAGAAGGCGCACGAGGACTACATCGCCCGCCGGGACGCGATCGAGGTGCTGGAGGGCTTCCCGAGCGCGGGCGGCATGCCGGACCGGGTGAAGTGCCTGCACGTGCTGGTCGGCCACGCGCTGGCGGCAGGTCCCGGCGTCAACCCGCTGGGCGACGAGGCGATCGGGATGCTGGAGGACTGGTGGGCCAAGGGCCCGTGTGTCTCCCCGGCCGAGGTCGAGGCCAGCGCCGCCCGGGTCGCCGAGCAGCGGGCCGCCGCCGAGGACCACGCGGCCGTGATCGCCGCCAAGGAGCAGAAGACCGCCGAGCGGGCCGCCAAGCGGGCGCAGGCGGAGGAAGAGGGCCAGTGACCGTCACCAGGGTCGCCGCGATCGACTGCGGCACCAACTCCATCCGGCTGCTCATCGCCGACCTCGACCCGGCCACCGGGGAGATCACCGACCTGGACCGCCGGATGGTGATCAACCGGCTCGGCCAGGACGTCGACCGCACCGGCCGGCTGACGCCCGAGGCGCTGGAGCGGACCTTCGCGGCCTGCCGCGAGTACGCCGGCCTGATCGCGGCGCACGGTGTCGGCCCCGAGCGGATCCGGCTGACCGCCACCAGCGCCTCCCGGGACGCCGCGAACGCCGGGGACTTCACCGCCGGGGTCAAGGACATCCTCGGCGTCGAACCCGAGGTGATCACCGGCGAGGAGGAGGCCCACCTGTCCTTCCTCGGCGCCACCAAGGAGCTCACCGGCACCGACCTGCCCACCCCTTACCTGGTCTTCGACCTGGGCGGCGGCTCCACCGAGTTCGTGCTCGGCGCAGCGGAGGTCCAGGCGGCCCGGTCGGTGAACATCGGCTGCGTGCGGATGACCGAGCGGCACTTCGTCGGGAGCGAGATCCCGACCCCGGATCAGATCGCCCGGGCCCGGGCGGACATCGGGGCCGCCCTGGACCTGGCCGCCGAGACGGTCCCGCTGGACGCGGCGGCCACCCTGGTCGGGGTGGCCGGCACCGTCACCACGGTGGCCGGGATCGTGCTGGGGCTGCCCGCCTACGACTCCGGGCGGATCCACCACAGCCGGCTGAGCCTGGAGCAGGTCCGGGAGGTCTCGACCCGCCTGCTCGGCGCCACCCACGCCGAGCGCGCGGCGATCCCGGTGATGCACCCGGGCCGGGTCGACGTGATCGCGGCCGGTGCGCTGGTCCTGCTCGAGGTCATGGAGCGGACCGGCGCCGCCGAGCTGGTGGTCAGCGAGCACGACATCCTGGACGGCATCGCCTGGAGCATCGCCCCCTGAGTATGGCCCCCTGAGCTGCCGTACCCCTTACCCGACCGGCCCCGGAACGGCCTCGACCGTCCCGGGGCCGGGTCGCGTGCGGCGCGTCGCGAGAAAGTTCGTGAATTTCTTCACATGGCGATCCGCCCTTTCGACGCACCCGCCCGTCCGCTCTGTCCGATATGCGGGACCGAAGGCCGTCCGGCCGGATCCCCCCGTGGATCCCAGGCGGGGCCTCCGGATCGCCGATGGAATCGAAATGAAGCCCGGGAACCTCGGGCGTACCGGGATCGTTGCTGCTCAGCAGGGCACTTCCGGCCGGGGCCCGCGCCGGGCGTCACCGGGGGCGGTGGACGCCCCGTCCGGCCCCGCGATTGTGGCCGCGCAGTGTAGCAGAGGGTGTCCAGAGGGTTGTGACGGGCCTCACGAAGGGCGCTCGGGGCGGGGGTGGATACTTTCGGATATGAGCACCACGGAGCGTCCTCGCATCCTCATTGTCGGCGGTGGTTACGTCGGCCTGTATGCCGCGATGCGCATCCTCAAGAAGATGCGTTACGGCGAAGCGACCGTCACGGTCGTCGACCCGCGGCCGTACATGACGTACCTGCCCTTCCTTCCCGAGGCGGCCGGCGGCAACGTCGCGCCTCGCAACCTCGTCGCCCCGCTGCGCAGCGCCCTGAAGAAGGCGGAGGTGCTCACCGGTGCGGTCACCGGTGTGGACCACGCCCGCAAGGTCGCCACCATCCAGCCCGCGGCCGGCGACTCCTACGAGCTGCCCTTCGAGTACCTGGTCGTCGCGACCGGCTCGGTCTCGCGCACCTTCCCGATCCCCGGGCTCGCCGAGCACGGCATCGGCATGAAGACGGTCGAGGAGGCGATCAGCCTCCGCAACCACGTCATGGCGCAGCTGGACAAGGCCGAGTCCACCACGGACGAGGCGGTCCGCCGCAAGGCCCTGACCTTCGTGGTGATCGGCGGCGGCTTCGCCGGCGTCGAGACCATCGCCGAGGTCGAGGACATGGCGCGCGACGCGGCGAAGATCTACAAGACCGTCACCCGCGAGGACATGCGTTTCATCCTCGTCGAGGCGGCCAACCGGATCCTCCCCGAGATGGGCCCGGACCTCGGTCTGTGGACCAAGGAGAAGCTCGAAGAGCGCAACATCGAGATCTACATCGAGACCTCGATGGACTCCTGCGTCGACCAGCACGTGGTGCTGAAGAACGGCGTCGAGGCGGACGCCTCCACCATCGTGTGGACGGCCGGCGTCAAGCCGAACCCGGTGCTGGCCAACTTCGGCCTCCCGCTGGGCCCGCGCGGCCACGTCGACACCGCCCCGACCCTCCAGGTCAAGGGCTTCGACTACGTCTGGTCGGCCGGCGACAACGCCCAGGTGCCGGACCTCGCCGTCGGCGAGGGCGCCTGGTGCCCGCCGAACGCCCAGCACGCCGTCCGGCAGGCCATCGTGCTCGGTGACAACGTCATCTCGGGCATGCGCGGCTTCCCGCAGGCCGAGTACAAGCACAAGAACCTCGGTGCGGTCGCCGGTCTCGGCCTGCACAAGGGTGTGGCGATCCTCTTCGGCAAGTACAAGCTGAAGGGCCGTCCGGCCTGGTGGTTCCACCGCCTGTACCACGGCAGCCGGGTGCCGACCATGAACCGCAAGATCCGGGTCTTCACCGACTGGACGCTGGCGATGTTCCTCAAGCGCGAGACCGTCGGCCTCGCCGAGATGGAGAAGCCGTTCGTGGCGTTCCAGGAGGCCACCGCGCCGGCCCCCAAGGTCGTGGCCCAGGCCGCTCCGGCCGAGAAGGAGCTCGCGGCCAGCAAGTAAGCGACCAGATCCGGGCGCTGGATGCCCGGGTACGAGTCGGAGGCTCTCCGCCCGGCAGTGTCGCCGGACCACGACCTCCGTGGTGCTCAGCCGGCAGTGCGACCGGGCGGAGTACAGAAGTACAGAAGTCAGCAGCGTGAAAGGCCCCTGCCGAACCCTCCGGCAGGGGCCTTCTGCTGTACGGCGGTCAGTCGGTCTTGATGCTGGCGAGGATGTCCAGCTTCGCCGCCCGGCGGGCCGGCCAGATCGCGGCCACCATGCCGACCAGCCCGGCCAGCGCCAGGAACAGCAGCATCGTGCCGTACGGGACCACCGTGACCAGCCCGGGCAGGTCGACGGCCAGGGTGCGGTTGGTGGCCCAGGCCAGGAAGCAGCCGAGCAGCACCCCGATCACCGCACCGAACAGCGAGATCACCACCGACTCCAGCCGGACCATCCGCTTGATCCCGCGCCGGTCGAGGCCGATCGCCCGCAGCATGCCGATCTCCCGCTTGCGTTCGAACACCGACATCGCCAGGGTGTTGACCACGCCCAGCACCGCGACCAGCACCGACATCGCCAGCAGGCCGTACATCATGTTCAGCGCGAAGGTGATGATCCGGCTGAACTCGTCCTGCATGTCCTGCTTGCTGCGGACCTTGATCACCGGGTTGCTGCCGGTGGCGTCCTTGACCGACTGCCGCAGCGCGGCGGTCGGACCGTCCGCACCCTTGACCAGGATCTCCCGGATGTACGGCCGCGCGGAGTGCTCGGCGACCGCGGTGCCGGCCACCACCACCGGCGCCAGCACCTCGCTGGGGCGGAACACCCCGCCGACCGTCACGGTGCCGCTCGCGCCGTCCCCGTAGCCGACCGCGAGGGTCGAACCGACCGTCGCGCCGGTGCTCGCGGCCACCTTGCTGTCGATCAGGATCCGGCCCTGCTTCAGGGCGTCCGCCGAGCCGCTCACCAGCTCCGGCGCGACCAGCTGGTCGAAGGTGGCGGGGTCGAGGCCGCTGACCGGCTGGTCCTCGCCGCCGAAGGACCAGAAGGCGTCGGTGACCGGGCTGACGGCCGTCACCCCAGGGGCCTCGGCGACCGCCGCCACGGTCTCGGGGGAGAGGTCGCCGCCGGCCGCCATGGCCACGCTGAAGTCGGCCTTCATGGTGCCGGTGACGGTCCTGGCGACCGCGTCGGTCACCGAGGCGCCGAGCACGGTCATCGTGCTGACCAGGGTGAGGCCGATGGTGAGGGCCGCGGCGGTGGCGGCGGTACGACGCGGGTTGCGGACCGCGTTGCGCCGGGCCAGCCGGCCGGGGGTGCCGGCCAGCCGGGCCAGCAGCGGCCCGGCCGACGCGATCACCGGGCGGGACAGCAGCGGCAGCAGGACGAAGATGCCGATCAGCGTCACCGGCGCGCCGCCCTCGATCATGGCGCGGCCCGAGGATCCGGACGCGTTCGCACCGGCCAGGATCAGGGCCAGGCCGCCCGCGGTCACCAGCGAGCCGATCGTGTTGCGGACGATCAGGCCCTTCTGGGTGGTGGGCAGCTCACCGCTGCTCATCGCGGCGACCGGCGGGATCCGCGAGGCCCGGATCGCGGGCAGCACCGCGGAGACCACGGTGACCAGCACCCCGACCGTCAGCGCGGTCACCACGGTGGCCGGCGCGATGACCAGCGGACCGGTGGGCATGCCCGGGCTGAACGAGGAGATCAGCGCCTGCATCCCGGCGCCGATGCCGATGCCCGCCAGCAGGCCGGCCACCGAGGCGGCGGCGCCGATCAGCAGCGCCTCGGCCAGGACCGAATCGGTGACCTGGCCGCGGGCGGCGCCGACCGCGCGCAGCAGCGCCAGCTCCTTGACCCGCTGGGCGATCAGCATGCTGAAGGTGTTGGCGATGATGAAGATCCCGACGAAGAGCGAGATGGCGGCGAAGACCAGCAGCATGCTCTTCATCGCGGAGGTCGACTCGGCGATCGTCGCGGTCTGGCGGTCGGTCAGCTCCCGCCCGGTCTCCACCGCGAACCCGCCCTCCTTGGGCAGCTTCGTGCGGACGGCGGTGGCCAGCACGGACTCCGCGGTGTCGCTCTGCGCGGTCAGCACCACGCTGCTGTAGCGGCCGGGCAGTGCCAGCAGCTGCTGCGCGGTGGCGGTGTCCATCAGGGTCAGCGTGCCGCCGGAGGTGACCGTCGGGTCGTCGGTGGTGAAGATCCCGGTCAGGGTGGCGGTGGAGGCCGGGCCGTTGCCGGCGATCCGGACCCGGTCGCCGACCTTGAAGCCGGCCCCCTCGGCCGTGCCCCGGTCGAGCGCGATCTCCCCGGCCGCCTTCGGTCCGCGGCCCTCGGTCATCGGGTAGCGGGAGTCCTGACCCGAGGGGCCGGGCACGAAGTTGGCGCCCTGGGCCGACCACGCCTCACCGATCAGGTCGCCCTTGCGGTCCGCGACCCCGGTGAAGCCGGACACCACACCGCGGGCCTGCCGGACACCCGGCAGGGCGCCCAGCTCCTTCACGGTGGCGTCGGTGAGGGGCGCCGCGGCACGCTCACCGCGGACCGGGCCGCCCGTGGTCCGGTCGGTCACCAGCACCGACACGTCGGAGTAGCTCTTGGCGTAGCTGCTCTTCATGGCCTGCCCGAGCGTGTCGGAGAAGACCATGGTGCCGGCGACGAAGGCGGTGCCGAGCATGATGGCGAGGGCGGTCATCAGCAGCCGGCCCTTGTGGGCCAGCACGTTGCGCAGTGCGGTGCGGTACATGGTGGTTGCCGTGTCCTGGGGTCGGTGGATGGGGGCGGGCTGGTGCCGGGGTGTCAGCTGGTGCGGCCCTTGGCGTCGAAGCGGCGCA
>NZ_JAIZ01000602.1 GCF_000710465.2 Kitasatospora sp. MBT63 | reverse complement strand
TGCTGACGGTGCGTGAGCGTGGGTTGGTGTTGGGGGAGTGGGTGGCGACGTCGCGGGTGTTGCCGGATGCGACGGTGGCGGATCTGCTGGCGGAGCGTGCGGTGTCGGTGCCGGGTGAGACGGCGTTGGTGTTCGGTGGTTCGTCGTGGTCGTACGCGGAGTTGGATGCGCGGGTGAATCGTCTGGCGCGGTTGTTCGTGGCGCGTGGGGCGGGGCCTGAGCGGGTGGTGGCGTTGGGGTTGCCGCGTTCGTTGGAGATGGTGGCGGCGTTGTTCGCGGTGTTGCGGACGGGGGCTGCGTATCTGCCGTTGGAGTTGGACTATCCGCGGGAGCGGTTGGCGTTCATGGTGGAGGAGACCGGGCCGGTGTGTCTGGTGACGGATTCTTCGGCTGCTGCGTTGATGCCGGAGTCCGGGTCGGTGGTGCTGCTGGATTCGGCGGAGGTCGTGGCGGAGCTGGCTTCGTTCTCGGACGGTCCGCTGGGGGTCGTCGTCGATCTGGATGCGCCGGCGTATGTGATTTTCACGTCGGGTTCGACGGGTCGGCCGAAGGGTGTGGTGACGCCGTACCGTGGTCTGACGAACATGCAGTTGAACCATCGTGAGGCGATCTTCGATCCGGTGGTGGCGTCGGCGGGTGGTCGTCGGCTGCGGATCGCGCACACGGTGTCGTTCTCGTTCGACATGTCGTGGGAGGAGCTGCTCTGGCTGGTCGAGGGGCACGAGGTGCACGTCCTCGACGAGGCCCTGCGCCGCGACGC
>NZ_JAIZ01000601.1:9590-10019 GCF_000710465.2 Kitasatospora sp. MBT63 | reverse complement strand
ACGAGGTGCACGTCCTCGACGAGGCCCTGCGCCGCGACGCGGAGGCCCTCGCCGCGTACTGCGCCACCCATGAGATCGACGTCATCAACGTGACGCCCTCGTACGCCCAGGCGCTGATCGAGTGCGGTCTGCTGGACGGGGAGCGGCACCGCCCGGTGCTGGTGCTGCTCGGTGGTGAGGCGGTGGCCGAGACCCTGTGGTCCAAGCTGCGCGACACCCCGGGCGTCATGGGCTACAACCTGTACGGCCCGACCGAGTACACCATCAACACCCTGGGCGGTGGCACGCTCGACTCCGACACCGCGACCGTCGGCCGTCCGATCTGGAACACCCGCGCCCACGTCCTGGACGCCCATCTGCGCCCGGTACCGGTGGGGGTGGCCGGCGAGCTCTACATCGCGGGCGTGGGTCTCGCGCGCGGCTACCTCA
>NZ_JAIZ01000601.1:0-9352 GCF_000710465.2 Kitasatospora sp. MBT63 | reverse complement strand
CCGGCGAGATCGAGGACGCCCTGACCACGCACCCCGCCGTGGCCCAGGCTGCCGTGGTGGTCCGTGAGGACACCCCGGGGGTCAAGCGGCTGGCCGCGTACCTGGTCCCGGCGGACCGGGAGGTGGAGACCGGCGCGGTCCGTCGTATGCTGTCCGAGCGCCTGCCGGAGTACATGGTCCCGTCCGCGTTCGTCGTCCTCGACGCGCTGCCGCTGACCGTCAACGGCAAGCTCGACCGCAAGGCCCTCCCCGCGCCCACGGCTGCCGACTTCACGGCCACCGGGCCGGTGCGCGGCCCCCGGTTCGCCAGCGAGGAACGGGTGCACGCCGTCTTCGCCGAGGCACTCGGCCTGCCCTCGGTCGGCATCGACGAGAACTTCTTCGATCTGGGCGGCCACTCGCTGCTCGCGATGGCTCTGCTCCAGGGCCTGCGGGCGGAGTTCGGCCACCCGCTCGGCCTCGCCGACCTGCTGGCCCGGCCCTCGGTCGCCGCACTGACCGAGTTCCTGGTCGACGCGACCGTGCTCACCGCCCTCGGCGGCTCCGACGCCGCCGTCCCCTGCTCCGACTGACCCCTCCGACCGCTCCCTCCCATCCCGAAGGAAGACAACCATGAGCGCCACCAACCCGTTCGAGGACGACGACGCCCGCTACTACGTCCTGGTCAACGCCGAGAACCAGCACTCGCTGTGGCCGGCCTTCGCCGAGATCCCGGCCGGCTGGACCGTCGTGCACGGCGAGGACACCCGCCAGGCGTGCAGCGAGTACGTCGACGCGCACTGGACCGACATGCGCCCCGCGAGCCTGATCGCCCGCTCGGCCGCCGCCTCCTGACGGTCCTCCCGGGGACGGCGCAGCCCGCCGTCCCCGGGACCGCCGGCAGTCCATGCCCGTTCCGACAGACGGATACCCCACCCACGTGAGCACCCACCAGACGGACCCCGCCACCGAGCCCCCGGACGGGCTGACCGCCGAACAGCTCGCCGACGAGGACCTGGAGCCCGGCGCGCTCTCCCCGGAGCGCCGCCGACGGGCCCGGGCCCTGCTGCGCGGCTCGCTGAAGCCGCACCGCGGCACCGTCATCGCCGCCATGGTCGCCGCCGCCGTCCGGCAGGTCGCCCTGCTCGCGGTGCCCTGGTGCGTCCAGCAGGCGCTCGACGAGGGTGTGAAGAAGCACGACAGCGGCGCTCTGCTGTTCTGGTGCGGCGCCGCCGCCGCCACCGCGCTGGTCCAGTTCGTCGGCCTCTACCTGTGGCAGTTCCTCGCCGGGTACGCGGACGCCAAGGTCGGCGCCGACCTGCGCGGCCGCCTGCTGCGGCACCTGTCCCGCCTGGACCGGGCCGCGCTCGCCACCCGGGGCCACGGCGACCTGGCGATGCGGGCCACCCGGGACACCGACCTGGTCCGCGAGTGGGTGCACGGCCTGGCGGTCTGGGTCGTGCTGGGGACCACCTTCGTCGTCGTGCTTCCCGCGCTGGCCGTGCTCGACACCAGCCTGCTGCTGGTCACCCTGGCCACCCTGCCGTTCCTGGTCTGGGTCAACCTCCACTTCCCCAAGCGCTTCGCCGCCGCCAGCGGCGAGCTGGCCCGGGCGCACGGCGAACGCGCCGACGCCGTCGCCGACCTGCTCCAGGTCGGCACCGGTCTGCGCGGCACCGGCGGCCACCGGCCGCTGGTGGAGCGCCACCGCACCGCCAGCGCCGAGGTCACCGGGCGGACCGTCACCGCGGCCCGGATCGAGGCGTCCTGGGCAGCCGTCGCCCCGTTCGTCCCGCGCCTCGCGGTGGCAGCCGGCATCGGCATCGGCGGGCTCGCCGTACTGGAGGGCAGGCTCAGCATCGGCGGCCTGACCGCTTTCACCTCCTGGATGGCGATCGTCACCCTCGCCACCCGGGTGCTGGTCGACCGGCTGCTGGAGCGCGGCCAGGCCGATGTCGCCGCCGCCCGGATCGACGAGGCGCTGTCCATCCGGCCGACCGTCACCGAGCCCGGCCCGGCCGAGGCGCGGCCGCTGCCCGCCACCGGCGAGCTGACCCTCACCGGGGTCGGCGCGGTCCGTGACGGCCGTACCGTGCTCGCCCCGCTGGACCTCACCGTGCGGCACGGGGAGTTCCTCGCGCTCTCCGGCGCCACCGGCTCCGGCAAGTCCACCCTGCTGCGTCTGCCGGTCCGCCTCGACGACCCGGACACCGGCACCGTCGCCTACGGCGGCACCGACCTGCGCACCGTCGCCCTGGACGAGGTCCGGGCCCGGATCGCGTACGTCGCCCAGCGCCCGCTGCTGCTGTCCGGGACCGTCGCCGACAACCTGCGGCTCGGCCGCGACCTCGACGACGAGGCGCTGTACGAGGCGTGCCGCACCGCCGGCATCCACGACCAGCTGGCCGCCATGCCGGACGGCTACGCCACCGAACTCGGTGAGGGCGGCACCGCCCTGTCGGGCGGCCAGGTCCAGCGCCTCGCCATCGCCCGGGCGCTGCTCGGCGACCCCAAGGTGCTGCTGCTGGACGACTCCACCTCCGCCCTGGACACCGCCACCGAGCAACTGGTGCTGGACCGGCTGCGGGACTGGGCCAAGGACCGCACCGTCGTCTTCGCCACCCACCGCACCGCCGTCCTGGACGCCGCCGACCGGGTGGTGCACCTGGAGGCGCCGACGGCCGAGACCGCCGGCGCCGAGACCCTCGGCGCCGAGCACGCCGACACCGACCCTGCCGGCACCGAGACCCCCGTGGAGGCCGGCCGTGGCTGAGCAGCCCCTGCTCCAGGACGAGCCCGACGAGCGCGCGCTGCTCCGGCGGGCCGCCCCCTACCTGCGTCCGCACCGCAGCCGGCTGGGCGTCGCGGTCGGCGTCGGTCTGGCCGACTCGGCGGCGCTGGTCGCCGTCGCGCCGCTGATCGGCATGGCCACCAACGCCGTCCTGGACGGCGACCGCGGCGGCCTCGGCCGGGCCGTCGCCCTGCTGGCCGTGCTGGCGCTGGCCCAGCTCGGCTTCGCCCGCGCCGGTGAGCTGCTGCTCGCCCGGGCCGGCGAGCAGGTCGTGCGCACCCTGCGGGAGCAGGCGGTGGAGAACCTCGCCACCGCCCCGCTGCGCTTCCTGGAGACCCACCGCACCGGTGAGCTGCTGCGCCGGGCGACCGGCGAGGTGGCCGCGCTGGCCGCGTTCGTCCGGCTGCACCTGCGCAACCTGGTCTCGGCCGCCGCGACGCTGGCCTTCACCCTGGTGGTGATGGTCGCCTACTCGTGGCTGCTGCTCCTGGTGCAGCTGGTGGTGTTCGTCCCGCTGACCCTGCTGGTGACCCGCTGGTTCCAGCGCGACGCCGGGCCCGCCTTCGGCGGCAAGGCCAACGCGGAGGCGGCCGTGGCGGCCACCTTCACCGAGACGCTGACCGCCCGTGAGGCGCTGCAGACCTCCCGCGGTCTGCCCGGCTGGACCCGCCGCTTCGACGCGGAGAACCGGTTCGCGGTGGGCGCGGCCCGCCGGGCGCTGCGGGTGGAGAACCGGATCGACCTGGTGAGCCTGGTCGAGGGGTTCGCCCTGGTGGTACTGCTGCTGGTGGGCGGCTGGCTGGTGACCCGCGACAGCCTGAGCGTGGGCACCGTGGTGGTCTTCGTGCTGGCCAGCCGCAACCTGTTCGACTCCTTCGCGGACCTCTCCCAGCTGGTCGGCGAGGTGCAGACCGCCCGGACCGGGCTGGCCCGCCTGCTGGACCTGCTGGCCGCCACCGACGCGGAGCCCGTCCGGGCGCCCGCCGGTGGGCCCGGCGCGGTGCTGCCCGCCCACGGTGACCTGCGGTGCACCGGGATCGAGTACGCGTACCGGGCCGACGGCCGGGTGCTGCACGCGATGTCGCTGGAGTTCCCGGTGGGCAGCCGGACCGGTGTGGTCGGCGAGACCGGCTCCGGCAAGACCACGCTGTCCAAGCTGCTGTGCGGCCTGTACCGCCCGGACGCCGGTGCGGTCACCTTCGCCGGCACCGACCTGCGGGAGATCCCGGAGGACGAACTGCGGCGCCGGATCGTGCTGGTGCCGCAGGAGGTGCGGATGGTGTCCGGCACGATCGCCGACAACCTCGCCCTGGTCCAGGGCGCCCCGGACCGGTCCCGGATCGAGCGGACGGTCGACCGGCTCGGCCTGCGCGAGTGGATCGCGGACCTGCCGGGCGGCCTGGACGCCGAGGTCGGACTGCGCGGTGGCAACCTGTCGGCCGGCGAGCGGCAGATCCTCGGTCTGGTCCGGGCGGTGCTGGCCGACCCGGCGGTCCTGGTGCTGGACGAGGCGACCGCCGACATCGACCCGGTCACGGCGGCCCGGCTGGAGCACGCGCTGGACGAACTGCGGGCCGACTGCACGCTGGTGGTGATCGCCCACCGTCCGGCCACCATCGCCCGGATGCCCCGGGTGGTCCGGCTGGACGGGGGGAGGCTGGTGGGGGAGCCCGCCGGTAGCCTGCACAGTGCAGGTTAGGCTAACCTAATCACGATCTGCCGTTCCGTGCCGCCGGTCCGATCCCTCGGGCCGGCGGCACGGGCGCAGGCGCAGGACCGCGCCGCCTCTCACCGGATTGGGCCGAAACGATGACCACCGAGAGCTCTCCGCCGCGCATGCGGATCGTCCGCCATCCGCTCAAGTACCGCCTGCTGGAGGTCAAGCGGGTCCACCGGATCACCCCGGGGACGGTCCGGGTGACCTTCGCCGGTGACGCGCTGGAAGGTTTCTGCGAGCAGGCCCCCACCGACCACGTCAAGCTCTGCTTCCCCCACCCCGGCGACGAGCTCCCGGTCGAGCCGGTGGTCGAGAACGACACCTGGATGGACGCCCCGGTCGAGCCCGTCACCCGCGACTACACGATCCGTCACCACCGCCGGGCCGAGCGGGAGATCGACGTCGACATGGTCCTGCACGGCACCGGCGTCGGCTCCACCTGGGCCGCCGACGCCGAGCCCGGGATGACCCTCGGCGTGCTCGGCCCGCGCGGCTCCGAGGTGGTCGACTTCGTCCACGACTGGTACCTGCTGGGTGCCGAGGAGACCGCCCTGCCGGCCCTCGCCCGCTGGATCGAGATGCTGCCCGCCGGCGTCAAGGTGATTGCGTTCGCCGAGGTCTCCGGACCGCAGGACGAGCAGCAGTTCGAGACCCGCACCGACCTGACCCTGACCTGGCTGCACCGCGGTGACGCCCCGTCCGGCACCACCGACCTGCTGGAGCGGGCGATCCGCGGCGCCGACCTGCCCGAGGGCATGGGCTTCGCCTGGGTGGCCGGCGAGGCCGCCAGCCTGAAGCCGATCCGCCGCCACCTGCGCGAGGAGCGCGGCCTGCACCGCCACCAGGTCGACGTCGACGGGTACTGGAAGCGCGGCGTGGAGAACCACGACCACCACGAGGACGACGAGCACGAGCACGCATGACCACCCCGACCCTCGACAAGGCGGCCCCGGCGCCCGCCGCCGCCGCGCGCCGCAGCGCCGGGACCGGCCGCCGGCTCACCCGCCTGCTGGCCTGCCTCGCCCTGCTCGCGCTGCTGGCCGCCGCCGGTCTCGCCGTCGGCGCCAAGAACATCCCGCCGGCCCAGGTCTGGCACGTCCTGCTGCACCACGAACCCACCGACGGTGACTGGATCGTCGTGCACCACTCCCGCATCCCGCGCACCGTCCTCGGCATCGCGGTCGGCGCCGCCCTCGGGCTGGCCGGCGCCCTGATGCAGGCGCTCACCCGCAACCCGCTCGCCGACCCGGGCCTCCTCGGCGTCAACGGCGGCGCGGCCGCCGCGGTCGCCGCCGGGACCGCCCTGCTCGACCTGCGCGGCTTCGGCTCGTACGTCTGGTTCGCGCTGGCCGGCGCCGCGGTCGCCGCCGTCCTGGTGAACGTGCTCGGCAGCGGCGGCCGGGCCTCCGCCACACCCGTACGGCTGGCGCTGGCCGGCACCGCGATCACCGCCGTGCTCACCGCCTTCGTCAACGGCCTGATCCTGCTCGACCCGCTCACCCTCAACCGGTTCCGGTTCTGGCAGGTCGGCACCCTCGCCGGGGTGGAGGCGCCGATCGTCGGCCAGGTGCTGCCGTTCCTCGCCGTCGGCGCGGTGCTCGCCCTCGCCCTCGCCCGGCCGCTGAACGCGCTCGCCCTAGGCGACGACGCCGGGCACGCGCTGGGCGCCAACCCGGGCCGTACCAGGCTGCTCGCGATGACCGCGGTCACCCTGCTGGCGGGCGCGGCCACCGCGGCCGTCGGGCCGATCGCCTTCGTCGGCCTCGCCGTCCCGCACGTGGCCCGCCGGCTGGCCGGGCCCGACCAGCGCTGGGTGCTGCTGTTCTCCGCCGTGCTCGCCCCGGTGCTGCTGCTCGGCTCCGACCTGGTCGGCCGGGTGGTGCTGCACCCCGCCGAACTCCAGGCCGGGGTGGTCACCGCCTTCCTCGGCGCCCCGCTCTTCATCGCCCTCGTCCGCGGCCGGAGGATCGCCCAACTGTGAACAGCCCCACGGTCCTGGCCCCGGCCGCCCGGACCTCCGAACCGGCCCCCGCCACCCGGGTGCCGCTGCACGCCCTGCGCCTGCCCGGCGGGTACTCGCTGCGCCTGCACCGGCGGGCGGTCGCCGTCTGCGCGGTGCTGACGGCGGCCCTGTCCGCCGCCGTGGTGTGGACCCTGACCACCGGTGACTTCCCGCTGGCCGTCTCCGACGTGCTGGACGTGCTCAGCGGCGGCGGCGCCCGCGCCGACCGCTACATCGTGATGGAGCTGCGGCTGCCACGGGTGCTCACCGCCGTCCTGGTCGGCGCCGCGCTCGGGGTGGCGGGCTCACTGTTCCAGAGCGTCGCCCGCAACCCGCTCGGCAGCCCCGACGTCATCGGCTTCACCCTCGGCTCCGCCACCGGCGCGCTGCTGGTGATCCTGGTGATCGGCGGCAGCGCCGCGACGGTGGCCGGCGGCGCCGTCGCGGGCGGGCTGCTGACCTCGCTGCTGGTCTACCTGCTGGCCCGCAGCGGCAGCGCCCAGGGCTACCGGCTGGTGCTGGTCGGCATCGGCGTCAGCTCCCTGCTCGCCTCGGTCAACGACTACCTGATCGCCCGGGCCTCGTTCAGCGACGCGGCCGGAGCCGCGGTCTGGCTGACGGGCAGTCTGAACGCCCGCGGCTGGGAGCACTGCGTCCCGATGGCCGCAGTCCTCGCCCTGCTGCTGCCGGCCGCGCTGCTGCTCGGCCGCCCGCTGCGGCTGCTGGAGATGGGGGACGACGCCGCGGCCTCGCTCGGGGCGCGGCCCGACCGGCTGCGGCTGTGGCTGGTCCTGGTCGGCGTCGGGCTCACCGCCGCGGCCACGGCCGCGGCCGGGCCGATCCCGTTCGTCGCGCTGGTCGCCCCGCAGGCCGTCCGCCGGCTGACCGGCGCCACCGGCCCGAACCTGGCCGGGTCGGCGGTGCTCGGCGCGCTGCTGCTGGTGCTCAGCGACCTCGCGGCGCAGCGGCTGCTGGCGCCCACCCAGTTGCCGGTCGGTGTGCTCACCGGCGTGCTCGGCGGGTGCTACCTGGTGTGGCTGATCGCCCGCCAGTGGCGCACCGGCCGCGGCTGAACGGGCCGACGGAGCGGTCCCGGGCAGGGCGCGGGCAGGGTGCGGGGCGGCCGGCGGGTCGGCGGGGCCGCGTGGCGTCGGCGTGCGGTACCGGCCGGGGGGTGACCGGTCCCGGTGATCGCTGCCGGTGCGGCCGGGGTCGCCGCTCCGGAGGCCGTACGCGACAGGGCCGTGGGCGGTGCCCGGCCGGCGGCCCGGACCCGTGCGCCGGTGCCCTCGTGCCGCCGGGCGGTGGGCGTCGGCACCCCACCGGCGGGACGCCGCACACGGCCGGGGTCCGGTGTCCGGTCAGTCGGTCCAGCCGTTGGCGTGCAGGATCTCGTCGATCCGGGCGCGGTGTGCGGCCTCCCAGGCGTCCAGGGAGACTTCGGCGTCCTGGGCCGCCTTGGCCCGGGCGGCGAGGAGGACCTGATCGAGGCGGTCGCCCGGGGCGACCACGACGCCCTCCTCGTCGGCCACCACGACGTCGCCGGCGCGCACGGTCACCCCGCCGCAGCGCACCGGGCCGCCGAGCGGCGCGACGGCGGCCTTGGCGCCGGGGACCGGGACGACGCCACGGGCGAAGACCGGGAAGCCCATCGCGCGCACCTCGGCGAGGTCGCGGATCACCCCGTCGACCACGAAGGCCGCGATGCCCCGGCGCTGGGCGACGGCGCAGACGTTTCCGCCCGCGACCGCGAACTCGACGTCACCGGCCTCGACGACCACGATCGAGCCGGGCTCCGCCCGGTGGATCGCCGCGTGCAGCATCAGGTTGTCGCCCGGCGGGCACCGGACGGTGAACGCCGGTCCGGCGACCCGGCCGGCCGACGGCCATAGCGGACGGATGCCGAGGTCCATGACCTGTCCGTGCCCGAGCACGTCGGCGAGGGTGGTCGGGGAGAGGTCCGCGAATCCGGTGGTGTCGTTCATGGTGGTGGTCCCCTTCGGTCGGATGCGCCCCGCCGGTGCGGGCGGGGCCGGTGTCGGTGGCGGGTGGCCGGGTTCAGCCGCGGGCGGTGACGGGACCGGCGGCGGGTGACCCTGACGGTGCGTCGGGCGTCGGGGCGGGCTGCTCGGCGTCCACGGTGTCCACGGTGTCCACGGTGTCCGGCGTGTCCAGGGCGGCCAGCCGCCGCAGGCAGGTGCGCCGTTGCAGGACCGACAGGCCCGCGACCGCGGCGCCGAGCGCCAGCCAGCCGGCCGGACCGGCGGCCATCACCGCGCCGGTCAGCAGCAGCGGCCCGGCGGACTTCTGGACGGACTGTGCAATCCCGGCCACCCCCAGGTAGGAGGCCCGCGCCTGCCGGGGTGCCAGGGCCAGCGCCAGCTCCCAGGAGGTCACCGAGCGCAGCAGTTCCGCCGAGGTGGCCAGCACGGCGGCGGCCAGCAGGGCGGCCGCGGCCGTCCAGGGTCCCCGCCCGGTGGCGGCCGCCACCAGGACGCAGGTGGCGAGCACGGCGAGCCCGTACAGCGGTACGGCGTCGGCGGCCCGGCGCGCGGTGGTGACCCGGGCGGAGACCCGCAGTTGCAGGACCACCACCAGGACCGTGTTGACCACCAGGAAGGCCGGGACGAGCGCGTGCGGGGCGCCGGTGCGGCTCACCAGCCACAGCGGCAGCCCGACGCCGAGCACCGAGTCGTCCAGGCTGAGCGGGGTGTCCAGCAGGACGAACAGCAGGTAGCGGCGGTCCCGCCAGGGGCTCGGCGCGGGGCCCTGCGGCCGGTCGGCCGGGGTCCCGGCGGCGGCCGGCCCGCGCTCGGCCCGGTCGACGGCCTCGCGGGTGCGCCGGACCAGGACGGCGGCGGCA
>NZ_JAIZ01000600.1 GCF_000710465.2 Kitasatospora sp. MBT63 | reverse complement strand
AAGCCCACCCAGGAAGAGGAGAGTCCACGCCATGTCGCGCCACGTGCTGACGGTGTGCCCGGAACAGCGGGACGGCCGCTACCGCACGATCGGCGAGGCACTGGCGGAGGCCCGCAGCGGCGCGGTGATCTCGGTCCGGCCCGGCCGGTACGAGGAGAACCTGGTGATCAGCAAGCTGGTCACCATCACCGCCGCCGAGGCCCGCGGCACCGTCCGGATCACCGCCCGGCGCGGCTGCGTGGTCCAGGTCACCGCCGAGGCCGTGCAGTTGACCGGCCTGATCCTGCAGGGTCAGGACGAGGAACTGCCCGCTGTCGACGTGCCGCGCGGCCAGGCCGCCTTCCAGGACTGCGAGGTGGTCGGCAACTCCTGGACCGCCCTGCTCACCCGCGGCGACGGCTCGCTGGCGATGCGCGGCTGCCGGGTCACCAACCCGGCCGGCGCCGGCCTGGTGGAGACCTCCACCGGCAACAGCGTCATCGAGGACTGCGTCGTCGAACACCTCGGCAGCTCCGCCGTGGTGATCGGCGAACGCGCCGACCCGCTGCTGCGCAACTGCGTGCTGCGCGACGCCCGCGGCAACGGCGTCTGCGCCAACGGCAACGCCCGCGGAACCTTCGAAGACTGCGAGATCTCCGTCACCGACAAGCCCGGCATCGCCCTGGAGGAGAACAGCACCACCCGGCTGCTGCGCACCGACGTCCGCGACACCACCATCGGCGTCTACATCAGCTCCACCGCCCGGGTCGTGCTGGAGGACTGCACCGTCACCGGCACCTCCGGCCACGGCATCGCGCTCGCCGCCGGCACCGACCCCGAACTTCGCCGCTGCCGCACCGCCCGCACCGCAGGCCACGGCATCCACGTCACCGGCCGCGCCCGCGGCACCTTCGAGGACTGCGAGGTCGCCGCCGCCCAGGGCACCGGCATCTGGATCGGCGAATCCTCCGGCCCCACCCTGCTGCGCACCGTGGTCCGGGACTGCGGGGGCGACGGCCTGGAGCTGACCGGCGACAGCGCCGCCGACCTGGACCGGCTGGAGGTCCGCGACGCCGCCGGCACCGGCGTGCTGATCACCGAGGGCGCCAACCCGCGGCTGCGCCGCGCCGCCGTGCACCGCGCCAAGGGCGACGGGGTGGCCGTCCTGCGGGACGGGCGCGGCCAGTTGGACAAGTGCGAGGTGCTGGACGCCGGCCGCTCCGGCATCCGGATCGCCGACGGCGCCGACACCCGGATCGGCGACTGCGTGGTGCGCGACGCGGCCGGCTCCGGCGTGCAGGTCGGCCGGATCGGCACCGCACACCTGCGGGACTGCGAGATCACCGGCTCCGGTGAGGACGGCATCACCGCCGAGGACGACTCCGACCTGAACTGCACCCGGGTCCGCGCCATCGGCAACCGCCGCCACGGCCTCCGCCTCGGCACAGGCGCCCGCGCCGTCCTGGTCAGGGTCGCCGCCGCCGAGAACACTGGCGACGGCGTCCGCACGGACTCCGTCGAGGCCGTCCGGCTCACCGGCTGCAAGTTCTCCCGCAACAAGGGTTCCGGCCTGCGACAGACCGTCCCCAGCGAGCGGCTCGCCCTGGAGGAGCTGGTCAGCGAGGAGAACGGCCTGCCCGACGCGCACGGCACCGCCGCCGCCACCCAGTCGTCCGTCCAGGCCGCCCCCGAGGCCGGGATGGACCCCGCCCCTGGCGACC
>NZ_JAIZ01000599.1 GCF_000710465.2 Kitasatospora sp. MBT63 | reverse complement strand
AGGACGTGGGCGCGGGTGTTCCAGATCGGACGGCCGACGGTCGCGGTGTCGGAGTCGAGCGTGCCACCGCCCAGGGTGTTGATGGTGTACTCGGTCGGGCCGTACAGGTTGTAGCCCATGACGCCCGGGGTGTCGCGCAGCTTGGACCACAGGGTCTCGGCCACCGCCTCACCACCGAGCAGCACCAGCACCGGGCGGTGCCGCTCCCCGTCCAGCAGACCGCACTCGATCAGCGCCTGGGCGTACGAGGGCGTCACGTTGATGACGTCGATCTC
>NZ_JAIZ01000598.1:12734-13768 GCF_000710465.2 Kitasatospora sp. MBT63 | reverse complement strand
GTGGGTCGCCCTGCACTGGCTGGTCTCCGGCCGCGCGGTCGGCGGGCGACGCCTGGCGGCCGACCACAACCGGCTCGACCGCGAGCAGGCCCTGGAGCTCTACACCCTGGGCGGCGCCCGCCTCACCGGCGAGGAAGCGGTCAAGGGACGGCTCACGGTCGGGAGTTACGCGGACCTCGCGGTGCTCAGCGCCGACTACTTCACCGTGCCCGAGGCGGACATCCCGCACATCGAGTCCGTCCTCACCGTGGTCGGGGGCCGCATCGTCCACGGCGCCCAGGAGCACCAGGGGCTGGCCCCAGACCTGCCGTCGGTGACACCGGCGTGGAGCCCGGTCGCGCGGTTCGGCGGCTACCACGCCACCCCCGCCCCCGGCCCGGCCGGTGTCCACCAGGCCGAGCGCGTCACGGAGGCCGCCGTGGCCTCCGGTGAGCAGCTGGCCTGGCGCGAAGCCCGCGGCCTCGTCCCTCCGGGCCAGGGCCCGGCGCCACTGGACCCGTGCTTCTTCTGACGATCCGCCACTTTCGAGAGGAGGCGTGGTGACCACACCCGCAATCGACCCGGGCGCCGCCGGACGGCCGGAGCCGCCGCTTCCCGGGACACAGGTCCACGACCGCCATCCGCTGGCGCTGGCCCTGTTCGCGCTGACCGCCGTCAGCGGCCTGATCGACGCCGTGAGCTACCTCGGCCTCGGGCACGTCTTCACGGCGAACATGACCGGCAACGTCGTCGTCATCGCCTTCGCCCTGGCCGGGGCGCCCGGGTTCTCCGTCACGGGCTCGGTGACCTCCCTCGCCGCCTTCCTGCTCGGCGCGGGACTGGCTGGGCGGCTCGTCGCCCGGAGCGCCGCCCCGCGCCGCGACCGCTGGCTGCGTACGGCCCTGCTGCTGGAGGTCGCGCTGCACGGTGCGGCCGCGGCCGTCGTCTTCGCGTGGGGCGTGACCGGATCGGTGCAGTACGCGGTCATCGCCCTGCTGGCCGTCGCGATGGGGATCCGCAACGGCGCCGTGCGCGGCCTCGGCGTGCCCGATCTG
>NZ_JAIZ01000598.1:0-12724 GCF_000710465.2 Kitasatospora sp. MBT63 | reverse complement strand
CCACCGTGCTCACCCTCACCCTGACCGGCCTGGCGGCCGACTCCCGCCCGGCCGGCGGCGCCGCGCCGCGCCAGCGGCGCCGGATCCTCGCGGTGGCCACCATGCTGGCGGGCGCCGCACCGGGTGCGGTCCTGGTGCTGCACGGGCAGACCGCCTGGGCGCTGGTGGCCGGCGCGGTGCTGGCCGGCGCCACCGTGCTGCTGTACCGGGAGTGAGGCGCCGGCCCGCCGGGGAGGGCGGCCCGGTGCCTCCTCAGCCGGACCGCGGCACCGGGGGGTTGCCGCGCGGGGTGAGGGTGGCGCCGGGCAGGACGGGCGCCGGGAGGCGGTTCCCGGGGTAGCCGGCGACGCTGCCGAAGCGGTCGGAGCCGGCCTGCCACTCCTCCCGGGCCTCGGCGATGTCCTGGTGGTCGCGGCCGATGAAGTTCCACCACATCACGATCCGCTCCTCGAAGGGCGGACCGCCGATCAGGATGGCCCGGGCTGTCGTGTCGCCGGTGTTGGTGAGGGTCAGGGTGGTGGACCCGGGGGCGAGGTAACCGAGTTCGGCGGGGCGCAGCGGGGTGTCCGCGATTCGGACGTCCCCGTGGTCGACGAGCAGGCCGTGTTCGAACGAGGGGTCGACGGCGAGCGTGGTGGCCCCGTGGGGGCGGAGGGTGAGCTCGGCGCCGAGCAGGGGGGTGAAGGTGGGGACGGGGGAGGTGTCGCCCGCGAGGGAGCCGAGGAACACCCGGGCCTCGCCGCCGTCCAGCGGGACGGGCCGCGGCACGTGGTGGTGGAAGTCGCGGGCGGTGTGCCGGTGCTGTTCCGGAAGTGCCACCCAGAGCTGGACGCCGTGCAGGACGGTGGTGCCGGGCGTCGACACCTCGGAGTGGCTGATGCCGTGGCCGCCGGTCATCAGGTTCAACTCGCCCGGCCGGACGAAGGCGTGGACGCCGAGGCTGTCCCGGTGCTCGATCTCGCCGCTGAACAGCCAGCTCACCGTCTGCAGTCCGGTGTGGGGGTGCGGGGCGACGTCCATCCCGCCGCTGACGGCGACGTCGTCGGGCCCGTAGTGGTCGACGAAGCACCAGGCGCCGATCAGCGTCCGGGCCCGCTGCGGGAGGGTGCGCCGTACCGTCATCGCCCTCGGGCCGCCGAGCGGGACGTCCCGTGCGGGCAGCAGCTCCACCCGCGGTGCCCGGGTTCCGGCCGTTCCGGCGGGGTCGGTCTCGATGGTGCTCACGCTGGGTACGCTCCCACTTCTGCCACTGGTAAAATGGTTCTACATTCAACTACTATGCCATGGCGTAGTGGCGGGCGACAGCGGATCTGCCGGAGGAGTTCACGTGAGTGTTGTGACCAGTGTGGTGGCGCAGGCCCCGGCGCAGCGGCGGGTGTTCATCGACAAGCAGAGCCCCCAGGCGTACCGCGCGATGCTGGCGACCGCCGAGGCGGTCCGCGCCGTCGCGGCGGACGCCGGGCTGGACCGCAGGCTGGTGGAACTGGTCAACCTGCGCGTGTCCCAGATCAACGGCTGCGCCTACTGCCTGAGCCTGCACACCAGGGCCGCGCTGCAGGCGGGCGACACCGCGCAGCGCCTGGGTGTCCTGGCGGCATGGCGCGACACCGAGTTGTTCACCCCACAGGAGCGTGCCGCCCTGGCCCTCGCGGAGGCCACCACCGACCCGTCGGACGCGGCCGTGCAGGAGAGCGCCTACGCGGCCGCCCGCGAGGCCCTGACGGACGACCAGATCTCGGCCGTGGTCTGGGTGGCCATCGCCATCAACGCCTTCAACCGCGTGTCCATCCTGAGCAAGCACCCGGTCCGGCCGGCCCCGGCGCAGCGGGAGGGGTGACGCGCCCCGCCCCGGGTCCGACCTTGCGGTCGTAGGCCACGGTGACCGGTGCGCAGTCGGACCAGCGTTCGGGGTGGGTGGCGGCGCGTTCGACGTGGGCCTCGGCGGCCATGGCGGCCAAGGGGTGCTCCACGGGCAGCGGTTCGAGGTCGAAGACGTCCGGTGCCGCGTCTGCGATCTGCGGACGCGCCGTCAGGCGGCCGAGGGTGCCGGTGGGGCGGGCCGGGCTTCGCTCCGGTTGAGATGTGGCCATTCGTATGGCGGAACGCGGCGCGCGTCGCCTTGTGTGGACAGGTTGCGCCGGATTGTCTGGGGCGCGTCAGCCAGCATGTCCGCCGTCGGCCAGAATGTCCTCTGGCGGCCGTTCCGGGAGCCATCATGCGTGCACGAAGCCTCTATGTCGCGGCCGCAGCCGCCATTCTCGGCCTGGTCCAGCCAGGCCTCGCCGCCGCGGACGGCGACCCCAGCACCACGGTCACGTTCACCGTCACGTCCGGCGCACTGTCGATGTCGGTCCCGGCCAGCGTCAGCCTGGGCTCGGGAGCGCCCGGCACCACGATCAGCGGGGCGATCGGCCCCTCTACCGTCACCGACGACCGCGCCCTCCTTTCGGCCTCCTGGACGGTGACCGCGGCGGAGACGGACTTCGTGAACGGTCCGTCGACGATTCCCGCCGCCGACGGCACCTACTCGGTCGGGACGGTGACGACGACCGGCACCATCACCGTCACCACGACGGACGTGACGCTGAGCAACTCCGCGCAGACAGTACTCACCGGGAGCGCCGGCGTCGGAGACAACACCGCGACCTGGAACCCGACAGTCGCCGTGAACGTGCCCGCCGGCGCCGTCGGCGGAACCTACACCGGAACGCTGACCCAATCCGTTGCCTGACGGAACGAAAGGCGCGCGCCGGTACTGGGCTCTCCTGCTGATGCTGGCCTTCGTGCAGGCCTTCGTGCTGGCCGCCGGGGTGATGCCGGCGGCGGGGCAGGAGGCACCCGCGGCGTCTTCCCCCCAGGACCCGGCTGCGGGCGGGACCATCGCCATCAAGCTTCTCGACGCTCCGGAGAACCGCCGCGCCGATCCCAGAGCGCATGCCTACATCATCGACCACCTCGCCCCCGGCTCGACCATCGAACGGCGGGTGGAGATCACCAACAGGTCGTCCACACCGATGCACGTCAGCGTCTACGCCGCGGCAGCCAGCATCGCGAAGGGTGAGTTCACCTTCGCGCCGGAGCGGACCCCCGACGAGCTGACCGGCTGGACATCGTTCGATGCGGCGGACCTCGAGCTGGCGGCCTCCGAAACGGCGCGGGTGCGCACCATCGTTCGAGTGCCCGGGGACGCGGCCGCCGGGGAGCGGTACGGCGTCATCTGGGCGCAGCCGGCCGCCCCCACGGATCGCTCGCACACTCTGACGGTGCTGGGCCGGGTGGGCGTCCGCATGTACATCGACGTCGGTCCCGGTGACGAGCCACCCTCGGACTTCACGATCGAACGGCTCTATCCGGCCCGAGCCCGCGACGGGCGGGGAGAGGTTCGCGCCCGGATCCACAACACGGGGGGTCGCGCCCTGGACATCAGCGGGGCACTGTCCCTCCTCGACGGGCCGGGAGGACCGCACACCGGACCGTTCTCGACCGGCAGGACGGGCGCCACACTGGCTCCCGGCGACAGCGGGGAGGTGGTCGTCCCGCTGGACGCAACGCTGCCGAACGGCCCGTGGACCGGGGAGCTCACGCTCAGGAGCGGCCTGGTCGAGCACACCACCCGGGCCACCATCACCTTCCCGTCGACCCCCGGCAGCGTCGGAGCGGACGCCGCGCCGGTCGCCCTGCAAGGGGACTTCCCCACCTCGGTGGTGGCCTGGCTCGCGGCCCTCGCCCTCGCCGCTCTCTGCCTTCTGCTCTCCAGGTTCCTCCGGCGCCGTCGATGACCACTCCGACGACCATGACCAGCCCTCGCCGTCGGCCGATCTGCTCCGTGAGCGACGTATGACGGTCCCCGTCGAGCGTGTCACCGCTCCTTCTGCGCCGGCGCCGTCCTCGCCGGGGCGCCGACGTCGGCACACCTCTCGCCCGCCCCCCGCCGCACGGACGATGTAAGTCACGTTCGTGTCGCTATGAGTATCCACGGCTTGGTTTCGACGGTTGGAAGCGGAGATGTCGGTGTTCGGACATGGGAGAGGGCGGGCCGGAGCAAGCCGCGGCACGGGAGGTACGGGCGGCATGTGGCGATCGTGGCTGAGGGCGCGGGCCCGGAGGACGGGGGCGGTCACGCTGACCGGGCTGGCCGTCCTGCTGATCGTCCTGGCCACAACCTGGACCGCCACGCTTCGACCCGCCCGCGTCGCCCAGGTCGGCTACGCGGCGACGCCGGTGGTCGAGCCCCTGATCGCCATCGGCCTCACCGAACCCGGTGGCACCACTGGCCCTGGCGGCACCGACCGCGCCGCCAGAGCCGGCAGCAGCGGCAGTACCAGCCTCGCCTTCACGGTCGTCCCGGTCAGCCTGACCATCGCCAAGAGTCACACGGCCCCCTTCGTCAGCGGCGAGGACGGCGTCTACACCATCACTGTGGGTAACCTCGCGACGGCCAGCCCCACCAATGGCACCACGGTCACCGTCCACGACCTCCTCCCCGAAGGTCTTCGGGCCGACAGCATCACCGGCGCGGGATGGAACTGCGTTCCGGCCACCCTCACCTGTACGCGCAGCGACATCCTGCCTGCCGGGCACAGCTACCCACCCATCACCCTGAAGGTCGATGTCTCCTGCCACGCCCGTGAGCGCGTCACCAACACCGCTACCGTCACCGGAGGCGGTGACAGCACCACCCGCACCGCCACCGACCCCACCACGATCGAGCGCCACGGGCCTGACGACGGCGGGCATGACGACGGGCACGGCGGCCACGACGGGCATCATGACCACTGCGATGGCCACGACCACTGGTAGCACTCGGCCCGTGCGGACGTAGCGGGAGGTGGTGGAGGTCCTCCGTCCCTGCCGCGGACCTCCACCACCTCCCGCCCTGCCGGCGTCCTGGCCTGGCAGTCCGTCAAGTCGGTTGCGATCGTGTGCTCGTGTCGTCTCGACGGCCGGTGGACGGTTCCCGGCTGCAGCCGGGTCCACCGCCACCGGTTCGGCTAGC
Source organism: Kitasatospora sp. MBT63 (assembly GCF_000710465.2). Lineage (GTDB taxonomy): Bacteria > Actinomycetota > Actinomycetes > Streptomycetales > Streptomycetaceae > Kitasatospora. The sequence continues at coordinate 7,728 of NZ_JAIZ01000598.1, read as the reverse complement.
CCGGCAGGTCGCCGATCGGGTGACCCGGTGGCTCGTGGTCACGGCGGCCTTTCCCGGGTGGTCGTCGGTGAGGTGGCGAGGGGTCACAGCGTGGTCAGCTCGGTGAGGTCGGCGATCACCTCGGAGGCGGTCACCGGGTCGAGCTCGGCGAAGGTCGGGAAGGTGCGGTTGTGGGTCCAGTAGTCGCCCGGGCGCCTGTCGAGCCACACCGTTTCCACCCGCTGCTCGGGGTAGGAGTCGAACATGCCGACGGCGATGCCGTCCTCCGGGGCGATCACCACGTAGAGGTCGGGCCCGACCCGGCGGGACAGCCACTGCTCGATGCCGTTGTCCTGGGGCTCGCCGCGCCGCCAGCCGCGCCGTTCCATTCCGACCAGCCGGGTGGTGGGCAGCACCGGACCGTTCTCGAAGCGGGTGAGGCGGTGGCCGGCCCGCTCCTCGTCGGTCAGCGCATACACCGGGCGGCCGAGCTGGCGGAACGGCTGCAGGATCTCGTAGTCGGCGAACAGCGCCGACCAGTCGGCGAGGCCGTCGCCGAGCAGGAACGGGTGCGCCAGCCGGACGGAGGCCGTGGCCGGCAGCGCGAACGCCTCGTCCTGGACGTCCGCCAGGGTGCGGTCCTCGGCGACCCGGAACGCCGTCGAGGTGCCGTCCGCCTCGGCCAGCCACACCAGCCGGCGCACCAGGTGCCACAGCAGCGGATGCCCGACGAACAGCTGCCCGAACTCCTCGGCCGTCCACGACCGCCGGGTGACCATCGCGTCCTCCAGGCGCCGGATCTGGTCCCCGGCCACCGTGCGGACGTCCTTCTTCAGCGCGGCGAAGCGCTTGCGCCCGGCCGGTGCCAGCTCGGCGTCGTCCCGCGCCCCGGGGGACGGCAGGTCCTTGCGGCGCACGCCGTCCGAATCCTGCACGAACGGCTTGAGCTGCTCGTCGAAGCCCACCGTGAAGGTCCGGGTGCCGTAGTCGACGACGGTGGTCCCGTCGGCGTCCAGCCCGAAGTCCGGCACCAGACGGTCCGACAACTGCTCGCCGGACAGGCCGAGACCAGCTGCCACCTCGGAGATCTTCTCCTGGGCCCGGGTCTTGAGCGCCTTGAACTTCACCCGCTGCGCGATGCCGTGCAGGTGCAGCAGGGCGACGTCGGTGCCGATGGCGGCCAGCACCTCCAGGCCGTCCACCGCACGGTGGTGGGCCCCCTCGCCCGGCCAGGCGCGGAGCACCGGCGTCAGTCGGCGGACCGTATCGTCGTCACCGAACCGGCCGAGCACGTGCAGCGCCCAGCCGTCCTGGGCGGGCATGCCGGCCAGCCGCCACTGCTCGAACACCGCCCAGCAGAACTCCGTCAACGACCGCGGCTCGCACAGCAGGGCCACCTCGTCGAGGCCTGGGTAGAACGCCCCGGGCGCGGACAGCGCGAGCATGGTGAGTACGTGCCGCACCGCCTCGGCGGGCAGGGCGCCCTCGCCGCCGCGCAGCAGCAGTTGCGGCAGCATCACCGGCTCCGTCCAGTCGCAGGGCGGGGGCAGCTTCGCCGGGCACGCGGTCACCAGCGGGTCGGCCGACAGCAGTGCGCCCACGGCCTCCTCCGCCTGCGGCCCGTATTCGTAGGCCATCGCGCGCACCGCCGCCGCGCCGTGCGCCTCGGCGATCACCCGCAGGGCCTGCTCGGCGCCGGGCCGGGCCGGGCCGGTCCTCCCGAGCGCGGCGGGCGCCAGCAGCCGGGCCGCGTCCACGCCGTGCCGGGTGAACCAGGAACGCGCTGTGCTCCCGGCCGACTTGAGGCGCACCAGCCAGTCCGCCATGGTCTCGGCCACCCGGGCGTCCAGGTACGGAAGCAGCAGGGACGCGTGCGTGGCCGGATTCCCCACCGCTGCGGCCCGGATCGGCTCGACGGCGTCCGTCCCGAAGCGGGCGGCGACTCGGCGCAGGGAGTCCCCGGAGTGCCAGATACGCTCACCGGCGCGCCACTGCGAGAGCAGGGGCCGGGCCAACTCCTCGTCTCCGTAAGCGAACAGCGCGAGCTCGGCGTGCTGTCCGCCGCGCAGCCGCACGTCCTCGGGTTGCCCTATCCTGGCCCGGATCGTGGCCGCGACCCGCTGCCAGTCGTCGTCCGACCAGCTCGTGTACCAGGACTCGGAGGTCGCCGCCCACGCCTCGCGCTCACCCGGCAGCCACCGCATCTGCGGTTCCCGAGGCGCGCTGAGGCCGGTCAGCACGCGGGGCTTGGCGGTGGAGCGCGGCCGCGTCCACGGCGGGCTGGTGAACAGCTCCGGTAGCGAGTCGGGGCCGACTTCCGGCACTCGCTCGCCGAGGTCGGTGAGCGGCTCCACCACGGCCGCCTGCTCCGGCGTCAGCGCCGGCAGCAGTTCGAGCGCGGTCGCGCGGTGGACGGCGACGTGGCCGGTGAGGAGCTGCCGGGCGAGCTGCTGCGCGGCCGGGTCGGTGGAGGCCACCGCGGCCTCGGCGAGCAGGCGCAGGGCACGCCGGGGGAAGCGGCGGAGACCGGCCATGAGGGTGGCGCGGGTGGACTTGATGCCGTCCTGCTGGGCCAGTAGCCCGCGGAAGCCCTCGTCGGAGGGGAGCTCGGCGAGCGCGTCCGGGATCCGCTTCATGCCGTCCTTGTGGTGGTAGCTGGTGGTCAGATCGTGCAGCATCACCGGTGCTGCGTCGCCGCCGAGGCCCTCTGCCACGGTCGCGATGATCTCGGTGGACCATCCGTCGTAGCCCAGGCTCGGCAGCGGGGGAAGGTTCCTCAGCGGTTCGACAGAGGAGAGCGAGCACAGCAACATCGACCACTCGGCCGGGCCCAGCCGCGCACCCGACCTCGTGCACTCCTCAGCCCAAGCCAGCTCGGACGGCACGAGGTACGCCGACACCACCAGGCGGGCCAGGCTGGCCCGGCATCCGGCCAGGGCCCGGACCGCCTCGCGATGGGTCTCCTCGTCGCACCCTGCCAGCAGCGACCGGACCCGGTCCGCGGCGGGACGGTACACCGCAGTCCTGGGATCGACCCCACGCCGGACACGGGGTTGACGGTACGGGAGGTGTGCCAGTCGGTCTCGACAGCCACCGTGAACAGCTCGACGGTGGCCCTGGCGGCGAACGGCAGGCCGAACTCCGCCACCCAGGCGTCCACGGCCCTTCGAACGCTGTTCTCGGCGGGGCTCGAGAACAGCGCGGCCAGCACCGCCGCACCGAGCGGGTTCTGGCTGCCACGCTGGTGCGCCCGGGCGGCTGCGACCAGGTCCGCGTCACTGCGATCCGCGGTGAGGGCCTGCTCCAGCCAGGCATCCATCTGTCGCAGGGTGTCGTGGTAGCCGTTCACCGTGTTCTTCGCCGGGGCGGCCGGCGGGCGGATAGCCCCGCCTCGGCGGGGGATCAGCGCCCGGCGCCAGGCGTCCGGCAGCACGAAGGTGTCCTCGTCGACCGGGGCGTCCGTCGGCTCGGGGGTGGTGGCGGGCTGTGGGACGGGTGCCGCATCGGCGCCGGTCTCGCGGTAGCCCTTGCGCTCCTTCTCGGCGACCGTCCTGGCGAAGTGCACCTGAGCCGCCTCCGGGGTCGGGAACTCCTTGCTCTGCTCCCGCCCGTCGGTGCCGCACCGGCCGTAGCGCACGGTCACCACGGCACCGTCGACCGCGGCCTCCCAGAACTTGTCCGAGCCGCCCTCGACGAACTCCCAGCGCCGCACAGCCCCGCCCTTCTCCTCGCACAGGCGATCAGGTGAGGAACAGTAGCGAGGCCCACCGACAGACCACCCGGCAGGCCGCCAGGCCGCCGGCACTCATCGGCGCCACGCGGGGGAGCTCCTGAGCGCGGCGTCGAGCGGTGACTCTGCGCACTGGGCGTGGCCGTCGGTCCGGTCGGGTCGGACCTCGCGGTCGTGGGCCACGGTCACCGGTGCTGATGCGCGCCCGAAGGCGATCAGCCCAGGGAGGTGAGGAGCGTGTTGAGCGCCTTGACCTCGGCTGCCTTGTCCGGCTTCGACGCGCGCAGCGCCTTGAGCGCCTGGTCGATTTCGCCGTCGAGGAGAGTCCAGGCCTGCTGGTTCGTGGGTTGCAGCGTGGGCTGGTCGTCGTCCCAGGCCTTCTCGAGGTCGGTGATCCGGGCGGTCGCGCCCGCCTGGTCGCCGGAGTTCAGCTTGGCGAGGGTGTCCGCGGTGATCGTGCGGAACTTCGCGACCTCGGCGGGCGGGAACGAAGACGTCGCCTGATCCGGGGTGAGCGGGGCGGACGCGGCTCCCGCAGCGTCGCCCTCCTCGCCCGCCACGGCGGCGTGCGGCTGCTGGTGCGCCCAGACCAGGAGCGCCGCGGTGGCGACCGCCACGACGGCGTAGTAGCCGAGCATGATCCGCTCGCGGGCCGGGTCCGACGCACTCGCGGTCCGGGTCCCGCCGTGCGACTCGATCACGTCGGCGCGGCTGCGGGTGAGGTGGAGGACCGTGGCGAGGATCGCGGCCAGGAAGACCACGCTGGTCACCGCGGTACCGAGGCCCAGGCCGCCGTCGGCGCCGGGCGAGGCGAGCCAGTCGCCGAGGTTGGCACCGAGCGGGCGGGTGAGGATGTAGGCCAGCCAGAAGGAGAGCACAGCGCCGCCGCCCAGGCGCCGCCCGAGCACGATGGCCGCGATCAGCCCGAGGGGGAGCAACACGGAGACGCCGGGGGTCCAGCCCGTGAGCTCCAGGGTCCAGTCGCCGGTCGCGGTGCCGAGGGCGAAGGTGACCAGGACCGCGAGCCAGTAGAATAGCTCCCGGGGGCGGGTGACGATGCTGTGGATCGACAGGGTCCGCTCGCGGGCGTACCAGATCCCGAAGACGACGGCGAGGGCGACGGCGAACACGCTGCTGCTCAGCGCGAGGGGCACGCCCCGGCTGTCGGTGAGGATGTCGGTGTACAGGGTGCCGGTCACGCTCAGCACCACGACGGTGAGCCAGTAGACGAACGGAACGTACCGCCGGGTGCGCAGCTGCCAGCCCAGGACGGCGGCCAGTACGGCGGTGAAGATCAGCGAGGTGTCGATCAGCCCGACACCGAGGGTCATGTTGATCCAGTCGGCGAAGCTCTCGCCGACCGTGGTGCACAGGATCTTGATGACCCAGAACCAGACCGTGACCTCGGGCACCTTGTTCAGCAGCCCTTGGACGTCGGGTGCGGCCGAGCGCCGTTCCGTGTTGGTAGCCATGCGGGCGAGGCTCGCACGCCGGACCTGAACGCAACCTGAGCACCGGTTCCGGGACTCGCACCGGCCGGGCAATACTGGCCCGCATGACAGGTCACCAAGTGCTGGTCGTCGAGGACGACCACGGACTTCGCGACGTACTTGCCCGAGGCCTGCGCGAAGAGCACTTCGAGGTGCTCACCGCCGCCGACGGGGCCGGCGCGCTGCGCGCGGTCCACGGCCGGGTGGACGCCGTCGTCCTGGACATCGGCTTGCCCGACTCCGACGGGCGGGACGTCTGCCACGCCATGCGCGCGAAGGGGTTCGACGCGCCCGTGCTCTTCCTCACCGCCCACGACGCGCTGCCCGACCGGCTGTCCGGGTTCTCCGCCGGGGGCGACGACTACCTCGCCAAGCCCTTCCACCTGGCGGAGCTCGCCGCCCGGGTGCGGGCGGCGATCCGCCGCAACGGGCGCGCGCCCGGTGTGGAGGTCGACGACCTGAGTCTGGACCCCGTCGCGTACGTGCTGCGGTCCACGGCCGCCGAGCCGGTGGCACTCACCCCGACCGAGTTCCGGCTGCTGGCCTGCCTGATGTCCACACCCGGCGCGGTGGTCCGCCGGCGGACACTGTTGCGTGCCGGATGGCCCGAGGGCGCCCAGGTCAGCGACAACACACTCGACCAGTACCTGCTGCGGCTGCGACGCAAACTCCGTGGGGCGGGCAGCGCACGGAGCATCCTGACCGTCCGCGGCGTGGGGTACCGCCTCGCATGACGATCGGACGGGCCCCCGCCACGCTGCGCGGCCGCCTCGCCCTGCTCGCGCTGGCCACCACCGCCGTCTGGGTCGCGGTGCTCACCGCCGTCTTCAACGTGGAGCTCGGGGCGCGCCTGCGCCAACAGGCCGACGACCTGGTGCGCACCCGAGCGGCGGCGGTTGCCGCGACCATGGAGGCCCAGCCCGACGGGCGGATCGTCGAGCACGAGCCCGCCGACGACACGGCCCTCGACGTCGGAATCTGGATCTACCAGGGCACCACGGCCATTCAGCGCCCCAACGCACCCGAGGCGCTCCAGGACCGCGCGGACCGGCTCGCCGGCACCGGAGAATCCTCCGCGGACACCTCCGAGCCGCACGCCTTCCGGCTGTACGCGCTACCGATCAGGGCAGGGGAGAAGCAGGTGGGCACGGTCGTGGCCTCGGTCGGCCTGGACGCCTACCGGTACACCGCCCGATCGGTCCTGGCCGGCTCGATCGGCCTCTGCGTCCTGCTGCTCTCCGGCATCTACCTCGTCACCCGCACGGTGGTCGGGCGGGCGCTCCGGCCGGTGAGCGAGATGAGCACGCGGGCCGCCGAGTGGAGCGAACACGGCACCGCCCGGAGGTTCGGCGCCGACGGTCACCTCGCCGAGCTGGCGGGGCTCGCCGGCAACCTCAACCAGCTCCTCGACCGGCAGGCCGCGATGCTGCGCCACGAGCAGCAGTTGACCGCCGAGCTCTCCCACGAACTGCGCACCCCGCTGGCCAGGATCACCGCCGAGACCGACTGGCTCACCGCCCGCCCCCGGAACTCCGACGACCAGCGCACCTCGCACGAGGCCATCGCCACTGCCGCCGCCCAGATGCAGCGGATCTGCACGACGCTGCTCTCCGAGGCCCGCACCCGCGCCGACCAGGTGCCCGGCCGCTGTGCGGTGGACGGGGTGGCCCGCGCACTGGCCGAGCGGAGCATCGCGGAACACCCCGAGGCCCCGCCCGTCACCGTGGTCGGCGACGGCGCGACAGCGGGTGTGTCCGCCGCGGTCCTGGAGCGCATCCTCACACCGCTGCTCGACAACGCCCGCCGGTACGCGGTGCACCGGATCACCGTGGAGTGCGAGCGGCGGCCGGGCCACGTGCTGCTGGCCGTGGTCGACGACGGCTGCGGCGTTCCCGGGACCGTGGGCGAGGCCGTCTTCGAAGCGGGCCGCCGCGCCGACCCGGACGACGGCCACGACGGCGCGGGCCTCGGCCTCCCCCTGGCCCGCCGCCTCGCCCGCGCCGCCGGGGGCGACATCGTCCTCGCGCCCACGTCCGGCGGCGCGAGGTTCGTGGTGTCCGTTCCCACGGGCTGACGACCGGGACCGGCCGCGGGGTTCTGCCGCCCGGCCCGCGCGAACGCCTGACCGTCCGCGCCCACCTTCCCCGGCCGGTCGGTCCCCACCCGGTACCACCCGCCTCGGCCCGGGTCTTCAGGAAACGTTCAGCCAGCCTCGGCCATGCTGGCCGCGCCGCCTGCCCGCACAAGCGCGCGAACACCGCACAGCCGCGGGCCGGGCACTCGCCGTCCCGCCGCCGCCACGGCGGTGACGGGCCGTGCCCGCCGTGGGCCACGGCCCGCGCGGCAGCCCCAGGCCTTCCCCTCCGAGCGGAACAGGAAGACACGATGCGAAGCGAACGACGGACACGCGTGGCGGGTGTCCGGTGATCGACTGGATCCATGCGGCCGTGCTCGGCCTGATCCAGGGGCTCACCGAGTTCCTGCCGGTATCCTCCAGCGCCCACCTGCGGGTCTTCTCCGCACTGCTGG
>NZ_JAIZ01000597.1 GCF_000710465.2 Kitasatospora sp. MBT63 | reverse complement strand
GGGGGCGCGGCACGGCTGGGGATCCTCGTGCCGGGGCGGTCGACGCCTCGTCAACAGGCAGGTCGACGGCTACGGGTCGACGGCTACGGATGGGCGGCGCCGGTCGGTCGGCCGGGGTCCGGTGTGCCCCTACTGGCGGGAGCGGTCGCCGCAGTCGGGCCCGCGCCAGCAGTCGCCCCAGGACGTGTTGAGGATGCTGCCGACGCTGTGCGGCTGTGCGGGGTCGGGCTGCTGTTCCCGGACGTCCGCCGAGGTACGCGGCGCCGGCGCGGCGGTGGCGGCGGTGGCGGAGGGGGCCGCCAGGGCGGACAGGGCGATCAGGGTCGTGACGGCGCCGGCGGCGGTGCTCAGGAGACGGTTCAAAGCAGGATCCCTCAGATCAAAAGTCGTGGTGCGGGCGCGAACGGCGAGGCTGACGAAAAGGGCGCGTTCGCTGCCGATGTCTGGATTGTTTCCCGTGCACGATCAACCGACCAGGCACGACGCCCGTCATTAAAGTGTCAGGGCACCAACAAGACAGGGGGAGGAAATGAGCGAAACAGACATGACGGACAATCATGGCGTGCTGCGCCGGGAAGGGGGCGGCCCCCTGCCCCCGCACACCGCCCTGGCGGACCTCGCCGCCGAGTTCGAGGCCCGCATCGCCGCCGAGACCGCCGCCCACCAGCAGCGCCTGGCGGCCCTGCACGAGGACATCCAGCGCGCCACCCTGCTCACCCGCCCCGGCGCGCCCGGCGCCGACGCGGACGCCGTGACCCTGCTGCCCGACAGTGCGGCGGTCCACGAGCTGCTGGAACAGGAGGCCGCCCGCTGCCGCCACGAGGTCATCGCCTGCCAGCCCGGCGACGTCTCCCGCAACCCCGCCAACCTCGAACCGGCCCTGGCCCGCGACCGCGCCCTGCTCGAACGCGGCATCAGGATGCGTACGCTCCAGCAGCACTCGGTCCGCTTCCACGGCCCCACCCAGGTCTACGTCGCCGCCGCCACCGCCCTCGGCGGCGAGTACCGGACCGCCCACGAACTCTTCGGCCGTCTCATCGTCTTCGACGACACCGTGGCGTTCCTGCCCACCGACACCACCAGCTGGGGTGCCCTGGCCGTCCGGGAACCGCACCTCATCGCCTACCTGCGCGGCATCTTCGAACAGGCCTGGACCCATGCCAGCGTCTACGTCGACCCCACCGCGCTCGGCGCCGAGGCCCTCGGGCAGGCCGCCCGCGACATCGACGCCACCCTGCTGAGGCTGCTCGCCGCCGGCCTCAAGGACGAGACGATCGCCCGCCGCCTAGGGATGTCCCTGCGCACCGTCCGCCGCCGGGTCGCCGACATCCTCGAACGCCTCGGCGCCGGGAGCCGCTTCCAGGCCGCCGTCATCGCCACCCGCACCGGCCTCCTCGACACCCCGGAGGACGAGCTCCATCCCGCCTGACGCTCAGTCATGAGTGTTACGGGGGCGGGTGTCCACGACGTGCGTCCCCCCGCCGGGGCCGGCGGGGGGGCGCGGGGTGCGGGCCCGGCTACTTCGGGTCGCGGTTGAAGGTGGAGGTGGACCAGCGGTAGCCGAGGGCGGTGAGGGCCAGGCACCAGCCGACGGCGAGCCAGCCGTTGTGCCCGATGCCGGTGCCGAGCAGCAGACCGCGCAGGGTCTCGATGGCGGGGGTGAAGGGCTGGTACTCGGCGACCGGCTGGAACCAGCCGGGCATCGAGTGGACCGGGACGAAGGCGCTGGACAGCAGGGGGAGCAGGATCATCGGCAGCGCGTTGTTGCTGGCCGCCTCGGCGTTCGGGCTGATCAGCCCCATGCCGACGGCGATCCAGGTGAACGCCAGGGCGAACAGGGCCAGCAGGCCGAACGCTGCCAGCCACTCCAGGGCCGTGGCGTGCACCGAGCGGAAGCCGATGGCCACCGCGACCGCGCCGACCAGGACCACGCTCGCGACCGACTGCAGCACGCTGCCGGCGACGTGCCCGACGAGCACCGAGGGGCGGTGGATCGCCATGGTGCGGAAGCGGGCGATGATGCCCTCGGTCATGTCGTTGGAGACGGAGACCGCGGTGCCGACCACGGTGCTGCCGATGGTCATCAGCAGCAGGCCCGGCACGATGTAGGCGATGTACGAGGAGCGGTCCGCCGGCCCGCCGCCGAGGCCCGCGCTCATGGTGTCGCCGAAGATGTAGACGAAGAGCAGCAGCAGCATGATCGGGGTGAGCAGCAGGTTCAGGGTGAGCGACGGGTAGCGCCGGGCGTGCAGGAGGTTGCGCCGCAGCATGGTGGACGAGTCGCGGACGGCGAGGGCGAGCTGGCTCATCGGGCGTTCTCCTCGGACTGGTGGGGGATGTCGGTGGTGCCGGTGAGGGCGAAGAACACGTCGTCGAGGTCGGGGGTGTGGACGGTCAGCTCGTCGGCCTCGACGGCGGCGCCGTCCAGCCGGTCGAGCACGGTGCGCAGTTGGCGCTGGCTGCCGTCGCTGGGCAGCTGCAGGGCCAGCGCCTCGTCGTCACGGGTGGCGTCGGGCAGCGCGGCGGCGGCGGTGCGGTAGGCGGCCGGGTCGGTGAAGCGCAGACGGACGTGCCCGCCGGGGACCAGCCGCTTGAGCTCGTCCGGGGTGCCTTCGGCGGCGATCCTCCCGTTGTGGAGGACGGCGACGCGGTCGGCGAGCTGGTCGGCCTCCTCCAGGTACTGGGTGGTGAGCAGGACGGTCGCGCCGTCGGCGACGAGACCGCGGATGATCTGCCACATGGTGTGGCGGGAGCGCGGGTCGAGGCCGGTGGTGGGTTCGTCGAGGAAGATGATCCGCGGGCTGCCGACCAGGGTCATGGCGATGTCCAGGCGGCGCTTCATGCCGCCCGAGTAGGTGGAGGCGGGCTTCTTCGCCGCGGCCGTCAGGTCGAACTGCTCCAGCAGGGCGGCGGCGACCCGGCGGCCCTCGCCGCGCGGGAGGTGGTGCAGGTCCGCCATCAGGAGCATGTTCTCCTCGCCGGTGATCAGGCCGTCGACGGCGGAGAACTGACCGGTGACGCCGATCGCGGCGCGGACCGACTGCGGATCGGCGGCGATGTCGTGGCCCGCGACCCGGGCCTGCCCGCCGTCGGCGCCGATCAGGGTGGAGAGGATCTTGACGGCGGTGGTCTTGCCGGCGCCGTTCGGCCCGAGCAGGGCGAACACGGTCCCGGCCGGGATGGACAGGTCGACTCCGTCGAGCACGGTCTTGTCGCCGTAGGACTTGCGCAGACCGACCGCGGAGACGGCGGCGGGCGACTGCGGGCCGGCGCTCCTGCTGGACGTGGGCATGACAGAAGTGGGCATGTGCCTCTCCGTTCGAGGGCTGAGGTGGCTGGCGGGGTGAGGGGGG
>NZ_JAIZ01000596.1 GCF_000710465.2 Kitasatospora sp. MBT63 | reverse complement strand
TCCCCGGCACCGAGGATGACCGGCACCACGATGGTGGCGATCTTCCCGCTGCCCGGGTGCATCCGCAGCGCCCGGCCGACGGCCTGCACCAGGTCCACCATCGAGCCCCGCACGTCCGCGAAGAACACGGAGTCGCAATCGAACGTATCGACGCCCTCTGAAAGGACCTTCACCGAGGACAGGACGTAGCGCAGCAGCCGCAGTCCGTCGGCGGCGAGCAGAGAGGAGAAGTCACCAAGGGTCTGCCGGCGCTCGGCGACGGTGTGCTCGGACTCCAGCCAGCTCGTCCCGATCAGGCCCGGGGCGGGGTGCAGCGCCGGGTCCTGCTCCCACAGCACCCGGGCGACGTCCCGAAGGCCGGCGCTGAGCGCCCGGGCCTCCGCCACGAAGTGGTGGAACGAGAGGACCCGGGCAAGGTCCCACTCGGCTGCGGCGGTCAGCACGGCCGTCTGCA
>NZ_JAIZ01000595.1 GCF_000710465.2 Kitasatospora sp. MBT63 | reverse complement strand
TAGGGCCTGTGTGATGTCGTGATCATTCTTCGGGTTCTGCCCTCCCTTCGGGGCAGAACCCGGTAGGAATGTTGACCGTGACGCGCAGGCAACTCACCGACGAGCAGTGGAGTTTGATCGAGCCCTACCTGCCGATCGGCAGGTTCGGGCCCTATCCCGAACGGCTTCGTGACCAGTTTGAGGGAGTGATCTGGCGGTTCCGGTCCAGTGCCCAGTGGCGGGAGATGCCTGACGAATTCGGCCCCTGGTCCACGGTCTTCGGCCGGTTCCGCGTTTGGCGGGACGCCGGCGTGTTCAGCGCCCTGCTCGAAGGCCTGATCGCTGAGGCCGCCCGCGAGGGAAAGACGGACCTGTCGCTGGTCAGCGTCGACTCCACGACTGTCCGCGCCCACCACGACGCCGCCGGGATGCTCGTCGACGAGGAGCTCATGCAGGCCCTGGAGGAGGCCGCGCGCGAGCAGGAGGCGGCCCGACAAAAGGGGGCGAGTCGCAGGAACAGAACGGACAGGACGAGCGCAGACGGGTCCGATTGCGACGCAAGCTCCGTCTGAAACAGGCCCTGCTCGGCAGGTCGCGGGGTGGGCTGACCAGCAAGGTCCATCTCGCCGCCGACCGCAGGTGCCGACCGCTGGCGCTCGTCCTGACCGCGGGGCAGGCCGGCGACAGCCCGCAGTTCGTCCCCGTCCTCGCCAAGGTGCGCGTGTGTCTGCCCGTCGGTCGACCTCGCACCCGGCCCGGCGCGGTCGCCGCAGACAAGGCCTACTCGTCCCGCGCCAACCGCGCCTACCTGCGCGGACGCAGCATCAAGGCCGTCATCCCGGAGAAGAGGGACCAGGCCGCCGGCCGGAAACGGAAGGGCAGCAGGGGTGGGCGACCCGTCGACCACGACACCGACCTCTACAAAGAGCGGAACACCGTCGAGCGCCTGATCAACAGACTGAAAGCCTGGCGGGGCATCGCCACCCGGTTCGACAAGACGCCCGAGAGCTACCTCGCAGGCCTCCACCTCCGCGCCTCGATGATCTGGATAGACGACCTCGTGCGACCGCTCA
>NZ_JAIZ01000594.1 GCF_000710465.2 Kitasatospora sp. MBT63 | reverse complement strand
AGGTGGACCGCTCGGCGGCGTACGCGATGCGCTGGGTGGCCAAGCACATCGTGGCGGCGGGTCTGGCGACCCGGGCCGAGGTGCAGGTCGCGTACGCGATCGGCAAGGCGGAGCCGGTGGGTCTGTTCGTGGAGACGTTCGGGACCGAGACGGTGCCGGTGCTGAAGATCCAGGAGGCCGTGGTGAAGGTCTTCGACCTGCGTCCGGCCGCGATCATCCGTGACCTGGACCTGCTGCGGCCGATCTACGCGAAGACCGCCGCCTACGGCCACTTCGGCCGCGAGGACGCGGACTTCACCTGGGAGCGCACCGACCGCGTCGACGAGCTGAGGAACGCCGTCGCCTGATCGCCCGTCAGCCCGTCCGCACCCCCACCCGTGAGGAACACCATGGCCGCACTCCCTTCCCCGTCCGCCCGGCAGGGTCGTGCGGACGCGTTGCGTGAAGCCCTCGCCACC
>NZ_JAIZ01000593.1 GCF_000710465.2 Kitasatospora sp. MBT63 | reverse complement strand
CCCGCCATCACGAGCGCAGCATCGACAACCTTCACCGTGGGCAGTGCTGGCAGCTACAAGATCACCAGTGCCGGAAGCCCGACAGCGTCACTGACTGCAACGGGTCTGCCCACAGGTGTCACGTTCGCCGATAACCACGACGGCACCGCCACCCTGGCCGGCACCCCCGACACCGCCGGAGTCAGCACGCTCACCATCACCGCTCACAACGGCG
>NZ_JAIZ01000592.1:5443-5993 GCF_000710465.2 Kitasatospora sp. MBT63 | reverse complement strand
ATCCGCCACCAGGGTGCGCGGGGCGCCGGCGCGTCCGGCCGCGGGTGCGGCTACGAGCCGAACGCCTGGAGCTCGGAGAGCTGGCCGGCGGGCCAGCCGGAGTTGGCGGTGAAGGTCAGCCGCAGGTAGCGCGCACCGGTCGCGGGCAGGTGCACCGTGACGGTGTTCCCGCTCGCCGGGTCGAACCCGTACGCGGTCGCGCCGACCACCGTCGCGAAGCTCGCGCCGTCCGCCGAGCCCTGCACCGCGACCGTCTCGCTGCGCGCCCCCCAGGCCGCGGCCGGCGGCAGCTCGAGGACCAGCCGCTTGACCACCGCCTGGCAGCCGAGGTCGACCTGGACCCACTGCGGGAAGGCGTTGTTGGCGCTCTCCCAGTACGAGTCCGCGTTGCCGTCCACCACATTGCCCGCGCCGTAGGTCTGCGTGGAGCCGGACGCGGTCGCCGGACGCCCCTGCGCCAGGTTGCCGGTGGCCGGGCAGGCCGGCGTGGTCGGCGAGGAGCTGGGCGAGGAGGACGGCGACGGCGAGCCCGTCCCCGTGCCGCCGTAGA
>NZ_JAIZ01000592.1:0-5196 GCF_000710465.2 Kitasatospora sp. MBT63 | reverse complement strand
GTCTCGCTGCGCGCACCCCAGGCCGCGGCCGGCGGCAGCTTCAGTGTCACCGAGCTCAGGTTCTGCAGGCAGCCGAGGTCGACCTGGACCCACTGCGGGAAGGCGTTGTTGGCGCTCTCCCAGTACGAGTCCGCGTTGCCGTCCACCACGTTGCCCGCGCCGTAGGTCTGCGTGGAACTGGACGCGGTCGCCGGGCGGCCCTGCGCCAGGTTGCCCGTGGTCGGGCAGGCCGGCGGCGTCGAGGGTGAGGAGGACGGTGACGGCGACGGGGAGTTGGACGGGGACGGGCTGGGCGAGGAGGTCCCCTGGCCGCCGCCCGGCACGCCGTCGTACGTCCAGACCGGTGCGGGCCAGGTGCCGGTGCAGGTGGAACCGGTGTTCCAGCCGGAGTTGCCGCCGCCGTCGGTGATCGCGAAGCCGGTGCCGACGCAGTTGTGGACCGGGGTGGCGGCCTGGGCGATGTTCTTCGCGGTCACGTTGGTGAACCGCATGGTGGCGTTGGCCTGGGCCTGGACGGCGTAGGTCCCGGCGCCGTTGATGGTGACGTTGGTGAAGTTGATGCCGTTGGCGGCGCCTTCGATGGTCTGGATCGCCTCGTAGGAGCTGTCCAGGATGTCGGTGTCGGTGATGTTGACGGTGGCGCCGGAGATCGGCTCGTTGAGGCCGCTGAACCAGACGGCACCGACCCCGAAGTTCCAGTTGAAGTCGCTGTTGCCGGTGCGGATCAGGGTGTTGCGGGCGGCGGTGATGGTGCCCGCGACGGCGGTGCCGCTGCCGGAGTTCACCCCGGGGTAGCGGTTGGCGATGTGCAGGCCGCCGCCGTTGGTGATGGTGTCGGACATGACGTTGTCCGAGATGGTGAAGTCCTTGCCGCCGTAGGTGACGATGTTGTTCGCCAGGATCGGCAGCACCACGGTGTTGTGGGTGAAGCTGTCGTTGACGTTCGGCTTGTCCTGCGGCCAGGAGGCCAGGCCGTCGTCGCCGGTGTTGCGCACGAAGGTGTTGGTGACGGTCGAGTTGGTGACGCCGGTGTGGAAGTTCACGCCGTCGGCGGTCTGGTCCAGGATCCGGCTGTTCCTGATGGTGAGCTGGTCCATCGGGCCGTCCATCCAGGCGCCGACCTTGGTGTGCTGGAGCCAGAGGTTGTCGATCACCGAGTTGGACATCGCGCCGCCGATGGCGTTGACCTGGTCCTCGTCGACCCGCTCGCGGATGTCGCCGATGATCGCGAAGTTCTTCAGCGTGACGCCCCGGCTCGGGCCGCCGCTGTTCACGTACTTGCCGTAGATCCCGGCCGCGTGCGAGCGGTTCACCGGGTCCCGGCCGCCGAGCACGCTGTACCAGGGGCCGGCGCCGGTGAGCGTCACGCCGTCCACGATCACGTGGTCGTAGAGGGTGAAGCTGCCCTGCGGGATGTAGACCGGCTTGCCCTGCGCCCGACCGGCGTCGACCGCCGCCTGGAACTTCGCGGTGGAGTCGGTGGCGCCGGTCGGGTCGGCGCCGAAGTCGGCGACCACGTCGAGCGCCCCGGCGGGCCTGGCGATCGGCGCGGCCACGTTCTCGAAGTCGGCCAGGTCGACGGTGAAGCTCGGCGACTGCGCGGTGGACGCCACCTGGAGGCGGATCTTCGTCCCGGCGGGGTAGGTCGTGCCCAGCAGGGTGCGGGTCTCGTCGTAGAAGTGGTGCGGGTTGGTGTCGCCCGGGTTGTTGTTGAACGGGTAACCACCGTAGTACCAGCTGTACTTGGACGTCACGTCGACGCTCTTCAGCCTGCTGCCGTTGACCAGCAGGTCGAGCGAGGCGTCCCGCCCCTTGCCGTCCGCGGTATCCGGCAGGCTGTAGCGGAAGTCGATGGAGTTGGCCGCCGCGGACAACGTGAACTCCACGTACTGGCCGGGCGCGTTCAGCGTGACGGCCTGCCGCCCGGAGGCCTCCGAGGGCAGGTGCCCGTAGAGCCGGTCGGGGCCGATGACGGTGCCGTTGGTGGCCGCGTACTCGGCCTCCTGCTCGACGAACGGGACCGTGGCGCCACGACCGGGCACGGCGAGCGGCGACAGCGCGGGAACGCCGGCGGCGTGCGCCGCCCCGGCGTTGGCCAGTACGGCGGTCAGCAGTCCGGCGGCGCCCAGCGCGGTCGCGGTGAGCGCCGCGACGGTACGGGATCCGCGGGTTCGGGGTGGTGGCTGCATCTGCGGCTGCACATCCTTGCGGCTCGGTGGGGGAGAGCTCGGGGTGGGTGCACCCGGTGGCGGCCGTGGCCGCCCGGGCCTGCCGAGACTACGAGCCGCCGATGCAGGAAGTCCATACACGTGCGCAAAAACAGGACGACTGTCTGCAAGATTCAGCGCACACCCGGAAGTCGACGCGCGCGTCAGACCCCGCCGCACCGCACGGCCCGATCCCCGCGCCACGCCGGAGGGGCACGCCATTGCGCCGGGCAGCCGGGCGCAGCACAGTGGAAGACACCAGTCCGTCCGACTTCCCGGAGCAGAGCAGGAGCACAGCATGCAGGCCATGGTTGGCGACCGGCTCCACATCCACAGCAGGTCAGTGGGCATGGAGGACCGGCAAGGCGAAATCATCGAAGTCCGGGGGGCCGACGGTGCCCCGCCGTACCTGGTCCAGTTCGAGGACGGCCACGAGGGTCTGATCTACCCCGGGCCCGACACCAGCATCGAACCGCACCTGGAACACCGGTAGTCCCCGCCCGGCCGGCGCCGGCCGGGAGCCGTCGACCATGACCGCCTCCCTGCCCGGCCCGCTGGCCCAACTGGCCCCGCTGCTGGACGACTACGGTTATCCGGCGGTGGGCCTCTTGGTGTTCCTGGACAACTGCGCCGTGCCCGTCCCGGGCCAGACCATCCTGGTGCTGGCCGCGGTCTACGCCGGCACCGGCCGCCTCTCCATCGCCGCCGTGGCGGTGATCGCCGTCCTGGCGGCCGTCGCCGGGGACTGCCTCGGCTACCTGATCGGCCGCCGCGGCGGCCCCGCCTTCGTCGGGCGCTGGGGCCGCTACCTGCGGCTCACCCCCGCGCGGATGGCCCGCGCCGAGCACTTCTTCGAACGGCGCGGCAGCCAGGTGGTGCTGGTCGCCCGGTTCGTGGACGGGCTGCGGCAGGCCAACGGCATCGTGGCGGGCGCCGCGCGGATGCCCTGGCACCGCTTCCTCGCCGCCAACGTCGCGGGCGCCGTGCTGTGGGTCGGCGTGTGGGCGGGCGCCGGCTACCTGGCGGGCGACAACATCGCCGCGCTGTACGACCGGGCCGTGCGCTACCAGGTCTACCTGCTGGCCGCGCTCGGTCTGCTGGTGCTCGCGCTGCCGGTCCGGTGGCTGCTGCGGCGCGGGCGGGCCGGGTCCGGCGCCCGGTCCCGCCGGCCCGGCGCCGCTCAGCCGCGCAGCGGTACCACCTCGAAGGACGACGCGTAGCGCACCCCGAGCCGCTCCCCCGTGGCCCGGCCGATCCCGTCCAGGAAGCCGCGCGCGTCGGCCATCGCCCCGCCGAGCCCGGCCAGGTACGCCCCGTGCGCCTCCAGCGAGGCCACCCCGCGGTCGAAGTGCTCGCTGGTGTCCACCGCGTGCCGGGCCTGCGGCGAGGCGGCCGCCCAGACCTGGCGGACGCCGTCCCAGGGCTGGTGGCCCTCGGCGGTCAGCTCGCGGAACACCCAGCGGTTCCCGGCGTCCCGGGCAGCGTCCAGGGTGGCCCGGCCGGTGGCGATGTGGTCCGCCTGGTTGGGGAACGAGCCGAAGTAGGTGTCCCGGAAGTTGGTGGTAATCACGATCTCCGGCCGGTGCCGGCGGACCGCGCGGGCGATGTCCCGGCGCAGCGGCAGCCCGTACTCGACCGTGCCGTCCGGGTACCCGAGGAACTCGACGGTGTCGACGCCAACCAGGGCGGCGGAGGCGATCTGCTCCTGCTCCCGTACGGTGCGGCACTCCTGGGGGTCCATCGAGTCGATGCCCGCCTCGCCGCTGGTCACCATCACGTAGACCACCCGCTTGCCCTGGGAGGTCCACCGGGCGACGGCCGCGGCGGCGCCGTACTCCATGTCGTCGGGGTGGGCGACCACCGCGAGGGCGGTCCGCCAGTCCTCGTCGAGCGGTTCGAAGGGCGGTGGGCTCTGATCGGTCATCGGTGTCCCCGTGGGTGGTCGGTCGCGGTGGCGGGTGGCGGCGGTCAGTCGGCGGTGGTGATCGAGTAGTTGAAGTCGACGTGCCCGAAGTGCCGCATCAGGTCGAGCCAGAACGGCATCAGCATCTCCAGGCCGCGGGCCGCCGTGATGCCGCCGAGGTCGAGGACGGCGGCGCTCGGCCAGCCGAACTCCACCAGCAGGGCCCGTACCACGGCCTTGGCCTCGGGGTCCTCCCCGGCGATGAACAGGTTGTGGGTACCGGGCAGCCGGGCCGGGTCGACCATCACGTCGGCGTTGACCGTGTTGAGCGCCTTGACCACCCGGGCGTCCGGGAACTCCCGCTGGATCTGCTCGGCGACGCTGTCGGTGTTGACCGGGTCCAGGCTGACCTCGCCGGTGGCGGAGAAGACCAGCGGGTTGGAGACGTCGATCAGCACCTTGCCGGCCAGCGGTCCGGCGCCGGCCAGCCGCAGCGCCGAGAGCGCGACCGTGCCCGCGGTCGCATTGATCACCACCTCGCCGAAGTCGGCCGCCTCGGCGAAGGTCCCGGCGTGTCCGTACGGCCCGGAGCGGTCGGCCCACTCGTTGGCGGCGGCGTTGTCCTTGGTCCGGGAGCCGATCGTGACCTGGTGGCCGAGCGAGACCAGCTTCGCCGCCAGCGTCCGGCCCACGGTGCCCGTGCCGATTACTCCGAACCTCATCGATGCTCCCCAGTGCCGTTCCCGCGAAGGGCCTCCCGGTCGGTGGGCGGCTGCCCTCGACCCCTGCGCGAACCATAGCCCGGTGCGGCGCTGAGCCGGGGTCATATCCGCCGCCATGTCGGCCGGGCCGCCGCCGGAACGGGCGGCGAGGACGACGGGCCGCGAGGGCCTTTGACGCGCGGAGGGAAGGCGCTTACCGTCGTCCGCGACCGGAACGGCGGGCGCGATCCCGCCCGCGCCACCGTCCCCGTCCCGGTCCTCCCGGCTTGGAGGCCCCGATGGACACCGCCCCCGCGGCCGGCCCGGCCGCCGACGGACCGGCCGGCCGCCCCGGCGCCGCGCCCGCGCTGACCCGTCGCCGGCT
>NZ_JAIZ01000591.1:11432-23114 GCF_000710465.2 Kitasatospora sp. MBT63 | reverse complement strand
GGCCGCGAGAGCCGCCCCGGCCTCGGCGGCCTGCGCCGGGGTGACCCCGAAGGCCTCCGGCCCGGCGTCGGCCCCGCCCCCGCCGCGGGCGTCCGCGGGCAGGGCGCCTCCGCCGGCTGTGGCCGGCCGCAGTGCGTACCGGGGCAGGTAGGAGGCCCAGAAGCCGGGCAGCGCCTGCGGCCCCTCGTCCGGCTCGGGCAGCCCGTCGACCTCTCCAGGGATCAGCACGGGGCCATCCTGGCATCCGGCGCCGACATCCGGGAGAGGGCCTCGGGCCCGTCCGGCGGTTCGCGGCGGACCGGGACACGGCCCCGGCTGCCAGGTACCGGCCGCCCGGTACCTGTGCCGGTACCGGTGCCGGGCCGGGGCCGGTCAGGCGTACGGCTCGCCGGCGGCGCGCGGGCCGTGCAGGGTGCGCTGGGCCTCGGTGATGGCGAGGTCGTTGATCGAGGCCTCCCGGCGGCTCATCAGGCCGTCCGCCGCGAACTCCCACAGCTCGTTGCCGTGGCTGCGCCACCACCGGCCGTCGGCGTCCCGCCACTCGTAGCGGAACCGGACGGCGATCCGGTTGTCGGTGAAGGACCACAGGTCCTTGCGGAGGGCGTAGTCGAGTTCGGTCTCCCACTTGTGGGTGAGGAAGGACTCGATCTCGGCCCGGCCGGTGATGAACCGGTCGCGGTTGCGCCAGACGGAATCCGGTGTGTACGCGAGTGCGACCCGGCGCGGGTCGCGGGTGTTCCAGGCGTCCTCGGCGGCCTGGACCTTGGCGCGGGCGGTCTGCGCCGTGAACGGCGGCAGCGGGGGACGGACGGGTTCGGACACGGAGGCTCCTGACCTCGGCGGACTGCGATCACCTAACCCTTGAATAATCCAGCAACGGTTAGGCTCGGGCAAGTGTCTTGCCTCCCGGGCACGTCCGATCCGGCGTCAGGTCGGCTATCGTGTCCGGCCGAAGCGGCGTCGAGCCGAACCGGCTTCTCCGGAGAGGCAGTTGAGGACGGCCATGGGAGTCGGCAGGATCGCGGCGACACGCAGGGGACACCGGCCCGGCCCGGTCACCCGGCCCACCGCGGTGCCGAGGACCGCCGCCGGCGCCGCTCCCGCCGCCGTCCCCGCCGTCCCCGCCGTCTCCACCGGACCTGCCGTCCCCGCCCCCGGGGTCACCGCGCGGCTGCTCGCCCAGGGCACCAGCGACGGCGCCGTCGCGGTCCGCAGCACCGGCCGCACCGATGTGGTGATGCGCGAGATCACCATCCAGCCCGGCGGCTCGACCGGCTGGCACTACCACCACGGCCAGCTGATCGCGGTGGTGCAGTCCGGCACGCTCACCCGCACCCTGGCCGACCGCACCGTGCAGACCACCACCGCCGGT
Organism: Kitasatospora sp. MBT63; assembly: GCF_000710465.2. GTDB lineage: Bacteria > Actinomycetota > Actinomycetes > Streptomycetales > Streptomycetaceae > Kitasatospora. The sequence goes on along the minus strand of NZ_JAIZ01000591.1, from coordinate 21,742 downwards.
CAGTCCTTCGTCGAACCCGCGGGACCCCGCCAGGTGCACAACGCCCGCAACCTCGGCACCGAGCCGGTCGTGCTGTACGTGACCTACGTCCTGCCCGCCGGCAGCCCGCTCGCCGTGGAAGCCGCCGACCCCGCCGCCGGCGGCCCGGACCGCCGCACCTGACCCCCCGCGACCCGGCCCCCGCGCCCGGATCCCCGCGGCCCCGGCGCAGGACCCTCCGACCGGTCGCTGGCGTTGACGTCCGGGTCAAGGTCTACCGTCGGGGCATGCGGATCGGCGAGCTGGCGGCGCGGGCGGGTACGACCACGCGCACTCTGCGGTACTACGAGTCGCGCGGACTGCTGCCCGCGCGGCGGTCGGTCAACGGCTACCGGGCCTACGACGAGGAGGACCTGCGGCTGCTGCGGCAGATCCGCACCCTCCAGGACTTCGGCTTCGAGCTGGAGGAGACCCGGCCGTTCGTGGAGTGCCTGCAGGCCGGGCACCCCGCGGGCGACGCCTGCCCGGCCTCGCTGGAGGTCTACCGCAGCAAGCTGGCCGAGCTGGACGACTGCCTCGCCCGCCTGCAGGCCGTCCGCGACCAGGTCGCCGCCCAACTCGCCCGGGCCGAAGAGGAGCGGGCCGAACTGGAACGGGAGGCCGTCCGCCCGGGCGGGCCCGAACCGCAGTGCGAGCTGTCCACGCCGCGTGGGCCGCACCGGAACTGAGCACGGCAGACGAGAGGGGATCAGGAGATGCGAACGGACCTGGGAACGGAACTGCGGACCGTCACCGACGGCGACTTCGAGCAGGAGGTCCTGGCGGCCGACCGGCCGGTGCTGGTGGAGTTCACCGCCGACTGGTGCCCGCCCTGCCGGATGCTCGCACCGGTGCTGGCCGAGGTCGCCAGGGAGGAGTCCGACCGCTTCGCGGTGGTCCAGCTCGACGTCGACACCAACCCGCAGACCCAGGCCGCGTACGCGGTCATGTCGATGCCGACGCTGATGCTGTTCAAGGCCGGCGAACCGGTCCGGACCCTGGTCGGCGCCCGCTCCAAGGCCAGGCTGCTGCGCGACCTCGCCGACCTGGTCTGAGCCGGCGTTTTTCCCCGGATCCCCGGCGGGCGCCTACCGTGGTGGGCACCATCCGGATCCGAAGGAGTCACCCCTCATGCCCGACCGCGACGCCGCGCTGGAGACCATCCAGCGGGAGCTCACCGCGTTCGCCCGCCGGGCCCGCCACAAGGCCGCCCAGCTGCACCCCGATCTCTCGCTGGTCACCTACAGCATGCTCGACCTGGTGAACGAGCGGGGGACCTGCCGGGGCGCCGACCTGGCCTCGCACTTCATGCTCGACAAGTCCACCGTCAGCCGCCAGGTCGGCGCCCTGGAACGGCTCGGCCTGCTGGCCCGGGAGGCGGACCCGGACGACCAGCGCGGCCAGCTGCTGCGGCTCACCGAGGCCGGTACCGAGCTGCTCGCCGAGGCGTACCAGCAGCGCCGCCGCTCCTTCACCAAGCGCTTCGAGTCCTGGTCGGACGAGGACATGGCGATGTTCGCCGGCTACCTGGTCCGCTACGGCGAGGCCGACTGAGCCCGCGGCCGCCCGCCCCGGAGCGTTGCCCCACCCGGGGCGGCCGGCTCGGCCAGGATGGGGCGCATGACCCGAATGACCGAGCCCGAGTGGCGCGAGTTCCTCGCCCACGGCACCCGCACCGGAAAACTCGCCACCACCCGCGCCGACGGCAGCCCGCACCTCGCCCCGGTCTGGTTCCTGCTGGACGGCGACGAGCTGGTCTTCAACACCGGCGGCACCACCGTCAAGGGCCGCAACCTGACCCGCGACGGCCGGGCGATGATCTGCGTCGACGACGACCGGCCGCCGTTCGCGTACGTGCTGGTGCGCGGCACCGCCACGGTCAGCGAGGACCTGGCCGAGGTCCGGGCCTGGGCCGGCCGGATCGCCGCCCGCTACATGGGCGAGCACCTGGCCGAGCAGTACGCCGCCCGCAACGGCGTCCCGGGCGAACTGCTGGTCAGGCTGAGGATCGACCGGGTGATCGCCGAGAGCGGCGTCGCGGACTGACCCGGGCCGTCGGCCCGCCGGGCCGGTGCCACGGGCGGGCCCGCCGTCAGCGCGGGACGGCGGGCTCCCGGGCACCGTCCCGCTCCCGCTCCTGCTCACGGTCCTGCTCCCGTTCCCGTTCCCGTCCTCGCCCGAACACCGCCGCCGCCAGCGCCAGCCCGGCCATCGCACCCACCGACTGCGCCACCACGAAGCCCGGGACCGAGCCCGGCGCGATCCCCGTGAACCCGTCGCTCAGTGCCCGCCCGAAGGTCAGCGCCGGATTGGCGAAGCTCCCCGAGGACGTCCCCCAGCACGCCGCCCCGATCCAGGCCGCCACCGCCACCGGGAGCAGCCGCGCCCGCCCGCTGCGCACCAGCCCCGACACCAGCAGGATCAGCACCCCGGTCGCCGCCGACTCCGCCAGCCACAGGTGCCCGGCCGACCGCCGCTGCCCCGACAGCTCCAGGAACGGCCGCCCGAACATCACATTCGCCAGCCCGGTCCCCGCCACCGCGCCCGCCAGCTGCGCCAGCACGTACGCGCCCAGCTCGCGGGCGGTCGGCCCGGTACCGCTGCGCCGCCCGGTCCACCAGGCGGCGGCCGACACCAGCGGGTTGAAGTGCCCGCCGGACACCGGCGCGAACAGGGCGATCAGCAGGGCCAGTGCCAGCACCGAGGCCGACACGTTGGCGAGCAGTTGCACCCCGCCGTCCCGGCTCAGGCCGACGGCCCGGAAACCGGAGCCGACCAGGACGGTGGCCAGCACCGCGGTGCCGACGGCCTCGGCGGCCAGGCGCCGGGACAGCGGAGTCGTCATCATGGCGTTCATCGTGGTCAGCGGCGGTGTGCGGGGACAATTGGCCGGTGCACCGAAGAGCGGGGCACTCTCCGCGCGTTCCGCTAGGAGACTCGTACGGCGTGCGCCCCCGGCACCCGTGCCCCGGCCGGGACCGCCGGGTCCGCCGCTGCCGCTTGACCCTCACGCGACGTGAGGATCCAGGCTGGAGCCACACGAGGAGGGAGGAACCCCGATGCCCCCGACGGACAGCTACACCGTGGGACGGCTCGCCGAGATCGCCAAGGTGACGGTGCGGACCCTGCACCACTACGACGAGATCGGCCTGCTGTCCCCCGGCGGCCGCACCCCGGCCGGGTACCGGCGCTACGGCGAGGCGGACCTGGACCGGCTGCAGCAGATCCTGTTCTACCGCGAGCTCGGGTTCCCCCTGGAGCAGATCGCCGCCATCCTGGACGACCACTCGGTCGGTCCGGCCGAGCACCTGCGCCGGCAGCACCGGCTGATCGGTGAGCGGATCGGACACCTCCAGGAACTGGCCGCGGCGGTCGAACGAGCGATGGAGGCGAGGACGATGGGAATCCGACTGACCCCGGAGGAGAAGTTCGAGGTGTTCGGCCCGGACTACGACGAGAGCTGGGAGGCCGAGGCCGAGCAGCAGTACGGCGGCTCCGAGGCCTGGGCGCAGTCCCAGCGGCGCACGTCCGGGTACGGCAAGTCCGACTGGGAGGCCGTCAAGGCGGAGACGGACGCGCTGATGGCGCGCCAGGCGGAGGCCTTCCGGGCGGGGGTGCCGGCGGGCTCGGTCCGGGCCATGGACCTGGCCGAGGAGCACCGACGGCAGATCACGGCGCGGTTCTACGACTGCAGTTACGAGATCCACCGCGGGCTCGCTGCGATGTACCTCGCCGATCCGCGCTTCACCGCCACCTACGAGAAGGTGGCGGTGGGCCTCGCGCAGTGGACGCACGACGCCATCATCGCCAACGCCGACCGCCACACCGGCGGCTGACCGGCGGCCGAGCGGACGCCGACCGGCGTCAGGCGACCCCGCGTCCGAAGGTGCGCCGGTAGGCGGTGGGGGAGGTGTGCATGGTGCGGCCGAAGTGGTGCCGGAAGGTCGCCGCACTCTCGAAGCCGACCGCACCGGCGATCTCCTCGACCGTGCCGTCCGGCGCCTCCAGCAGTGGCAGGCTGGCCGCGATGCGCTGGGTGACCACCCAGCGCATCGGGCTGGTGCCGTTGCGGGCGGTGAAGTGGCGCAGGTAGGAGCGGTCCGACATCCGGGCGGCCCGGGCCAGCAGCGGCACGGTGAGCGGTGCCGCGAGGTGGTCCAGGGCCCACCGCATGGAGCGGGCGATGCCGTCGTCCTGCTCCTCGACCGGCTTGACCGCCGCCTCGATGAACTGCGCCTGGCCGCCGTCCCGGTGCGGCGGGACGACGAACCGGCGGGCCACCGTGTTGGCGACCCGCGCACCGTGGTCGCGCCGCACCAGGTGCAGGCACAGGTCGATGCCGGCGGCGCTGCCCGCGCTGGTCAGGATGGTGCCGTTGTCCACGTACAGCACGTCGGGGTCGACCCGGACGGCCGGGTAGCGCTGCTGGAGCAGTTCCGCGTACCGCCAGTGGGTGGTCGCGGACAGGCCGTCCAGCAGCCCGGCGGCGGCCAGGGCGAACGCGCCGGAGCAGATCGAGACGATCCGGGCGCCCCGCTCGTGGGCCGTGCGCAGCGCGGTGACCAGGCCCGGGGAGGGCTCGCCGCCGAACGGGTTGGCGACGCCCGGCACGATGACGGTGTCGGCGGCGGCCAGTTCGTCCAGCCCGTGCGGCGCGGTCAGGGTGAAGCCGCCGACCGCGTCGAGCGCCGTACCGGGCCGGTCGGCGCAGACCCTGACGTCGTACCAGGGCGCCGCCAGCAGGCCGGTCACCTCCGGCCTGGCCAGTGCGAACACCTCGACCACCACGCCCAGTTCGAACGGCGCCATGCCGTGGAAGGCGTACACGGCGACGGTGTGCACCGGTTCCGGGCGCCGTCCGATGGAGACGGCCACCGGGCCGCCGGTCCGCTGCTCGGCCACTGTGCTCCCCGGGGATGAAGGCTGGCGGGATCTTGGCGAGTGTAGTCGTCCACGCCACTGTCGGCCTCCGGTGCCCGAACCGGAGGATCGACCTGTCGGAACGCACCCGCAACAGACCGCCAGGAGTCCGCAGATGAGCGCCACTGTCTCCCCAGTGACCGAGATCCCCGCCCTCGCGCCCGAGCGCGCCTTCGCCCACTTCGCCGACCGGCTCGGCTGCCAGGCCGACCCGGCCGATGTCTGGTACGCCATGCGCGACGGCCTCCAGGACTTCACCGTGGTCGACGTCCGCGCCGAGGGGGCGCACCGCAAGACCCACCTGCCGGGCGCGGTCGGCCTGCCGCTCGACACGATCACCCCGGAGCGGGTCGCCGCGCTGCCGTCCGGCCTGCTGGTCGTCTACTGCTGGGGGCCCGCCTGCAACGGCTCCACCAAGGGCGCGATGCGGCTCGCGGCACTCGGCCGCGAGGTCAAGGAGATGATCGGCGGCCTGGAGTACTGGATCCGCGAGGGCTGGCCGACCGAGGGCCGCCGCCCGGTCGACCCGGCGACCGCGACGCCGGCCGACCTCGGCCTGGTCTGCTGAGGCCGCTCCCGCGCGCGGCAGCCCCCGGCCGACCGGCCGGGGGCTGCCGCGCTGGTGCGATCAGCGGATCAGCGAATCAGGGGATCAGCCCTTCAGCGCGGCCATCCAGGCCTCGACCTCCTCGGCGCGGCGCGGCAGCCCGGCCGAGAGGTTCTCGTTGCCGTCGGCGGTGACCAGGATGTCGTCCTCGATCCGGACGCCGATGCCGCGGTACTCCTCGGGCACGGTCAGGTCGTCCAGCTGGAAGTACAGGCCGGGCTCCACGGTCAGCACCATGCCGGGCACCAGCTCGGCGTCGACGTAGGACTCGCGGCGGGCGTGCGCGCAGTCGTGCACGTCCAGGCCGAGCATGTGCCCGGTGCCGTGCAGGGTCCAGCGGCGCTGCAGGCCCAGCTCCAGCACCTTCTCCACGTCGTACACCGAGGCGTCGAGCAGACCCCAGGCCAGCAGGCGCTCGGCGAGCACCCGCTGCGCGGCGTCGTGGAAGTCACGGAACCGGCCGCCGGGGCGGACCGCCGCGATACCGGCCTCCTGGGCGTCGTACACCGCGTCGTAGATCATGCGCTGGAGGTCGTCGAAGCGGCCGTTGATCGGCAGCGTGCGGGTGACGTCCGCGGTGTAGAGGTGCTCGGTCTCCACGCCGGCGTCCAGCAGCAGCAGCTCGCCGGGACGCACGTCGCCGTCGTTGCGGACCCAGTGCAGGGTGGTGGCGTGCGGGCCGGCGGCGGCGATCGAGCCGTAGCCGACGTCGTTGCCCTCGACCCGGGCGCGGCGCCAGAAGGTTCCCTCGATCCAGCGCTCCGAGGTGGCCACGGCCTGGTCCAGCTCCCGGACCACGTCGGTGAAGCCCTTGACCGTCGCGGTGCAGGCGGCGCGCAGTTCGGCGACCTCCCACTCGTCCTTGACCAGCCGCAGGCCGCTCAGGAAGACCTTGAGCTCCTCGTCCCGGTCGGCGTCGAGCAGCTCGCCGAGGGCGCTCTCCAGCTCGGCGTCGTAGCCGCGCACGATCCGGGTCGGGCGGGCGTCGGCGGCCAGCTCCTCGGCGGCCTTCCGGACGTCCCGGCAGGGCAGGCCGTACAGCAGCTCGGCCTCGGCCAGGCTGTGCCGGCGGCCGACCCACAGCTCGCCGTAGCCGTCCAGCCAGAACTCGCCGTTCTCGCGGTTCGACCGCGGCCGCAGGTACAGCCGGAACTCGTGGCCGTCGCCGGCCGGGTCGCCGACCAGCACGGCGTCCTCGGTGCGGTCGCCGGTGAGGTGGACGTACTCGCTGGCCGCCCGGAACGCGTACTCGGTGTCGTTGGCCCGCACCCGCAGGTGGCCGGCCGGGACGACCAGGCGCTCACCGGGGAAGGCGGCCGACAGCGCGGCGCGGCGGGCGGCCGCGTACCGGGCCTGGGCGACCGGCTCCAGGCCGCGCAGCTCGGTGTCGGCCCAGCCGGTCTTCATCGAGGCGGCGAGTTCGTCGGAGACCTCCGAGTAGAGCCCGTTCTTGCGGCCCTTGATCTCCTCCTCGGCGGTCTGGCCCTCCGGGTTGTCGGCCACCGCCGGGGTACGGTCCTCGGTCACGTACGTCGCCTCCTTGCGCGCGTGGTGCCGCCCCGGGCACCCCGGATCGCGGGGTGGTGGGCGGCCTTGGCTCCCATGGTACGGATGCCGGACCGATCACCCGTTCGGGAGGCGCAGGACGGCCGGAAGCCGCCCCCGGAGCCGGCCGCGGTCACTCGAAGCGGACCGCCAGCAGCACCAGGTCGTCGGTGGCGTCCTCGTCAGGGCCGTCACCGACCAGGGCCGACAGCAGGTGGGCGCAGAGCAGGTCCGGGTCGTGCCGCACGTCCCGGGGCGCGTCCGCGGCGGCCCGGCGCAGCGCGGCCTGCCCCGCGTGCAGGGTCGGACCGCAGCGCCGGGCCAGCCCCTCGGTGCACAGCACCAGGACGTCCCCGCGTTCGGCGGTGAACTCCACCCCGGGCGCCTCCCAGCAGCTGAGCATGCCGAGCGGCGCGGACAGCGAGGTCTCCACGAAGTCCGCGCCGTACCGGGTGACCAGCACCGGGGGGCAGTGCCCGGCGCCGGCCAGGCTGACCCGGCGCTCGACGGGGTCGACGCAGGCGTAGACGGCGGTGGCGGAGCGGGCCGGCTCGGTGGTCTTCAGCAGCAGTTCCAGGTCGCCGAGGACGGACACCGGGTCCTCGCCCTCCAGCACGGCGTACGCGCGCAGCGCCGCCCGGACCCGGCCCATCGCGGCGGCCGCGCCCGCCGCCGCCCCGGTGCCCGGGCCGTCCACCGACACACTGCCGACGGTGAGCCCGAGCGAGCCGTCCGGCAGCGCGATGGCGTCGTACCAGTCGCTCCCGCAGGAGTGCTCCAGCGTGGCCGGGTGGCAGCGGACCGCGAGCCGCACCCCGGGCACGGCCGGCAGGTGGTCGGGCAGCAGGCTGCGGCGCAGCGCCCGGGTGGCGCGCAGGGCCCGGTCGGTCTCCAGCTGGCGGGCCAGCAGCGGCGCGGCGAACTCGCAGTAGCGCTCGACCAGGTGGCGGCGCCGCTCGTCCGGGCAGGCGGGCTCGTCGTAGAACCAGACCGCCGCGGCGAGCGGGCCGTCCTGCTCGGTGGCCAGGGTCAGCGCGTAGCAGGCGCCGAGGCCGAGGGTGGCGGCGACCTCGCGGAACCTGGTGCCCACACCCGGGTCCTCGGCCAGGTCGCAGATCAGCAGCCGGCCGGTGTCGGAGGGGCGGCTGAGCAGTCCGGCGAACGGGCCGTGCTCGGCGGGGACGGTCTCCAGCGCACCGATCCCGGCCCGGTCCAGGCCCAGCCCGACCGGGCGGCCGGCCCCCCGGCCGACGGTGGTGACCAGCCCGCGTGGCGCCCCGAGCAGGGCCGCGCCGGAGGCGAGCACGGCGTCCAGGGCGGCGGTCAGCCCGCGGGCCTGCGCCAGCAGTTCGGTGTGCTCGTGCAGGCTGGTGAAATCGGACAGCCATCCGGCCAAACGGTCCTGCAGGCCGGCGGCGCCCTCGTCGGCGAAGACGGGCAGCAGCCGGTCCGGCGCCGTCCCGGGGCCGGCCGGCGCGGGGAACCCGGCGCCGGTGCCCGCCAGGGGCGAGCCGCTCGCGGTGGACTCGGTCGGCACCAGGTGGAGCGGCCGGGCATCGGTCATGTCGGAACTCCCCGCAAAGTGGTACGTGTCACGCAGGACCCCCGGCAACGCCCAGAACGACAGCTATCTCACTACTCGGCAACAATCCACCACTTGTACACAGGCCGATCGGGGCATGTCCAGAACTCCTGCGGGGCCCGCACCGCCGCCTTCCGGCCGCGGTCCGCCCGCCGCGGACCGCCGCCCGGACCGGGCCGGCGGTGCCCCCTCGGGCCGGCGGCCGCTCCGACGGCCCGTCAGGCGGCGGTCCGGATCGTATGCTCCGCCCCCTCGGGCACCGGCCGGGCCGGGTTCGGCTCACTCGTACGGTGGAACCGCTCGGCGCGGGGAGGCGTCCATCCGGACGTATGAGGGATTCTCGTTCCAGCGGGCCGGTCGCACCGGCCCCGCCCCTCACCCAACCCAACCCTGGGTCACCTCGGCCGGGCCGTGCGGCAACCGCCGGCCGTCGCGCCGATCGACGGTCCCGAGCACCGTGGTCGCGGAAAGGAACGAGTGCCCATGCGTCGGACACGTCGACTGGAGCAGTGGCGGCGGGCCGGGTCGTGGCGGCCCACGGCCCGGTTGGAGCCCGGCTTCTGGCGGGACACCGCGTTCTGGCGGCCGGGCGGCCGCCGCCGGGTGCTGGCGGCCGCGCTCGCCGCGGCCGAACTCGGCTGGCCGGTGGTCCCGGGGGCCAGACCGGTGCGCGGCGCGGCCGGTCCGTGCGCCTGCGGGGACGTCTGCTGCCCGGTGCCCGGCGCCCACCCGCACGAGCCGGCCCTGCTCGCGGCCACCACCGATCCGCGGATGGTGCGCTGGTGGTGGGAGCGGCGCGCGCCCGGAGCGCCGGTCCTGGTGGCCACCGGGCGTACGGTCTGCGCGGTGAGCGTGCCCGCGTCGGCCGGTCCCCGGCTGCTCGCCTGGTTCGACCGGATCGGGGTCCCGCTCGGTCCGGTGCTCGCCACCCCGTCCCGGTACCTGCTGCTGGTCGCCCCGTACACCCTCGACGAGTTGGGCGGGCTGCTGGCGGAACGCGCCTGGGTGCCGGGCTCGTTGCGCTACCACGGGCCGGGCGGCTACCTGCTGCTGCCGCCGTCCCGCACCGGCGCCGGGCCGGTGCACTGGGTGCGTCCGCCGCGGGCCGGCGCCACCCGGCTCCCGCAAGTCGCGGCGATGCTCGGAGGATTGATCGCGGTCGCCACCACCGCGCCGGACGGCAGCCGGCTGCCGTTCTGAACGGGACCGTTCCTGCGGTGCGATGACGTACTGTCCGGAAAAACGAAAGGCCCGGCCGCTGGCGACGGGGGATGCACCAGCGACCGGACTGTTTAAAACAGTAACAAAGATCCGCGTGCGCGCCAATTTGTCCACGCGGACCGGGTCTTGGAAACTTCCGCGACCTGGTCCGATGTGCCTGAATTGTGACAGCCGTCACCGGCGGCGGCGATCCCCGGCCGCCGGTGCGCGCACTCCTGGCGTCAGTTCAGGGTGATCTGACGGTTCACCAGGTTGGCCCGGGAGCGGCGCTCCTCGGCGGTCAGCGGAGCGGTCTCGCGCAGCGCGGCGGCGAGCTTCTCGGCGAAGTCCGCGGCGGGCTTCTCGCAGTCGGCCGCGGTCATCTCCAGCGGCAGGTCCCAGACCGGCACGGTCAGCCCGTGCGCGCGGAACGAGCCG
>NZ_JAIZ01000591.1:8607-11357 GCF_000710465.2 Kitasatospora sp. MBT63 | reverse complement strand
GTCCTCGCCCAGCGAGGACTCGCCCGCGGTGGACAGCCGGGCCAGCGCGTCCAGCAGCTGCTCCTCCGGCACCGTCATGACCCAGCGCAGGTGGTTCTTGTCCGGGGTGCCGCACCAGTACGCGGAGGCCACCGAGGTGAGCTTCTCGGTCGGGATCGCGGAGGCGTTGGCCCGCTCCAGCGAGGCCGCCACCTCACCCTCGGCCGCCTCGGAGTCCTCCAGCCAGAACTCGAAACCGCTGTGCACCACCGGGACGAACGGCGCCCCGGTGTCGAGCAGTTCCTGCAGCCGGCGGCCGCCCGGCACGGTCCGGCGGGACGGCACCGGGCTGCCCGGCGCGGTGGTCAGCGCCAGCTCCAGCGCGTCCGCGAGGTCCCGGCTCAGGTCGCCGGAGGAGGACTGGGTCTGCAGGCCCAGCAGGATCGAACCGTCCGGACGGCGCAGGGCCGGCCAGGCCAGCGGCAGCACGGTCGCCAGCGTCACCGACGGCACCTCGCCCTCGGCCTGCTCGGCCACCCCGGCGGCCAGCGTCAGCGGCACCGTCGCCGCGGGCACCAGCTCGCGCAGCGCCACCCAGTCCGCCTCGCCCGGCAGCCCCTCGAACGGGCGGTGCACCAGCTCCTGCACGGCGTGCGCGGCCTCCCGGCCGTGACAGGCCTTGTAACGGCGGCCCGAACCGCACGGGCACATCTCCCGGGCGCCGACGACCGGCACCTCGCCCGCGGTCACGGTGGTGGACTGGCTGCGCTGCGGCGACTTCTTGGCGGCCTTCTTGGCCATGGTGCGGCTCTCCCGGTGACGGCGACTCTTGCTCCGGGCAGCCTACTGAGAATTCCGGCGCATCCCCGCGTACCGCAGGCGGGTGACCCGTCCGGGTGGCCCGGGTCCGTGCGCCCGGGTACGGGGCCCGGACACTGCCGGGCCCCGCCGCGCGCCGATCCGACGAGATCCGCCGGACCGGCCCTACGCGCTGCGGGCCTGCGGCCCGGTGCCGCCCGGCAGGACGGCCGCACCCGGTACGGGGCGGCGGCCGTCGGCCGGCAGCTCCGCCCAGACCGTCACCCGGCCGGGCGCGTGCCGGACGCCCCAGTCACTGGCCAGCTCGCCGACGATGTTCAGCCCGCGGCCGCCGCGGGCGGTCACCGAGGGCCGGGCCGGCAGCGGGCGGGTGACCGCGCCGCCGTCGGTGACCTCCAGGGTCAGCAGGCCGTCCGCGTGGGTCCGCCAGCGGACCAGCACCGCGCCGGGCTCCGGGTCGGTGTCGCCCTCGCCGGCCGGTTCCTGTCCGCCCGTACCGCGCCTGACGGCGGATCCGACCGCCACCAGCCGGTCCGCGAGCGCCTCCGCGTCCTCGTCGAGGCCGGGGGGGAGCACCAGCGGCCGGGCGTACCGGCAGGAATTGCTGAGCAGTTCGGAGAGGATCAGGACGGCGTCGTCAATCACCGATTCCGGTATCTCCAGATCGCCCAGATCCCGTCGCAACCGCCGCCGCGCCACGCCCACGCTCGCCGGACCGTGCGGCACCGCCAGGGTCGATGAAGCCGGACCGGCCTTCTCAGGCACAGAACGCGCCACCATCAACGCCACCCCCGGACCTCCTTCAGGCTTCTGCCGAGGGATGGATGCCCCCTGGGAATGCGCCGGAAACGAGCGTTCACCGATCCCTGACGGCCATTTCCGGCATCGCAACGCACGGTGCCCAAAAGGTGATTAGATGCTCACGGTCTGTTGTGAAACAGGGTGGAAATACCCCGGTCCCGCACTTTGCGCCCCCTTCCGCGCCCCTTCACCCCCGCGCGCCCTAATGCCGCGGGAACCGTCGGGACCGAAGCGGCCGTCAGCGGCCCAACTGCTCCAGCACCTGGCGCGGACGGTTGGTGATCAGCGCCTCCACCCCGAGCCGCAGGCACAGTTCGACGTCGGCCGGCTCGTCCACCGTCCACACGTGCACCCGGTGCCCGGCCCGCCGCAGCGCCAGCACCAGCCCGGGATTGCGCCGCACCAGGTCGATGCCCGGGCCGGCGATCCGCGCCCCGCCCGGCAGCACCCCGGTCCGGCCCAGCAGCGGCAGCCGCCGCTCCAGCAGGTACACCGTCGGCACCGCGGGCGCGGCCCGGCGGACCCGGTGCAGCGCCAGCTCCGAGAAGCTCATGATCCGAACGCTCGGCCCGGCCGGGGCGGCCCCTTCCGCCTCCTCGGCCCGCCCGCCGTCGGCCGGTCCGGCGGGAAGCAGCCCGAACCGGTCCAGCGTCCGCAGCAGTTCGGCCTCCACCCGTCCCGCGTACCGGGTCGGGTGCTTGGTCTCGATCGCCAGCTCGATCGGCCGGCCGGCGTCGACCGCCAGCTCCAGCAGCTGCGCCAGGGTCAGCACCGAACTCGGCGTCGGCGACCCCGGCGACTTCCACGAGCCGAAGTCCAGCTCGCCCAGCTGAGCCAGCGTCATCGCCGACACCACGCCCCGGCCGTCCGAGGTCCGCCGCACCGTCCGGTCGTGCACGCAGACCAGCTCGCCGTCGGCGGTCAGCCGGACGTCGCACTCCAGGCCGTCCGCGCCCTCCTCGATCGCCAGCCGGTAGGCCTCGATCGTGTGCTCGGGCAGTGCGGCGGAGGAGCCGCGGTGGGCGATGACCTTGACCGCGCTGCGGTCGGAGGAGCCGGAGGAGGCGGCGGAGGAGCCGAGGTGCTGGGTGTCCACGACGGTCACCCTACGCGGGCCGAAAAGTCGGGAAGCCGCCGCCACGGGGAACGTG
>NZ_JAIZ01000591.1:0-8513 GCF_000710465.2 Kitasatospora sp. MBT63 | reverse complement strand
GCGGCTCGCGGACTTCTCGGCCCGGCCGCCGGTCCGCCCGCGCTCGGGCCGCCCGCGCTCGGGCCGCCCGGCTCGGGCCGTCCTGGCTCAGGCCGTCCGGCGCACCAGCGTGGTCGCCCAGGTGGCGAGCGCCGCCGCCAGGAAGCCGAACAGCGAGGCCGAGGTCCACGCCTGCGGGGTGAAGCCCACCGCGGACTGCAGGTCGGTCCAGAAGGCGGTCCACCGGCCGGCGTTCTGGGTCGGCGCCAGGAACTGGTAGACGGCGAAGCCCAGCACCCACGGCACCAGCATCACCAGCCGGGAGGGCGCGTCCTGGTCCAGGTTCCAGCCGTCGCGCCCGGCCCCCAGGAAGTAGTCGACCGCCAGCACCGCGAACAGCGGCACGAACACCGAGCCGATCAGACCGAGGAAGGCGTAGTACGAGTCGGTGAACTCGGTGATCTGCAGCGCCAGCACCGTCACCAGCACGCCGATCCCGCCGGTCAGCAGCCGGCGGTCGATCCGCGGCAGCAGGTTCTGCACCGACATCGCGGTCGAGTAGACGTTGGCGAACGACTGGTCGGTCTCCCGCACCACCAGCACCAGCAGGAACAGCCAGCCCGCCGTCACCCCGGTGAACGACTCGAAGATCCGGCTCGGGTCGCCCTCGGCCTGCAGCAGCGCGACCAGGCCCAGCACGTAGCACCACACCTGCGCCACCGAGTACCCGGAGAAGGTGCCCCAGAACGAGGCCGACGCGGTGCGCGAGTGCCGGGTGTAGTCGGCGGCCAGCGGAACGAACGAGATCGACACCGCGATGATGTAGTCCGTCGCGGTCAGGAAACCGGTCCAGTTGCCCGCCCCCGGGTCGGGGAAGCCCTGCCGGCCGAGCTGCACCGTCAGGTACACCATCGCCACCCCCACCGCGACGGCCACGTACTTGCGCAGCACCGCGATCGCGCCCAGCGGCCAGATCGTCAGCACCGTGGTGAGCGCACCGGCGAGCAGCACGAACAGCCAGCGCCAGCCCTGGGTGCCCGCCACCGCCTGGGCCCCGCCCGCGATGGTGATCAGCTCGAACACGCCCCAGCCGAGGCACTGCACGATGTTCAGCGCCGTCGGCAGGTACGACAGCCTGGTCCCGAACAGCCCGCGCAGCACCGCCATCGCGGGCGCGCCGGTCCGGGCACCGATCAGCGCGGCCACGCCCAGCATCGCGGTACCGATCACCGTGCCGGCCACGATCGCCGTCACCGACGCCGCGAACGACAGCTCGCTGCCGGCCGTCCCCAGCACCGTCGCGGCGCTGGAGAAGCCGATCAGGCTCACCCCGAGGTTGGCCCAGAGCGCGAACTGCGCCCGGAAGTCCAGCGTCCGCGGCGGCGCGGTGTCGAGGACCAGGGGGGCCTCGACGCGCTCCGCGACAGCGGTCGCGGAGTCGGAGGCAGGGGAAGGCGAAACAGCCGTCATGGCCGATACTCCCTACGCCGGCATTACCCGGACAGGTTCCGGCGGTCAGCGCTCCCTCGACCCGCCCCGCCGTGATACCCATGGCGTACGGTCGAACAGCGCACTCTCAGCCTGGTGGGTCCAAGCTCCCGCGTCGTTTCAGTTTGGAGCGCCAGGCTAACGGGCGCCGCCTCGAACGCCAAGGCCAGGGGGGACACTGTCCGCATCACGGAAGTTCCGAATCGCGGAAGTTCCGACGGCCGGGCACCCGTGGCAGCCACCGCGGCCCAGGGCCGTACCGCGGGCCGTCAGGACCACCTAAGCATTCTCATGACTTCTTCAGGGGGCTCCTTACGGCAACTGAATCGGCTATGCGAAAAACTATGGCCAAGTCCGTCAGCTATGGAGGTCGTCCGTGAGCACCGAACACGAGGGTGGGTCCACCGGGCCGCAGGAGGGTCAGTCCTCCGGCGTTCCAGAGGCGGGTGCTCCGACCACCGACCACACGTCGGCCGCCGCGCCGCAGCCGGTCGTCGAATCCGCTCCCACGCTCGCGCTGTCCAAGCAGGCCGACCCGCAGGAGCCTGCCGCCCCTGCCGCCCCCGGCTATCTCGACGCGCCGCCGCCGGTGATCCCCGCGGCCCCGGCCGCCCCGGCGTCCGGCTACCTCGACGCCCCGCCGCCGGCCGTCCCGCACAACCCGTACGCGCCGCCGCTGCCCGGCGCCGCGGAGCACCGCCCGGCCGAGCAGCAGCCGGTCACCCCCGAGCAGGCCGCGTTCGGCCAGGGCGCGCCCGGCCAGGGCAACCCGCCGGCCGGCGAGCCCGGCCACCACCCGTTCGGCGCCGGGCACCCGCTCGGCGGCTGGGGCACCCCGCCCGGCGGCACCGGCGGCCCGGGCGTGCCCGGCTACCCGTCCGAGTGGGGTGGCGGCAGTACGCCGCCCGGCCCCCGCAGGAAGCGCGGCTCGCTGATCGCCCTGGTCGCCGCGGCCGCCCTGGTGGCGGGCCTGGCCGGCGGCGCGATCGGTGCCTCGCTGACCGACGGCGGTGGCAACGGCAGCAGCGGGTCCAGCAGCCACACCAGCACCACCGTGACGGTCGGCGACAACAAGAAGGCCCTCGACCGGGCCCCCGACTCGGTGGCCGGCATCGCCGCCGCGGCCCTGCCCAGCACCGTCACCATCAAGGCGCAGGGCTCCAGCGAGTCCGGCACCGGCACCGGTTTCGTCTTCGACACCGAGGGCCACATCCTCACCAACAACCACGTGGTCGCCCCCGCGGCGAGCGGCGGCAAGCTGACGGTGAAGTTCTCCGACGGCTCCTCCTACCCGGCGTCCGTGGTCGGCCGCGCCCAGGGCTACGACGTGGCCGTGGTCAAGCTCGACAACCCGCCGAAGGACAAGCTCGTCCCGCTGCCGATCGGCGACTCCGACAAGACCGCGATCGGCGACGCCACCATCGCGATCGGCGCCCCGTACGGGCTCGAAGGCACCGTCACCACCGGCATCATCAGCGCCAAGGACCGTCCGGTCGCCTCCGGCGACGACATGGGCTCCCAGTCCTCGTACATGAACGCCCTGCAGACCGACGCCTCGATCAACCCGGGCAACTCCGGCGGCCCGCTGCTCAACGCCTCCGGCCAGGTCATCGGCATCAACTCGGCGATCCAGTCCAACACCGGCGGCTCCACCGGCCGGGCCGGCTCGATCGGCCTCGGCTTCGCGATCCCGATCAACCAGGCCAAGTGGGTCGCCGAGACCCTGATCAAGGACGGCACGCCGGTCTACGCGATCCTCGGTGTGCTGCGCAACGACGACTACAAGGGCGACGGCGCGCAGATCCCCAGCGCCGACGTCCGCGGCACCCCGGCCGTCACCCCCGGCGGCCCCGCCGACCAGGCCGGCCTCAAGCCGGGCGACGTGATCACCAAGCTCGGCGGCATCGCCATCGACAGCGGCCCCACCCTGGTCAGCGAGATCTGGACGCACAAGCCGGGCGAGAAGGTCGAGGTCGAGTACACCCGCGACGGCAAGACCGCCAAGACCACCATCACCCTCGGCGAGCGCAAGGGCGACAACTGACCCGGCACCGGAAACGGTGTGCACCGAACCCCGCCGGACCCGTTAGGCTGGCCTCCGCCTGGAGAGCTGCCCGAGCGGCCTAAGGGAACAGTCTTGAAAACTGTCGTGCGGTGACCCCGTACCGTGGGTTCGAATCCCACGCTCTCCGCCGCACAACGGCCCCTGACCGGTAGGAACGGTCAGGGGCCGTTGCCGTGCCCGGCACCGTTCCGGGGGCGTCCGGCGGTGGCGGGTTCCGCCGGGTGGGTGGCCGTGGGCCGACCCGCCGGTCCGTGGGGTGCGCGGACGCCGCCCGCGGCCGACAATCGTGCGCCCGGGCTGCCGCCGCCGATGCGGAGCCGGGGCACCGGCGAGGCGGAGAGGGCGGGCGGGCCGATGACTGCGACGGGCGGGGTACGGCGCCCCGGGCCGCGGCCCCGGCCGGGCGCGGCCGCCGGGCGGGTCTGGTACGCCGCCTACGCGTCGAACATGTCCCTCGCCCGGCTGACCTGCTACCTCGCCGGCGGCCGGCTGCCCGGCGGGGACCGTGACCACCCCGGCAGCCGGGACCGCCGCCCGCCCGCCGCGGACGTCCCGCTGCTGCTGCCGGGACGGCTGCACTTCGCGCTGGAGTCGTCGGTCTGGGGCGGCGGGATGGGCTTCTACGATCCCGGCGACGGCGACGGGGACGGGGACGACGATGGCGAGATGCCCGCCCGCGGCTACCTCCTGACGACCGGCCAGTTCCTCGACGTGCTGGCCCAGGAGCGGCGCCGCACCCCCGGCGACGGGCCGGACCCGGACCTGCGGGCGGTACTGGCCGACGGGCGGGCCCTGTTGGGCCCCGACCGGTACGAAACGGTGCTCTGCGTGGGCGGGTTGGCGGGTCGGCCGGTGCTGACGTTCACCGCCCCGTGGCGCCGCGCCGAGGCCCCGCTGAACGCGCCGACCGCCGCGTACCTGCGGGTCCTGGCCGCCGGGCTGCGCGAGGCGCACGGGTGGGACACGGCCAGGTCCGCGGCCTATCTGAGCAGCAGACCGGGCGCGGCCGGTGCCTGGAGCGCGGACGGCGTCGCCCGGGTGCTCGCGGTGTCCCGCCCGCTCGGCGAGTGACCGGCCCGCCCGCTCCGCGAACGGCCGGCCGGACCGGCTACCACTGGGCCCAGTCGATGTTCCAGCCGCTCAGGCCGTTGTCCGGGGCGAGCGCCTCCTTCTTGATCGAGCCGCGCACCTTCACCACGTCGCCGATCATCGAGTCCGCGTAGAACCTGCCCGCGGTGGAGTTCGGGTCGCCCGCCGCGGTGTCGACCAGGCCGATGCAGCCGTGGCTGATGTTGCTGCGGCCGACCGCCGGCCCCGCACTCGGGTTGCCGTGCACGTACGTGCCGGTGGCGGTGAGCCGCATCGCGTGCGGGTCGTCGGCGGTGTACGGCTTGCCTTTGAGGCCGGGCACGCCCTCGGACTTCATGTGTTCCATCAGGTGCATCTCGGAGATCACCATGGTCCCGTTCCAGGACGGGTTGTCGTCGGCGCCCGCGGTGATCGGGATGGCCTGGTCCGGCGAGCCGTCCTTCTTGACCACCATCCGGTGGGCGGCGGCGTCCACCTCGCTGATCTTGGAGCGGCCGATGGTGAACTGCTCGTCCCGGTCGGTGGCGCCGTACACCCCCGGCGAGAGCTCGACGTTCTTGGTCCGGAAGTGCACCTTCACGGTGGTGCCGGGCTTCCAGAAGGTCTCCGGGCGCAGGTCGAGCCGGTTGCCGGGGAACCAGTGGCCCTTGACCACGGTGCCGTCCGAGGCCTCGACCGTGACGGCCTTGGCGGCGGCGGCCCTGTCCTTCACCTCGCCCTTGAACTGCACCGAGACGATCATGCCGACGCCGAAGGTGTTCCCGGTGACCACGTTGTCGTCGGCGCCGATCGTCCGCTCGGGCGTCAGCGTGGTGAAGGCGCTGGTCGCGGTGGTGGTCAGACCGCCCGCGTCGGCGGCCTCGGCGCTCACCCGGTACGCAGTCCCGACGGCCAGCCCGTTCGCGGGCACCCAGCCGAGCCCGTCGGCGGCGAGGGTGCCGTCGACCGGCGTGCCGGTGGCGTCGGTGACGGTGACCTTGGTCAGCCTGCCGCCCGCCACCGAGACCTTGAGCGCCCCGGGGGCCACGTCGGTGGCGCCGTCCTTCGGCTCGATCGCCACCACCGCGGCCGAGGTCTTGGCGGCCGGCGCGGCGGAGGCCCCGCCGCCCGCACCGAGGGCCGCCGTTGCGCCGCCCGCCCCGCCCTTGCCGCCGCACCCGGTCACCAGCAGCGCCCCGCTCAGCATCGCCGCCGCCACCGCAGCCGCCGTCCGCCTGGTCATGCTTCCCCCTGTGTGTCCGTCCGTCCGGCGCCCGCCCGCGGGCGGGCCGCCCCGGTCGCTCGCGCTCCCGTACCCGTGGGCACCACCGGCCCCGCACCCATGCACGTCGTGGGGGGCCACGAGGGTGCGCCCGCCCTGCCGCTGTTGCCGAACGGTTACGCGGGGTGCGTGATTCCCGGACACCCACGGCCGGGACGGCCTTGCCCCCGCCTCCGGACGGGGGCAGAGTGCGGGGCGGGGGCAGCGAACGCCGCGGCCGGACGGGACGCCGAACGGGGCGGCCGGACGGGACCGCGGAGTGCCGCGGCCGGACCGGACAGGGACGCGAGAGGTGGAGGCCGCCGTGGGTGATCTGGTCGACCGGCTGATGCAGGGCCTGCCGCCGGAGGCGGTCGCGGTGGACCCGGACGTGGCCGCCGCCTACGCCCGCGACATGGCGGGGTTCTGCGCCGCCGGGGTCCCGGCGGTGGTGGTCTTCCCGCAGACCGTCGAGCAGGTGCAGCACGTGCTCCGGACGGCGACCGAGCTGCGGGTCCCGGTGGTGCCGCAGGGCGCCCGCACCGGCCTGTCCGGCGGCGCCAACGCCGTGGACGGCTGCATCGTCCTCTCGCTGGTCAAGATGGACCGCATCCTGGAGATCGACCCGGTCAACCGGCTCGCCGTGGTCGAACCCGGGGTGGTGAACGCCGTGCTGTCCCGGGCCGCCGGGGAGTACGGGCTGGCCTACCCGCCGGACCCGTCCAGCTGGGAGTCCTGCACCATCGGCGGCAACATCGCCACCGGCGCGGGCGGCCTGTGCTGCGTGAAGTACGGCGTGACCAGCGAGTACGTCCTCGGGCTGGACGTGGTGCTGGCGGACGGCCGGCTGCTGAGCACCGGCCGCCGGACCGCGAAGGGCGTCGCGGGCTACGACCTGACCCGGCTGCTGGTCGGATCCGAGGGGACGCTCGGGGTGGTGGTCCGCGCGGTGCTGGCGCTGCGCCCGGAGCCGGCTCCGCCGCTGGTGCTGGCCGCCGAGTTCGGCAGCACGGACGCGGCCTGTGCGGCGGTCTGCGAGGTGATGGCCCGGGGGTTCACGCCGTCGCTGATGGAGCTGATGGACGCGACCACCGTCCGGGCGGTCAACGAGATGGCGGCGATGGGGCTGCCGGCGACCACCAAGGCCCTGCTGCTGGTGGCCTTCGACGGCCCGGGGCAGGCGGCCGAACTGGCCGCGGTGGCCGAGCTCTGCCGGACCGCGGGGGCCACCGAGGTGGTGCCGGCCGAGGACCGGGCGGAGTCGGAACTCCTGCTGCAGGCCCGGAGGCTGGCGCTGCCCGCGCTTGACCGGCTGGGGACCACGATGATCGACGACGTGGCCGTGCCGCGTTCGCAGCTGGCGCGGATGCTGGCGGGGGTCGCGCAGATCGCCGAGCGGAGCGACCTGACCATCGGTGTGGTCTCGCACGCGGGTGACGGCAACACCCACCCGGTGGTGGTCTTCGACGCGTCGGACGAGCAGGAGACGGCCAGGGCGGAGCGCTCGTTCGAGGAGATCATGGCCCTCGGCCTGGAACTCGGCGGCACGGTCACCGGCGAGCACGGCATCGGCCTGCTGAAGCGGGAGTGGCTGGCCCGGGAGTTGGGGCCGGTCGGCCTGGAGGTGCAGCGGCAGATCAGGTCGGTCTTCGATCCGCTCGGAATCCTGAATCCGGGTAAGACCCTCTGACGGTCATTCAAATGACCATCCTGCCTTACCCTTCGGATGCATCCGGAGTGGCCGGAAAGGGCTGAAGAAATGGCCTTGGTCGGCCGATCCGACCGAATCGGGGGCGTGCGGGCCGAATGTGCGCCCGGGGTGGTGCGATCGGTGTGCGACCGACCGGCTGCGCGCCTGCCGGGCGGTGCCCGCAGGGCCCGGCCGTTCGGGCTAACTGCCAAGCCAGGGGCGGTGTGTCTGCCGACGAACGGCGTATTCCCGGTCTAAGCGACTGCGGCCCGATGTCACGCTAACGGGCGAAAAGGCCTCCCGGTGCTGGTGCTTTGTCGATTTGTTGCGGAAAGCTGTCTCTCGGCGTCGCAGCCCGCAGGTGTTCGTCTGGCCGCGAACTCCCGCACTTATCAACACAATTGCCGCCCCAGTGCGGGGCGGCGGGTTCTTGGAGGACTTCATGGCGCGCTCCCGTATCCGCACCACCCGATTGGCCGGACTGCTGGTCGCCGCTCCGCTCGCGGCGGGCCTGCTGCTGGCCGGCGGGGCCGGTACGGCCGTCGCCGACAACGGCGCACTGGCCGGCGACGGTTCCAACAGCAGCGTGGTGTCCAACTTCGGCAGCGGGAACATCTTCGGCTCGGTCGACGGCAACTACAACGCCACCCAGCAGACCGCCACCGGTGCGGGTGCCTCGAACCAGAACAGCAACGTCGGGGTGAAGGACAACACCGGGTTCGTCTTCACCGACCAGTCCAACAAGAACATCCACTTCGTCTTCGCCCCGGTCTTCGGCGGCTGACACCACCACCGGACCGCACCCACACCCCACATCCACCTGCACATCCACGGACACCGGTGGGACCACTGACGGCGGGGGCGCCGGCAGCGGACGACGACGGTGACCGGACGGGCGAGGGGGCGGGCGGACCGGATCGACGACACCCGGAAGCGGAAAGGGTCACCGCACTCCGGCCAGG
>NZ_JAIZ01000590.1 GCF_000710465.2 Kitasatospora sp. MBT63 | reverse complement strand
GACACCGTGGTCACCACCTCCCCCACCCGCCGTCCCGCCCGTACCGCCCGTACCGCCGGCGCACTGGCCGCCGCGGCCGCGCTCGCGCTGTCGATCGGCACCGGACTCACCCTCGCGCCCACCGCCGGGGCCACCCCGCCCGGTGGCGGCAAGGACGTCACCGCCACCCTCTTCGAGTGGAAGTTCGACTCGGTGGCGAGAGCCTGCACCGACACCCTCGGCCCCAAGGGCTACGGCTTCGTCGAGGTCTCCCCGCCCCAGGAACACATCCAGGGCCCGCAGTGGTGGACCTCCTACCAGCCCGTCAGCTACAAGATCGCCGGCCGGCTCGGCGACCGCGCCGCGTTCCAGTCCATGGTCGCCACCTGTCACACCGCAGGCGTCAAGGTGATCGCCGACTCGGTGGTCAACCACATGTCCGCGGGGTCCGGCACCGGCACCGGCGGCACCGTCTACAGCAAGTACAACTACCCCGGGTACTACCAGGACCAGGACTTCCACTCCTGCCGCAGCGCGATCTCCAACTACGCCGACCGCGCCAACGTGCAGAACTGCGAACTGGTCAACCTCTCCGACCTGAACACCGGCAGCTCCTACGTCCAGCAGACCATCGCCAACTACCTCAGCGACCTGCTCTCGCTCGGCGTGGACGGCTTCCGGATCGACGCCGCCAAGCACATCGCCGCCACCGACCTGGCCGCCATCAAGGCCAGGATGAGCAACCCGAACGCCTACTGGGTGCAGGAGGTCATCTACGGCGCCGGCGAGCCGATCCAGCCGAGCGAGTACACCGGCACCGGCGACGTGGACGAGTTCCGCTCCGGCACCTGGCTGAAGAGCGCCTTCGACGGCGGCCGGATCGCCGACCTGTCGACCTGGGGCTCCGGCCTGCTGGGCAGCTCCCAGGCCCGCACCTTCGTCGACAACTGGGACACCGAGCGCAACGGCTCCACCCTCACCTACAAGAACGGCAACACCTACACCCTGGCCAACGTCTTCATGCTGGCCTTCCCGTACGGCGCGCCCAACGTCTACTCCGGCTACGCCTTCGGCGCCAACGACGACGGCCCGCCGAACGGCGGTACCGTCAACGCCTGCTACCAGGACGGCTGGAACTGCACCCACGCCTGGCGCCAGGTGGCCAACATGGTCGGCTTCCGCAACGCCGTGGCCGGCACCGCCGTCACCAACTGGTGGTCCGACGGCAGCAACGCGATCGGCTTCGGCCGCGGCGGCAAGGGCTACGTGGCGATCAACCACGAGAGCGGTCCGATCACCCAGACCTTCCAGACCTCGCTGCCCGCCGGCAGCTACTGCGACGTCCAGCACGGCGACCCGGTGGCCGGCGGCGGCTGCACCGGTGTGAGCTACCAGGTCGGCACGGACGGGAGGTTCACCGCCACGGTGGGCGCGGGTGACGCGGTCGCCCTGTACGTCGGGGCGAGCGGCGGCTCCACCGCCTCGCCGTCGCCGTCGCCGACCGCCTCCGGCGCCTCGTTCGCGGTCAACGCCACCACGGTGTTCGGGCAGAACGTCTACGTGGTGGGGAACACCGCCGCACTCGGCGGCTGGGACACCTCGAAGGCGCTGCCGCTGTCCTCGGCGGCCTACCCGGTCTGGAAGCTCGACCTGTCGCTGCCGGCCGGCACCGCCTTCGAGTACAAGTACATCCGCAAGGAGGCCAACGGTTCGGTGACTTGGGAGAGCGGCGCCAACCGCACCGCCACCGTGCCGGCCACCGGCCGGGTCACCCTGAACGACACCTGGCGCAGCTGACCCACCGGCACCATTCCCGTCATCCCGTCGCCCCCGTCCGGCCCTCCCGCCGGGCGGGGGTTACGGCTGTCCGCCCGAAACCCACCGATCGAGTGGCACCCGCGGTGTCGATCCGGCCACCCCCACCCCCGGCTGACAGCATCGGCAGCGTGAACGCCACCCCC
>NZ_JAIZ01000589.1:12337-24728 GCF_000710465.2 Kitasatospora sp. MBT63 | reverse complement strand
CCTGGCCCCGCTGCGGCCCCCGCCCCCGGCCCCGGCCCGGCCACGCCGTCCGCGCCGCCGCAGCAGGGACCGGCCCGGCGCTCCTCGCCTCCACCGGGTCCGGGTGCGCGCCGAGGCGTCCGGGTACTGCGTCAACTGCGGCACTGGCGGCTGCTGCTGGCCGCGGTGCTGCCCTGCCTCGTACTGGCCGGCATCGGATGGTGGGCGTGGCCGCAGCAGCCCACCGGCCTCCCGCCGCACATAGCCGAGGGGACCGTTCAGGCGGGCCTCCTCGACCCTGACGGCGTCAGCCGGCTGGCCGGGACGACGCTGGTCGCCGGCCCCCGGTCGAACCGGCCGCACGCCCCGCTCACCGTGGCGCCGTCGGAGTGCGCCGCCGCCGCGGGGCCGACGACGCAGTCGGTCTACGGGCAGGCGTGGAAGGCGTACCTGTCGGCGACCTACCAGGACGCCGGGGGTTCGGGCGCCTACACCGTGAACCAGGTGCTCGGGGTCTTCCCCGACACCGACAAGGCCGCCGCCGCCTTCCAGGCGCTCACCGACGGCCTCGCCAAGTGCCCGTCCGCCACGGTCACCGGCCAGGCCGACCGCAGCTCGAAGTGGGCCTACACGGCGCGGCCCGCCACCGAGGTCGCCGTGGCGTGGACCGCGGCACAGGACGGCAGCGCGGGCTGGGCCTGCTACCACCAGGCGCGGTTGAAGGGCACGAACCTGGTGCAGGCCTCCGTCTGCCAGGCAGGTGACGGCGAGTCGACCAGCTGGAAGGTCGCCGACGAGCTCACCAAGAAGGTGACCGGATGACCGCGCCCACGTTCAGGACGGCTGCCCGCCCCCGGCGGGCGGTGGGGCGCGGAGTCGCCCTGGTGCTGGCGCTCCTGCTTCCGGTCATCGGCCCGGCGGCGACAGTGACGAGGGCCGCCGCCGACACACCGGTCATGAGCCCGCCCGACTCCGTGGCCTCCCTCTCGCTGTCCAGGAACCTTGCCGCCGTCGCCCCGGCGCTCGCCGAGAAGATCGCGGCACAGACGCAGACCGAAGCCGAGATCGACCAGATGGGAAAGGAGGTGGTCGCCGAGGCCGAGCGGATCGCCAAGGAAGCCGCCGACGTCAGCAGCGCCGACACCGCGCTCGACGCCAAGGCCGCTGCGGTCAACGCAGAGACCGACAGCCACAACCAGCGCGCGACTTCACTCAGCGGCAGGATCGACGCCCACAACGCGGCCAAGCCCCCCAGCGACCAGCCGGCCGCGGTCAACCGCTACAACGCCGAAGCGGCGCAGCTCGAGGCCGAACAGAACCAGGTCCAGGCCGAAGAGACCAAGATCGAGGGTGAGCAGAGCGAGATCAAGCAGGAGGAGGCCCAGCTCAACTCCCGTAAATCCCAGCTCAACGCCGCCTCCCAGGCCAACGCCGAGAAGGCCTCCGCGGCCAAGGCCAAGGCCCAGCAGCTCCAGCTCCAGACCCGGCAGCTGCTCGAGGAGATGGCCCAACTGCTCCAGAGCCTGACCCGGACCCCGCCCGACCCGGCGGCGACGATGGATCAGGGCGGCGACGCGCCCGCGCCGCCGGAACCCAACGCCGAGGCCCAGGGCTCGGAGGCCGACACCGCCGACAGCCCCTACCGGCAGCCGCAGACCTCCGCCATGCAGCAGTACGCGCAGCAGACCGGCACCACCCTCGACGCCCGGCCGGGCACCGCGTACCTGACGCCCGAAGCCGTCAAGCGGCTCCCGGCCGCCCAGGCGGCCACGCTGACCAGCCCCGCCATCACCTACGACGGCCTGGTCCGCAAGCCCAACGGGCACTACACGGCGCTACGGGTACAGGCGCCCACCACCACGGCCACCGCCACCGCATCCCCGACCCCGGCCCCCGCGCCGGCCCCGACTGGCTTCGACCTCGGCGGGCTCGTCACGTTCCTCAACGGCGGACAGGTCTCCATCGACGGGCTCGAGACGCTTCAGGAGGCACCCGCCTCCTCGGACTCCGGCCAGGGCCACGGCAACCCGAGCACCGGGGCGAGCGGCAACCCGCGCGTCCCCACCTGCAAGGACCTGGAGCCGTCGAACGCCGTACCCCTGAACGGCGGCGGATGGGTCGTCTACCTGCCGTCGGACGCGCAGAACCGCAACCAGGGAGTCAACGCCTGTCTCGAAGGCGAGCCCGACTCCGAAAGGGGCGACGACGCGGCAGGCAACATCCGGGGCTGGAGCGACGCTCAGGCGCGGGCGACAGCTCTCGGGTTCACTCCGAAAACGGATCTCGCCCGTTGCCACTCCGTGCCGCGCATGGCCGGTGGAACGGCGGACGAGCGGAACCTGACGCCGTGCTTCCAACGCGGTGCCAACATCAACCAGCGGACCGGCGGCAAGATCACCAACAGCATGCGGACGTTCGAGGCCAGAGCTGGGGTCGACATGGGCCAAGGCCCCGTGCTGTACAACGTGCTTCCGCAGTACAAGACCACTACCAGCACCATTCCGAACACGTGGGATATGTCCCTCTACGCCTGGAGCGCCACCACCGGGTCGACCACGGACTCCGGATGGACAGTTGTGGACAACAGCAGCTACGGCCCGAGTGGATTGGCCTACCTGGGAAACTAGCCTCCGGCGGCACGGTGGCGGATGGGAGTGCACGTGAACATCGAGGAACTGCTGGACCGGCTCGGCGCGGTGATCGGGCCGCCGCCTGCGGGCGGAGTGGTCCCGGTCCCGTGGGAGCGCGGGCCCGAGACGATCGGGTTCCAACTGCCATCGGATTACCGGGCGTTCGGCGACCGGTACGGGATGGTGAGTATCAGCGACGAGCTGCACATCTACACACCATCGGCAGCGCCCAATTCCAAGGCCGAGCAACCGCTCGGCTTCGAGGGATTCCTGTACTACACGACGGACCCCCACGGATACTGCGCCATGCTGGCCCAGGCCTACCGGGACGGGGACCACGACGAGTGCCCGTACCCGTTGTTCCCGGCCGAGGGCGGGCTGCTGAAGTGGGGTAACAACTGGAACTCCGACCAGTTCTTCTGGCTGATGCGGGGCCCGGACCCGGACCGGTGGCCGGTCGCTGCCAAGTTCGACTCGAGGCTGAAGTGGGACCTGTTCGAGGGCGGCTTCCTGGAGTTCCTGCTGGCGGCGGTGACGGAGCAGTACCCGTACCACCGGAGCGTTGTTCCTGGCGGGATGAAGCAGGTCGGTGATGGCCGTGCCTATCGCTTCGGGGGTGACTGGTCGAAGCAGCTCGAGCAGTGACCCCGCGCATGGTCAACGGCCGGGGCAGGGCGCTGCGTGCGGCGGTCCTCGTACGCAGCACCCTGCCCACGCCCGTGGCAGCAGTTCCCCGCATGCCATACTTCGGCAGCCGACCCCTTCTGACCTGAGGAAACACCCTTGCGCAGCACCCGAGCAGCGGCCCGTGCCGCCGTTGTCGCTCTCGCCCTCGCCTGCGGTTTGACTGCCTGTTCGGACGGGGCTCCCGCGGGCCCGTCCGCGCAGGAGTTGCTGCGCCGGGCGGCGGAGACCATGGGCAGGGCGCAGAGTGCGGTGGAGCGGATCGACGTCGAGCAGGCGGACGGTATCCGGCGGATGTCCGCGAAGGTGAGTTGGGCGTCGCCGGAGATACGTGCCGATCTCGGGGGCGGTGTCCGGGTGGTGGAGGGTGCGGCGTATCAGGACGCTTCCTGGGCGGGCCTGAAGTGGGTCCGCATCGACGGCCCCGAGGGCCGGCCCGCGAACGCCTGGGCCGACCGGGCGGCGTCGTTCAACACAGCCGGCGGCTTTCTCCGGCTCCGCCGGCAGCTCAACCCCGTCACGGTCCTCACCGGCGCCGGTGCCTCGGGCGCGGTGGAGAACCTCGGGAACGCCGATGTCGGCAAGGTCCGCAGCACCCGCCTGCGGGTCCGGATGCCGGCCGTCGACTACTACGCCGCCGGACTTGCCGCCGACGAGCGCTCACTGGTCGCCCGGTCGCTGGCGGACGAGGGCACCAGCACGGTCACCGCGGACCTGTGGATCGGCGCCGGCGGAGAACTGGTCAAGCGCGCGGAGACCGAGGACACCTCCCAGGGCCCGCGAACCACGACCACCACCTACCTGGACCTCGGCGTCACCGTCGACGTCCAGGCGCCGCCCGCGTCGGACCTGTCCAGCTACCAGGAAATGCTGCAACACGCCATCCACCCCTGACACCGGGATCCCGGCGGTGCCCTCGGCATCCCGGGGCGGACGGCCGGTCGAGCGCGGGCGGCGGCCCCCGCCGGTCGTGTCTGGGCAGGCCGGCGCCTGCACCGCCTTCTCGCCGAGGCCGTCACGGCCGGGTCCAGCGCACCCTCGCCGCCGCCCGGCGGCCGTGACGGGGGGAGTCAGGATCTTTGCGGCGGCAAGGTGGGCGGCACCGCCCGGGTCCGTCCCGGGTTGGAGGGGTCGCCGGGGTACCGGTGTTCGCGGTAGGGGGTGGGCAGGCTAGTTTGCCCGGGTGAGTCTTCTTGAGGATGTGGCCGAGCGTGACGGCTGGCGGTGCTGGGTGTGCGACGAGGCGGTCGACCCCGGCATGTCGGTGAACGATCAGCGGGGGCCCAGTGTCGACAGCCGGACCGCCGACCGGAAAGCGAAGGTCGCCGAGCGGCTCGCGCACCGCGGGTGCAACACCCGCAAGGGCGCGGTCAAGGTGGTCATCCCCTGGCCGGACCGCCTGTACGTGGTCGAACCGGCGCCGCTGATCACCGTTGCCGGGCGGCTGGAGCGCAAGGGGGGCCGCGAGATGGTGGGCCGTTGTCCGACCAGGCAGGACGCCCAGGAGGCGGCGGACTGGCTGGTGGACCGGTTCTCCCGGCTGGTGCCGGGGCTGGCGGTGACCGCCGACATCGAGGCGGGTGGCGGCCAGTTCCTCGTCGTCCTGGCCACCGGCCGCCGCTGACCGGGAACCACCGGCGCGCCGCCACACCGGGGCGGCCCGCCGGCCCGCCCCATCGCCGTTGCCGCGCTCTGGGGAAAACACCTGCACATGGGAGTGCGGAAGTCCTCGGAACGAACTCCGCCCGGGGAGCGGTCCCCGCTGCGGTGGCCTTCGGGGCGGGACGGTGTGGCGGTGCCGCAAGGTCGCTCGCCGCCCGGACAAGCAGATCCGTCGTGAGCCGCTTCCGTGGCCGGTCCTGATACGAGGAAAGGCCGATGAGGACAAGACTCAACGCACGGGCGCTCGCGACCGTCGCGGCGTTCTCCGCGGCAGGAGCACTGATCGCCGTCGTCCTCCAGCAACTCGGTGTGGTCCACGATTCCACCATGACCTGGGTCCTGTGGTGGGGGACAACGGCACTCGGTGCGGGGGTTACCTCCCGTCCCGGCAAGTGAAGGTGACGTACCGGCCTGGGGGCGCGATGCCCACGGTGCGACCTGGACCGGTTGGGCGGCGGTGGCCGCGGCAGCACGCAGCGCACCCCGCGCGAGGTGGGACCGTGTGGGGCTCAGTGCCAGTAGCTGGGGGTGTCGCTGCCCGGCTGGTTCCAGGCCCAGACCAAGAAGGCGATGACGGCGGCGGCGATGAGGATGGCAAGGACGAAGCAGCCGATGGTGCCTCGCCGGTTCTGACGGTTGATGTCGTCCACTGGGCCCCCAGGTGTCGGGTTCGACGTGAGTTCGAGCGTGGCTGCTGGATGGGCGTAGGGCAAGAGTGCAGTCGGCGCTGGGTCGGCCCGACTCGTTCTCGCCGACAAGGCCACGGAGGTGGCTGCCGGCGCCTGGAACTGGTGCCCCCGCTCCCGGGCAGCGGCCTGCGCCCGCGCACCGTGGTCGAGGTGGCCGACCACCAGGCTGCTCCTCGTACCGGCTGCGGCGCCGACACCTTGTTCGCGGAGTCGATGACCGCGCACAGATGGATGAGCGTGATGGTGTCCGGCAGACCGACGAACGGAGAGGCGCCCAGTGACGGCAGACGGGCCAGGCGCACCGGACACCCTCGCGGACCGCATCGAGCGGCTCTTCCGGACGGTCCTCCGGCCGGGTGGCGAGCCGTACGGCAACGAGGAGGTCGCACGGGCGTGCCGGGAGGCGACCGGGGAGAGCTTCTCGGCCACCTACGTCTGGCAGCTGCGCACCGGGCGGCGCGGCAACCCGACCAAGCGTCACCTCGAAGCCCTGGCGCACTTCTTCCAGGTACCGCCCGGGTACTTCTTCGAGGACGAGCGGGGCGCCGAACTCGCCGACGAGCTGGCGCTGCTCGGGGCGCTGCGGGACGCCGGCGTACGCGAGGTCGCGCTCCGGGCGAGGAGCCTCTCGCCGGAGGGGCTGGGCACCATCAGCGACATGATCGAGGCGATCGTACGCCGCGAGGCGAGAGCCCGACACCCCGAGTGATCGCGCCGAGGTATTCTCCCGGGGCCGGGGGCCGACACTCCGCCGGGTCCGGTCACCGGCGATACGGCGACGCTCGTCACCGGCGGCGGCGGCAACCTGAGTGCCCTCGGCGTCGGCGTCCGGCTCCTGCGGTGCGTCCGGGAACAGCCAGTGCAGCACGTAGTGGCTCGTGTGCTCGGGAACCTGCCGGTCAAGGCCGAGGCCGCGGCAGATGTCGTGGGTGTGCAGCACGAGTTCGGCGACACCCATCGCCGCGAAGCCGCCCGGATCGCACGGCCCGTCGTGGTAGGCGCGGACATCGTCCACGGTGCCGTCGAGGGTGTGGGCGAGCAGTCCGCCGGCGGCGGTGAAGACCGACAGCACCTGCGCCGGGTCGGCCTCCGGGCGGACGACGAGGTCCATGGGCAGGTAGTGGTCCCTGGGCCGGGCGGTGAGCGGGCGTACGCGAGGAGCTCGTGGGCGATGTGGACGGCCGTGTCGCGGCAGCTCCACTCCAGCGGCCCGGCGGGGACGCTCCAGTCCCGGTCCGCGGCGAGCGGGGACAGTACCTGCAGACAGTCGGCCAGCGTCTCCCGTACCGGGTCATCCTTGATGGGCACGGGCCTGCCTGGCGTACTGTCACACGATAGGCCCGGGGTCTGACATGTTCCGGGCCGCCACGGCACCCCGGGACCCGGTGCCCCCCCGGAGGGCGGGGTCCGTGGTGGTCACCCGTTCTCGGCCAGGGCGTCCTTCTGCAACTGCACCGCCGCCGCCAGGCTCAGCCGCGGCTCCGCCTTCCGCAGCGCCTTCACCGCACCGACGGACGCGATGTCCCCCGCGTACCCGACGGCCGCCAGCCGGGAGCGAACCCAGCCGGCGCGCAACTGCTGCCCGGTGGCCGCTGCCGTGGCGGCGACGAGCGCGGCGGCGCGTTCCAGACCCGGGCGCTCCTCGGGGGACGCCACGGCCAGCGCCTGCTCCAGAGCCCCGGCGAGGAGGTCCGAGTCGCGGATGAGCAGGACGAAGTTGTGCTCCGGTCGTACTCCCAGAAAACCAGTCATACCGGCATCGTGGTGGCCAGAACGGTCGGACGGCAACGAACTTGAGCAACACCAGAGGTTGTTCGCCGACGCGGGCGCAGCGAGGCAGCGAGGCAGTGACCCCGTCCCGTACGCCGCGGACACCACGGATGCCATGGACACCATGGACGCCACGCCGCGTCGCCGCCCTCGTGTGCGGCGCGCTCGCTCCGGCCGTTCCTCCGCTCCCAACCGGAGTCAGGCCGCGGCCGGCCGGCGGGCGGTGCCCACGATCATCGGGCTCTCCACCCTCGGGACCTTCGGCACCTCGCCGCGAAAGACCGACTCCACGGTGAGCGGGGAAGCCTCGATCGCCTCCAGCGTCGCCCGGTTGGGGTAGCAGCCGATCAGCGGGTAGGGGAACGGCCGCCTGTCCTGCTTGGCGGCGACCTCCGGGTCCGCGGAACGCACGTGTTCGAGGAACAGCAGCCTCCCGCCCGGCCGCAGCACCCGCGCGATCTCTGCCAGCACGCTCTGCTCCTCCGCGACGCTGCACAGCGCGAAGGTCACCACGGCCGTGTCGAACGAGGAGTCCGGAAGGGGCAGTTGCTCCGCCGAAGCGTCCAGGATCTCGACGGCCCGGTCGAGCCCGCCGGCGCGGGCGCGCAGACGCCTCCGCATGTGCGGGTCGGGCTCGACCAGCACCAGCCGAGTGACCGCCGCCGGGTAGTGGGGCAGATTGAGCCCGGTGCCGGCGCCGATCTCGACGGTGGCGCCGTCGGCCCGCGCGAGCAGCGTACGGCGCCGCTCCCGCAGCCCCGCACGCTCGGCGGGTCCGTTGATGGTGTCGTAGGCGGCGGCGAAGCAGTGCCGGGCCAGTTCCTGGAACATGACGGACTCCTCGGGTCATCCGTTCTCGCGGTACGGGTCGCCGTCGGGCCTGGCGGCGTAGTAGGTGGTTGCCCGGTAGGCCTGGAACCCACGGTGGTGAAGGACCTGGGTGAACGCGGGCGGGCAGTGGTACGGGGAGCCGGGAGGGTTGACGAACCTCGCTTCGACGACAGCCAGGCCGCCGCTGGCGACCACGCCGACCAGCCGGTAGCGGACGCCGTCCGCCAGATCGCCCTCCAGCAGCCGCGACCGCACCTCGCCGCGCCCGCGCAGTTCGGGCCCGCCGGCCACCCGGGCCGTCACATCGGGCGCGAAGAGCGTGGCGAGCGGCCCCGGCTCGCCGTACCGGTTGAACGCCTCGAACGCCTCGCCGAAGGCCAGGGTCCACTTCCCGGCCGCGTCGCGCGCGGCGCTGCTCGTCCGGCCGGCCTCGTCGAGCAGCCGCTGCGCCAGGACCGCCCGCAGCTGGTGGAGCCGGCTGCGCACGGTGCCCAGCGGAACGCCGGTGATCGCGGCGATCTCCCGGTAGGAGTGCTGCTGGCCGAAATAGCGCAGCATCGCGGTCACCCGCAGTGGCTCCGGGAGCTCCCCGAGCGCTTGCCACACCCAGTCGCCCAGGGCCAGGCGTTCCACGCACTCCTCGGCCGAAGGCACCGGCCGTGCCCGGTCGAGCCGGGCGGTGATGTCGTCGGCGGGCCGCTCGCGGGCGGCGCGCAGCCGCATCAGGCAGACGTTGCGCTGGATCCTGGCGAGCCAGCCGCCGAACGCGGCCGGGGTGCGCAGCTCGGACAGGCGGCTCAGGGCGATCAGGAACGTGTCCTGCACGGCGTCGGCGGCCTCGTGTGGATCACCCAGCAGGGCCAGCGCCTGGCGGTTGAGCCGGGCCCGGTAGCCCTCGAGCAGCAGCCCGAGCGCCGCCGGGTCGTTCCGCCCGGCCGCCAGCGCCAGCTCGGCGTCGCCGGGCCGGGGCGCAATCGGGGTCGGAGAAGGTGTGGCCATACTTACACGATGCGACGGCGGCCCGGGAAGTTCGATTTCTGCTCCGAACCGGCGGGACCTGCACGGCCTGGTCGCCGTGTTCCCCGCCGAAAGCCGGTCCGGAACCCGTTCCACGGCACCCGGTCCCCGAGCCGGCGGGTCCGCCGGTCAGGACGTACGTCGTGATGAGTGTACGGCGTACACCTGGTGGGGCGGGGGCGAACGCAGGCAGCGGAACGGCACAGCGGCAGACGTGCTGTTCCTGGTGACCGCGGACCGCGGTGGGCCGCTCGACGAGGGCCGCCGTCGACAGGGGGGCCTTCGGTCCGACACGGCGGAGCCGCGAGCGTTCGCCCGCATCGGCTCGAGCAACGTGGCATCGTGGTCCGCGAGCCCGCCCACGGGGGCAAGCACAACGGCACCGTCCGGCCGGGGCCTCCTGGAGCTCACCGCCTCCGCCCGGACCGACCCCCCTTCGGAGACCGCATGACCAGCCAGGACGAGCCCGCCACGGCGGCCGCGGGCCGGATCGCGTACTTCAGCACGAGCCGTCTCGAGGCCTTCAGCGACGGTGTCTTCGCCATCGCGATCACGCTGCTGGTCCTGGACCTGAAGGTGCCGGAGCCGGACGCCTTGCACGACGAGTCATTGACCGCTGCCCTCGCGCATCAGTGGCCCTCCTACTTCGCCTACCTGGTCAGCTTCCTGGTCATCGGGATCATCTGGATCAACCATCATGCGATGTGCGCGCTCGCGCGCCGGGTGGACCGGCGCACGCTGTTCGCCAACCTCTTCCTGCTGCTCACCGTCTCCGTCATCCCGTTTCCCACCCGCCTCCTCGCCACCTATCTCACGGCGGACAACAGCAACGCCCACACCGCGGCCGCCGTCTACGCCCTCACCATGGTGGCCATGAGCATCGCCTTCTCCGTGCTCTTCCTCGCCTTCACCCGCGACGCCCGGCTGCTGAACAGCCCGATCCCGCCGCAGGCCAGGCGCACCGCCAGGCGTCGCTTCGGCATCGGCGGCCTGTGCTACCTCGCCACCGTCGGCCTCGCCTACCTCAGCCCCGTCGCCATGCTGGCCACCCACGCGGTCCTCGCCGTCTACTACTGCTTCGACCAGCTCGCCCCCGCACGAGCCACTCGCCGGTAACTGCCGGGCCCCTGCGGTGGCGTTCCGCAGGGGCCCGGTGTGTCGTCGGCCCATAGGGGCCGGTGGGGTCAGTGCTGGCTCGCCCCGGCGGTCGCCTGGACCCGGCGGCGGACCAGGAACCAACCGCCGACCAGGGCGGCCGCGATCAGTGGCAGGCAGGCGACGGTGGTGCGACTGACGCCGCCGTCCAGCCACATCAGGACCACGACGGAGACGAGGAAGAGCAGCGTGACGATCTGGGTGTAGGGCGCCCAGGGCAGTTGGTATCCGGGGCGGGTGACCCGCCCGTCCTTGGAGCGCTGCCAGAACAGCAGCGAGCAGATCATGATCATGCCCCAGGTGCCGAGGATCCCGATCGAGGCGATGTTGAGCACAAGTTCGAACGCCTCGCCCGGCATCGCATAGTTCAGCGCCACGCCCAGCACGCCGAACCCGGCGGTCAGCAGGATGCCGCCGTAGGGGACGCCGCCCGAGTTCATCACGCCGGTGAACTTCGGTGCGGAGCCGGACACCGACATCGAGCGCAGGATCCGGCCGGTCGAGTAGAGCCCGGAGTTCAGGCTGGAGAGGGCGGCGGTGAGCACCACCAGGTTCATCACGCCGGCCGCGCCGGGGATGCCCAGCTTGTTGAAGACGGTGACGAAGGGGCTCTGGTCGCCGGAGTACACGGTGTAGGGCAGCAGCATGGCGAGCAGGACCACCGAGCCGACGTAGAACAGGCCGACGCGCCACATGATGGAGTTGATCGCCTTCGGCATGATCTTCTCGGGGTTCTCGGTCTCGCCGGCGGCCACGCCGCAGAGCTCGACCGACGCGTACGCGAAGACCACGCCCTGGACGAGCAGCAGCATCGGCATCACGCCCTTGGGGAAGACACCGCCGTTGTCGGTGATGTTGGCGAGGCCCGGGGTGTGGCCGTCGACCTGGTGCTGGGTGACGATCAGGAAGATGCCCACCAGCATGAACGCGACCAGCGCGGCGACCTTCACGATCGCGAACCAGAACTCCATCTCGCCGAAGTACTTCACCGAGATCAGGTTGGCCGTCAGCACCACGGCGAGGGCGACCAGCGCCAGGAGCCACTGCGGGACGCTGCTGAACATCGCCCAGAAGTGGGCGTAGGTGGCGGCGGCCGTGATGTCGGCGATCGCCGTGGTCGACCAGTTGAGGAAGTACAGCCAGCCCGCGGTGTACGCGCCCTTCTCGCCCATGAACTCGCGGGCGTATGAGACGAACGCGCCGGACGACGGACGGTAGAGGACCAGCTCGCCGAGGGCCCGCACCACGAAGAAGGCGAACAGGCCGCAGACCGCGTAGGCGATGAACAGGGAGGGACCCGCGTTGGCCATGCGGCCGCCCGCGCCGAGGAAGAGCCCGGTGCCGATCGCGCCGCCGATGGCGATCATGTTGACGTGGCGGGACTTGAGGTCCTTGCGGTACCCGGCGTCCCCGGCGTCGACGTGGGGGGTGGGGGTCGCCGGCGCTTCGGGCGCGAGCGGTTCGGCCGCAGTCGGCGTGCGGTCACTCATGGAGTTGGGTCGCCTTCGTGAGGGGAGGGGTTTCCGGCTCGGCCCGGCGGCGACGGTGACGTGGATGATCACGCCGGCGCGGGGCTGACGGCACATCCTGGCGTCAAGAGGGCTGCCTCGGCAGTGGCGGATGTCACGTTCGGGGCGGATTTGCGCGAGATTTGAGCTTTCTCCCACCCTTGGGGTGGATTTGCCCTGCGGAAGCCGTGGATCCGCCCGCCGAAGAGCGCGGATCGGCCGGGCCTGCCGGGGCTTCGTCCAGACGATGGGGCTCCCGCACGTGTTCGCCCGGTGGTTCCCCTCGAACCCACAGCGGAGCTCGGACAGCCTGTCCCTGGAGTCCTGGACGGCCGGTTCCGAGATTCGGCCGTGCGTGTGGGCCACGGGAGTTCGAGATCCGCGTGTGACGTGCATGCGCACCGGCGACCGAGCGTCTCCCGACCTGCCTCGGCAGCCCGGCTGGAACGGGCGATCGAGGCCGGGC
>NZ_JAIZ01000589.1:0-12238 GCF_000710465.2 Kitasatospora sp. MBT63 | reverse complement strand
GGGCCGCCCCCGCCGTACCGCCGGATGCGCGGTGCTCCGGCTGTCAGCAGGCGACGCCGGTAAGGGTGGCCGTCGGCACGGTGACGTTCACGAATTCGACGGTGGAGCCGCCGGTCGGGACCGCGTAGGTGACGGTCTGGTACTCCAGGCCCAGCCCGAACCTCTGGCCCGCGGGGATGGTGATCTCCCATCCGGTGCTCCTGGCGACCGTCGAGTTGGGCCTCGTCCCGAGCGTGGCGGTGAGGACATCGAGGGCCTTCGCCGAGGCGTTGGTGCTGGCCGCGTAGGTGACGGTGTAGGTGGAGCTGCGGGTGAACTTCTGCGGCACCGACGAGGTGTTCTGCAGGCAGTCCTGGACGACGGTCCACTTCTGGCCGTAGCTGTAGGGCCTGGCGAACGTGCCTCCGTTCGAGCCGCCGGGCACGCCCGAGCCGCCGGGGACCGGGTCGACGGTGGGGGCCGCCGGGACGTGCGGCGGCTGCGCCGGGCGCACGATCTCGACGTTGCCCCCGTCGAACGTGTCGCCGATCTCGCCGCTGCTCCAGCCGATCGTCTCCGCGAAGCTGCCGCCACATGCCTGGTCGTCGGATCCGGGGGTCAGGATGGTGCAGTCGTGGGCGGCGGCCAGGGTCGGTGCCACCATCGCGGGC
Source organism: Kitasatospora sp. MBT63 (assembly GCF_000710465.2). Lineage (GTDB taxonomy): Bacteria > Actinomycetota > Actinomycetes > Streptomycetales > Streptomycetaceae > Kitasatospora. The sequence goes on along the minus strand of NZ_JAIZ01000589.1, from coordinate 11,588 downwards.
ACGGTGGTGAGCAGCGATGCGCCGAGTGCCGCGGCGACCAGGGACGTCCTGAACTTCATGGGTACTCCTCGGGGTTGGCGTCGGGGAAGTGCGCCGGACGGTTCGACAGCCGACCGGCGCGGCGCAACACTGACACACTCTCAGGACATAAGCCAGTGTGAATTCTCATCCAATCTGCGTAAGCTGAAATGAATGAGGGCGTGGTGAGGCAGGGCAGACCGGCAGGACGGGAGGCGCCCAGTGGCCGGGCGACGGAGGAGTCCGCGAGGTCGCGCTGCGGGTGGTGACCCTCTCGCCGGAGGCGCTCGGTACCATCAGCGACATGATCGAGTCGATCGCGCGCCGGGAGGGGGAAATCCGACAGTGATCTTGCGGAGGCGCCCCTCGGGCGCGCGCGGGCCGGCGTCCCGGTCCGTCGGGTCACCGGCAGACCAGGCGGATCTGGAGGGTGTGGACGGTGCGGTGGGAATGACGAGCGGAGAACGGCACAGGCTCTGGCGTCGCTGTGAGCGGGTCGCGGCGACGCTGGCCCTGCCGGAACCGTTCGAACTGCCCGCCCTCGCCGAGACGTTGTCCGACCGTCTCGGCCGGCCGGTCGAGTTCCTCCCGCTGCCCGCGGGCGCCGCAGGCACCTGCGGCATGCTGGTGAGCACCGCCCGCGCCGACTACATCGGCTACCCGACCGACACCACCCTGCTGCACCAGCAGCACATCGTGCTGCACGAGGTAGGCCACCTCCTCTGCGGCCACCACGGACCGGCCGCCGACGGCACCGCCGTCGGGGCGCTGGTGCCGCACCTGTCCGGTGAGCTGGTGCGCCGGGTGCTGGGGCGCAGCCTGTACGACAGCACGCAGGAGCAGGAGGCCGAACTGTTCGCCTCGCTGGTCCTGCACCGCGCGGCCGCGCGCGGTGGGCCCGCCGTCTCCGGGCCCGCGAACCCGACCGAGCAGACCGTCAGGCTCGGCGGAGTCTTCGACACCCCGCGGCGCCGGGCCGGCTCCGCGGCCACCGAACGGTGATCCCCGCGCTCGAGTGGCTGGCGGGCGCGGTCGCGATCGTCGGGGTCCTCTGCCGGATCCGTCTCTGGCGCGGCCGCCCGCTGCAGCCGGGCGCCCGCCACCTGGTCGGCTTCACGGTCACCATCGGACTGTCGTTGGTCCTGCTGCCGCTCTCCCAGAGCCCGGACATCCCAGGACGCGAGACGCTCGGCACCCTGGTGCCACTGCTGTGCGCCGAGCTCAGACTCGCGGCGGAGTGTTTCCTCGTGCTGCTGGTGTTCGCCGTGCGCCCCGGTCGCCGCACCCGTTCATGGGCGCGGTGGCAGGCCGCGGGCTCGGCGCTGGTGATGGCCGCAAGCGCCGCCTTGTACCGGGCGGCCGTGGTGACGGCGGAGGGTGCGATGCTGGCCGTCGAGGAGCGCGGCAGGGCTGAACTGACGGGCTACAACATGCTCTTCACCGCCCACAGCCTCTGGTGCGTGGGGCTGTTCACCCTGGTGATGCACCGCTCGGCACGCTCGCTCGGGCCGGGGCTGCTGCGGACGGGGCTGCGGCTGGTCGCCGCCTCCGGCGCCTGCGGACTGCTCTGGTCCGCCCTGAGCGTCATCCCCCTCGTCTCGGGATTCCGTACGGGCCGTCAGGACCGCGGCCTGTGCTCGGCATCCGCCGCGCTGGCCACCCTCGTGCTGATCATCGGCGGAATGACCCTCACCGCGTGGGGGGACCGGATGGCGGAACCGGTCCGCCGTCTGCGCGCCCGGCGTGACCACCGCCGGATCGGCCCGCTCTGGTCGGCCCTTTACGCGGTCCGCCCCGAGATCGCCCTGGAGCCGCCCGGCGCCCGCAACCGCCACGACGGACTCTCGACGGACCCCGAGTTCGCGCTCTACCGGCGGGTCATCGAGATCCGCGACGGACAGCTGGCCCTCCGCGTGCACCTCCACCCCGCGGTACCCGAGTGGGCCGCCGCAGCCTGCCGTGCGGCGCGCCTCGACCCGCGGCGCACCGCCGCGACGGTCGAGGCCGCCGTGCTCGCGGCCGCACTCGAGGCCGCGGCCGCGGGACTGCGCTACCCGTACCCCACCACCGGTGGCCACACCCCGCCCGCCACCCCGCCCGACCTCCGCACCGAGACCACCCGCCTCGCCCTCGTCGCCGAGGCGTTCACCGACTCGCCTCTGGTCGCCGACATCCGACGCCGCGTACGGAAGGAGATGGTCGTCGGCGCCACCGGCTGACCGGGCTCGCACCGGCCGCGCGACCGAACGACGGCTCGAGCCTGGACCTGCCAGGCCGGACCGATGCGGCGGCGCAGGTCGCGCACGCCTTGGTGGCAGGCCACCCGGCCGCCGGCCTTGCCCTGTCGGCGCCGCAGTTGGCCTCCGCCGGGCCGGCCGGTGGCCGACCTCCAGGTCAGGTACCTCGGTGCCCCTCGTGCTCGCGCCGGCCGGCGGGTTCGTCCAGGCGCCGGGCGAGCGCGTCGGGCGTGGCCCCGTTGGCGCACCGCAGGTGACCGCCCGCGGACATGGGGTGGGGGAGCGGTCGGCACCGGGCCGGCCGGCAGGCACGGACGGCTCATCAGGCGCCGCCCCACCCGCCTCGTCGTGGAACCGCTCATCCTCGGGCGAGGTCACGACCGCCGGCCCATGCTGCGTGTCCAGCCGGGTGCTTGCCCGTTGCGCTGGGCCTACTGGATCAGGTTCAGGGCCCGGAGCGCCGCGCGGGTGGAGTCCGGCGGCAGGTTCTGCAGCCAGCTCTCCCCGGCGGGGCGCGCCCGGTGTTGACCGTCCGCCGGACGGCGCCGGCCAGGTCCGGGACCGCCCGGCTGCCCCGGATCGGCGCCCCGCCCGCGTCGACCTGGCGCGGACGCGCACCGTGCTCGTGCTCGTCGCCCGGGCGTCCTCCCGGCGCGGCGCACCGGCGTGGTGGTGAGCGTCCTTGAGGAAGGCGCGGCCCAGGACGGCGAGGTGGCGCGGGCTCGGCGGTGCCGACAGTTCGTCTCTATCCACAATCGGTTTGTTGTGCAAACATAACTGTCATGACAACTCCTCCTGTTCCGGTCCCCGGTGATCCTGTTGGCCTTCTGGCGATGCGGCGGGACCTGGTCCGCCGCGTCCGTCGTGAGCAGCGCGGCGCCTGGTTCGCCCTCCTGGTCTTCGCCGCCGTGCGGTTCGGTGCGGCGCCGGTGGTCCGCTTCGGGCAGGGCGACAACGTCCGGCTGGCGGTCTGGTACTACCCGGTGGCGATGCTGCTCGCCTTCACCGGCATCGGCTGGTTCTACCTGCGCCGTTCCGACCGGGTCGGTGTGGGCACCCGGATCGGCCCCTACCTGGCGCTCGGCGCCGTCCTGGGCGTGGTCACCACCGGCTACGAGGTGTGGGCGATCCTGGGTACGCGGCCTTACCCCGACTTCCGCGAACCGACGCTGCTCTCCACGCTCTTCGACGCGCTGGTGAGCCCGGCCGGAGCGATCGGTCTTGCCCTGCTGCTGCTCGCCCGGATCGAACGCAGCTGGCCGCTCCTCGCCATCACCTGTGCCTACCTGGCCCTTATGATCGATCCCGACAACCTGCCGGACCCTTCGCCGTGGGGTGGCTGGGGCCTCCTGCTCGAAGGAGGCGTGCTCCTGCTCGGCGGCGTCGGTCTCGCCCTGCAGCAACGGATCCAGAAGCGGTCGGCCGAATGAGTGAACACCCCACCAGCAGCCTTGACGACGTTGTGCACCAACGGGTGCGCCTGGGCATCCTCTCGGTGGCCAGGGAAGCCCGGCGGGTGGAGTTCACGTTCCTGCGCGACACGCTCGGCCTGACCGCCGGCAACCTCTCCCAGCACCTCGCCGTCCTGGAGAAGGCCGCCCTGGTCACGGTCGAGAAGGGCTACGAGGGCCGGCGCGCCCGCACCTGGATCCACCTCACCGGAGCAGGCAAGCAAGCCCTGGACGACGAGGTCACGGCGCTCAAGGCACTGATCCGCCAACTCGAAGCACCCCCCGCGGCCGCCGGCCCCGAAGGCGGAGCCGCACCCGGGCCCGCCGCCTGCGCACCGGGCTAGCCCACGTGCCGCCCGGCCGGCCCGCGATCCGGCCGGGTCCGCCGGCCGTGTGGTGGCGCAGGCCGTTGGGGATGACGGCACCGCCCGGGCCTTCGCCGTGGCGGTGGTGGGGATCGGTCCGGACGTCCAGCGGCGTGCCCGCGCACCTTCGTGAACCATCGGGCGTCGCGTGGCGTCCTCCAGATGCGCGGCCCGTGCCGGGCGGGCGCTGTGCGGGGGAGGAGCCGATGGATGACGGGTGAGACGATCGGTATCGGGCTGGCCGTGGTGGTGGGCCTGGTGAGTCTGTGGGCCGGTGCCCGGGAGGCGTGGCTACAGATGCGGCTGGCCCGCTACGGGCTGCACGCCGAGGGGGTGGTGGTGGCTCAGGAGCACAGGCCGGCGGACGACTACTCGACGCCCGTCATCGAGTTCACCGACCGGCAGGGCCGATCCGTCAGGTTCCGGCCCTCCACGACGGGGCGGGGGCCGGCCCTCGGAACCCGTGTACCGGTCGCCTACCTGCCCGAAAGACCGAAGAGCGCGCGGGTGTTCACCCGGAAGTACCGCGTGCATCGGATCGTCGGCCTGTTCTTCGGAGCCATGCTCTGGCTCGGTGTCGCGGCCGGGTGCCTGCTCACGCGCTGAGCTTGTTCTCGAGTCGGGTGTGACGCCCGCGCGGGCCAGCACGAACGGCGACAACGGATGCGGGATGACCGGCCGGCTCATCATGGTCGGCCCGCATCGCGGGAAGCTCCGGAACCGCGATCGTGCCGTCAACCCTCCCTTCGCGCCGTACGTCGACGGACCTGGACGCCGCCACACCTTCGGCACCTGGTACGTGGAGCTGCGGTCCGACATCATCGAGATCGTCCCCGATCGCCCCGCGTGCCACGGCGTCCACGCCGAGCGGGTCGTCCGCGGAGGGTCGCCCGTCGTGCGTGCGCACATCTGCAGGCAGGGACGGGTTCGCAATCTCCGGCGGGCGTCAGCTCCAGAGTCTGTCGAGGTCGAGCTGCAGGGCTGTGCTGCCGTGCTGTCCTCCCAGGTGCAGGAGGCCGTTGGTGGTGAGTGCGAGGGCGTCGGCCTCGGTGAGGAGCGGTACTGCCGTCATGCGGCCTTCGAACACCTGCCACAGGTGCAGTCGACGGTCGGCCCATGCGACGGCGAGGACGGGACCGGCCGCGGTGTCGGCGAGCGCGAGGGCCGTCGGGAGACAGTTACGACGTTCCACCGGAGCAGGCATGGCCTCGCCGCTCGCGGAGTCCCAGAGCCGCACTGTGCCGTCCAGGCTGCCGGTGATCACGAGCGTGACTCCGCTCTCGCGCAGCAGGAGGCAGGCCAGCGCGGTGACTGCGTTCCGGTGCAGGTGGCTGGTGCGGGGACCCGTGTGCGGGTCGGTCAGGGACCACTGGTGGATGCGCCCGTGGGCGTCTCCGACCACCACCCGGTCGCCGTCGGCCGAGACGGCGGCGACACGGTCACCCTTGCGTGCCAGACCGGTGGCGTTGTGGTGGAGGGCCAGGAAGTCGGCGCCGGCCGGCGCCATGGCCGACCCGTCGACCGGCACTGCATGGAGGGTGCCGTCTGCCTCCAGGGCCATGAGACAGGCAGGGCCGGCCGGTGCCAGTTGCACGGGCCGGATCTTCGGGTCGATGGACAGACGCCCGACAACGGCTCCGCCGGTGGCGTCCAGCAGGTGGATGCGGCCGATGGGGTCGGCGGCCGCGACCCGGCCGTTTGGTGTGCCTGCTGCGGGGAGCACGGCCATGGCGCTGGTGCGCCGCCCCGGGTGGTTCCACCGAGCGGTCCAGGTGTTGGCCTGGGCGAGGGGCCGCAGGAACTCACTCAGCCGGCGGTCGGTGCCGAGCGCTGCCAGGTGCAGGAGTGCGCCTCTCTCGGCGTCGGCCGGCCCGTCGGAGGACAACTGTGGTGCGGCGCGGTTCCACACGGTGCGCAGCTTCTCGGGTGCGGCGATGCGCGGATCCGCGAGGGTCGCGGTGATGGCCGCGGCCGAGCCGTGCACGAGGAAGCCCGGGTCCCTGAGCAGTTGGGCGGCCGTGCCGGCGGCGAGTGCCCGGTCGAGCGCCTCTTCGCGTTCGTCATGGGACAGGTTGCGCCAGTCCACGGTGCGGCCCGTGTCCGGGCCGGCGGCCGAGGCGGTGGCAGCGACCGGCGTCCGGCCGGCCGGGATGTCCGGTGGCGTGGTGGCGTGGTTCCGGTGCGGGGGGACACCGTGCAGGCCGGGGGAGTCCGGCTGGGGCCCGAAGTCCAGGACGAGGGCATCGTCAAGGTTCGGGAGGGGAAGGTGCCCTGCCTCGATCGCGGTCCGCACGTGCGTCAGTGCGAGGAGCGGGGCGAGGAGTTCGTCGTAGACGGTGCGGGGGTCGGCGGCGGGCAGGTCGGCGGGGCCTCGGCCGGCCTGGTGCAGGTCGGGCACCAGGAGCCGGACGGGGCGCGGATCGGCGCGGACCCGGTCGACCAGTTCGTCGGGCGGCAGCGGGCCGTAGCCGAGCTGGCGGCCCAGTTCCCAGGCCATCGTGGCGGTTGTCTGCCCCTTGGCCGGCACGGTCGCGTGGACGATGGTGCGTGGGTCGCTGTCGGAGCCGGCGAGTAGCCAGGCCATGAGGTGGCTCTTGCCGGTTCTCCGGCCGCCCGTCAGGAGGCACACGCGAGGGCAGTCGGCGTCCTGGCGCCAGGCCCAGTCGAGCAGGGCCGGCGCGTGCCGGGCGGCGGAGCCGGTGGCGGTCGGCCAGGCACCGAGGGCGGGGGCGGTCACGGGCTCACACACCTTCGTTCCGCTGTGCGGCGAGCAGTTGCCGGATGCCTTCTTGCCGGGAGGCGGCGCTCTCGCCGTACGGGAAGTTGTGGGTCAGTGTGGCGTCGGGGAACATGAGGGCCAGCCACATCGAGCAGTAGTGGCCGGGCATGGAACATGCTTCGAGTTCGGTGTGGATGCGGGTGACCTGCTCGGGCTGGACGCCGGCGGCCTCGAGGCTGCTCCACAGGCGTTCCTCCGGGTGGAGGCAGATCGCGCCCGAGGACGTGACGATCTCCTTCTCACCCTCGTCGTTGACGATTTCGAACGACGCGTAGGACTCGGTGCTCGCGGTGTCGCGGATGTCGTCGAGAACGAGGGGCCACCAGCTCTCCCGGTCGGCGAACGCCTGAGGGTCGGCCTGCCGGAGGCGCTCCTCGAACGTGGAGAAGGCGGTGGAGGCCAGTTGGGGGTCGTCGGTGGAGCTGATGGTGTCGAGCAGGAGGTCGAGTCCCAGCAGGCCGTCGGCGAGGGCGTCCGGGGAGGAGTTCACGAACCTGAGCGGCTCGTCGTAGCCGATCAGGAGTGCCTGCACACGTCCGTCCGGGGCGGTCACCAGGTCGTAGGCCCGGTCGGACCCGAGTCTGGCCCAGTTCGCGTGTTCGGCGTCCAGCGGCTGATCGATGTCCTCGGCGTACTCGTGCAGCGGGACCGGCTCGCCCTCGATGGTGTGGAAGTACGGGCCCACCTGGAGAGGGAGGGCCAGCGCGGCGACGCGGGCCAGCGCCGGGGCATCTGTGCCGGCGGTGCCGGCCGACGCGCTGCCGAAGCGCCGGACCCCGTCCTCGCCGAACCGGTCGACGAGGGGGCTGCTGGGACTGGTCACGGACTCTCCTTGACGGGGCGCGAGATTGTGCGAGGAAACGGTGGCCGCTACTGCAGTTTGGTCGACACGTACTGCAGCACGGTGGTCCAGGCGGATCCCGGGTGGGCGAACGCGGTGCCGTCGGCCGCTTCCATCCGTGCCCGCAGCCGCCTCTCGGCCCCGTCCTCGAAGGTGCCGTCGCCGGCCTCGAAGTCGTAGTTGGGCCGTTCCACCTCGAGCAGGTACAGGAAGTAGGCGAAGGCGTCGAGGCTGCGGTTGAGCAGGTAGGGGGCGCTGCCGTCGTCCGGCAGGCAGTAGACCTCGCCGGTCGAGGAGTCCAGCGCGATGTCGTCGTAGGACAGGCCGCCCAGGTTGATCCACCGGGAGAGGTCGAACGACAGCCCCGGGTGGTCGTCGGCGATCTCCTCGAAGCCGATCTCGAACTCCCCGTCGCAGATCTCCTCGCTCACCTCGAACCAGGCGGCCGGCTTGTCGGGAAGCCCGACACGGACCAGGAAGTCCCGCGTCGGTCCGTGGCCGATGCCCTGTGCGACCGCTGCGTCCAGGGTGACGAGCAGCTCCGGCGGGAACACCGACTCCAGCTCGGTCCGGCCGACGAGGTAAGCCATGAGAAACACTGCCCATCTATGTGATTTCGGATATTGAACGCCCGCGCTTCAGCCTACTATGAACCACCGTCAGGTTCCAATTCCGCCGGTCCTCTACTTGGTCCTGAAAGCGTGGTGACTGGGCCTGGGATTCAAGTCCCTCAGATGCTTCTCCATCTGTGCGTTGCCGCGCTTTTGCGACTCATCGGTGAACCCGTATTCCACGGTGTGGCTCACCTGCACGTGGCCCGGAAGATGGTCGCACATCCACGCGCTGCAGTTCGCCCTGCTCGTGCAGGGTTCTCGCTCGGTGTAGAGGGCGGTTATGCCGTTCGGATCGCCGGCCTGGAGGAACGGGATTCCGAGAATCCTCTCGGAATGGGTCGGGAAACGACTTCGTCCCACCAGGATGAATCCCCCTGGATCTCCCTCCTGTCCGTGCCGCACCGCGGCGTAGTTGTTGCTGCTGAAGTTGTACTTGTTCGAGTCCTTGTCCTTGCTGTAATTCCCGTAGCTCTGGTCCTCGTGGCGTGCCAGCTGTGTCGCCCGTGACAGCTCGTCGTGGTCGAAGTCGACCTGGTCCGAGTGCTTCTTCGGTCGGCTGGCGCCCTTCGGGAGCTCCTTCAGGTTGTACGGGTTCTTCTTGCCGGTCGGCCGCTTGCCGACCTGGTCCTTGCCGTTCAGCTTCAGCGGCAGACTCTTGCGCTCGTCGGCGGTCAGGGCCCGGGGCCCGTTCGGAGTCAGGCGCTCGATCACCCGGTCGTCGCGAATGCGATAGACGGGCGTGGAACCCATGCCGTTCCTGGCCGATTGCAGCGTCGACTTCGGCACGTGGATCGACTGGAGATGCTTCAGATGAGCCTCTTCGGCCTCCGCGGTGTTCTTCGCCACCTTCTCGCTGCCGTGGGCGACCTGCTTGACGGCCCCGCTGACCGCCTTGCCGATGTCCTGACCGACAGCCTTGGTCACCTTGGCGGCAGACTTCTTGATTCCCTTGGCAATGGCATTGCTCATTCGAACGTCATCCCCTCGGTGGCCGCGACAAACCGCTGGGCGTGACCGGCCATCTCATCCGAATGACCGTGCAAGGCCTGGGCGTGCTTGAGGAGTTCCTCCGGATGGATCCGAAAGCCGTCACCGGCCGGTCCTCCGCCGGCCGCGCCGAGCGCCGCCTCCACCCCCTGGAAGACCAGGCCGCTCAGGGCCCGCTCGACCACCGCCTCCAGCGGGCCGCACATCTGCTCCATCAGCTCGCCGATGATCTGGTCCTCCAACTGCTGGAGCAGAGCGTTCACCACCCGCTTCGTTGCTTCGATCAGCAGTGCCTCGGCCGCCTCGGCCGCCCCCAGCGTGGCGACAGCGGCGGCCTGCGTGGCGACGAACTCGACCGCCATCACCCCCAGCTCGGCGATGACCGCCAGCTTCGCGGCCACGATGGCATCGGCAGCGACATCCAGCACCGTCCCGGCGGCATGACACACCTCGACGATCTCGGTCATGTGATCCGAGGACATCGCGGCCCACCGCTGCACGAGCACCTCGTAGGAGGCGGCCTGGTACGCCTCTCCCATCTGCCGGATGGTCTCGCTGACAGCCATGTGCGTACTGTCGATGTTCGACGCGAAGTCGCGTATGTGATCGGCGAACTCGCGGACCTCGTCCTCGTTGACCTGCGGCCAGTTCAGGCCGATCAGATTCATCACCCAGACGAATTCGCCCGGCAACTCGATGGCCACGCACTCTCCCCCTTGTGTCACGTGACTGACGAACAGCACACAGTAGTACGACGTCGCCGGAGCTCGACCTCCAGGCCGGGTGAACCGGGAAGTTCCCCGGGGGGACCGTAGCGGGCGTCCGCCGGCGTGTGGGAGCCAGCGGGGACGTCCCCTGGCATGCGCGCCCCCATGGGGAGTGCAGGCGCGTCGTACGATTCTCAGTCGCTGGTCCGACGGAGGCCGTCGTCGGCGAGCCGGGCAAGGAGCGCGGCCTGGTCGCCGTGGCCGGTGACGTAGCTTCCGCCAGGGCCATAGGCGGCGACAGCCTGGTGGTATTTGATCAGTAGGGACCCGCGGTAGGCGTCGTCATCGGGCGTATTGCCGACCCACAGGAAGACACGGAGGTCGCCGAAGGGATCGTGGCCGGCAGCGATGATGTGTCCGGGCGGGGTGGTGTCGTCGGTGCCGGTCCAGTGAAGGGTGAGATCGGCGGCGCGGAACTGCAAAGCTGTCTCCTCGGGAAGGCGCCCGGCCGGTCGGGTGACGGCCTGGCAGTCGACTACTGCTCGGTACGCCGATGTCGAAATGGTGGTCCAGATACGCTTCCTCGTCGAGGGAGCTGTCGCGCAGGAGCGAGACCTCATCAGGACCTGGACAACCGCTGATTCTCACTACCGAGAGTCGTCCCTGCAACCGAATACCTTCTGTTCAGGTGCCGTCTCCAGGCGGGCGGCAGGGCTTGTCCACTTCCTCGGTGACCGCCAAGTCGCGCACACCGGCCGGAGTTTCGATGTGCCGCCAGTCTGCCGCCGTCTGCCTGACCAGGTCGCCCGCGCCGGACGGCGTGGCGGGATTGCCACCGGTGGAGCGGCTGCGGCTGCTGCCGGACCCGCGTCGGCGTCGAGGGGTGCGTCACCCGTTCGTGCCGGTGCTGCTGGTCGCGGCCTCGGCAGTGGTCGCCGGCGCACGCTCGTACGCAGCCATCGGCCAGTGGTCCGCGAGCGCGCCGCAGCACACCCTTGCCCGCCTGGGTGCCAGGGTCATGGGGGCGATGAGCGTGCGTCGCCCCCCAGTGCCGCCGCGCGCCGCTACGCGGAACGGGGACCCGCGCGATCCCTCCTCCTCGAGCACACGCTCTCGACCCCGACCACGCCCGGAACTCGTGCCACTGCTCCCCGACCGCGGGCTGCGCCTGGGCCCGGACACGGTCCGGCCGCATCCCGCCGGAGCCGGTCGCGCGGATGCTGGAGCGCCGCCCCGGCGACACTGCCGGCCGGCGATCCGGGCGAGAGCGCGGAACGCCGGAAGGTGGTGTTCCGCGACGTACTGGATGAGGCCCGGGCGCAGGGCTGGCTGCCGCACTGCCTGGCGGCCCTGACAGTCGAACCTGCCTGATTCGCCGCAGCGGTGCTCGGCGGACAACGCCGGTGGCGCGCCCCATCGCGCACCACCGGGCGTTCGGATTCGGGTGGACCGGCGCGGTGAACCACGGCGCTGCCGTCTCCGGGTGGCGGTGGCGGGACCCCGGTCGCCGGTGGGCGGCCGCCGGGGCTCGGGCTCGGCGGGAACCGCAGGGCTCAGGCCGGTTCGGCCGGTTCGGTGCCCAGCATCCG
>NZ_JAIZ01000588.1 GCF_000710465.2 Kitasatospora sp. MBT63 | reverse complement strand
GCCCGCCGCACCCCCCGCCTCCCCCTGGCGCCTCGCCTGGCACCGCCTGCGCCGCGAACGGCCCGCCATGGTGGGCCTCGGCATCATCGTCTTCTTCGTCCTGGCCGCCCTGCTCGCCCCCGTGCTCAGCGCCCTCGGCGGCCACGGCCCGGCCGACACCGACAAGAAGGCCCTCGACCTCTACCTCGGCGGCATGCCCAAGGGCGCGCTCGGCGGCGTCAGCGCCGGCCACTGGCTCGGCGTCGAACCGGCCCTCGGCCGCGACATCTTCGCCCGGCTCCTGTACGGCGCCCAGATCAGCCTGCTGGTCGCCTTCAGCGCCGCCCTCATCACCACCGTCATCGGCGTCCTGCTGGGCATCACCGCCGGCTACTTCGGCGGCCGGACCGACGCCGTGATCAGCCGCTTCATGGACGTCATGATGTCCTTCCCCAGCCTGATCTTCATGATCGCGCTGCTCTCGGTGGCCCGCGACGCCAACCGGATCCTGCTGCTGATCCTGGTGATGAGCGTCTTCGGCTGGCCCTACATCGCCCGGCTGATCCGCGGCCAGACCCTCTCGCTCAAACACCGCGAGTACGTCGAGGCGGCCCGCGCCTGCGGCACCTCCAGCGCCCGGATCCTGTTCACCGAGATCCTGCCCAACCTCACCGGCACCATCATCGTGTACGTCACCCTGGCGATCCCCGGGCTGATCGGCGCCGAGGCCGCACTCACCTACCTCGGGGTCGGGGTCCGCCCGCCGACGCCCTCCTGGGGGCAGATGATCTCGGACGCGGTGCCCTACTACAAGGTCGACCCGATGTTCTTCATCCTGCCCAGCAGCTGCCTGTTCCTGGTGGTGCTGGCCTTCACCCTGCTCGGCGACGCGCTGCGCGACGCCCTCGACCCGAAGGGCGGCCGGGCATGATCGGATTCCTGGTCCGGCGCCTGATCGGCATCGCCTTCACCCTCGTGGTGATCTGCGCCATCACCTTCGCCGTCTTCTACCTGCTGCCGACCGACCCGGCCGCCCAGTTCTGCGGCAAGGACTGCTCCGCCGAGCGGATCCTGCTGGTCCGCCAGCAGATGGGCCTCGACGACCCGCTGATCGTCCAGTTCGGCCGCTACCTGGCCGGCATCTTCGCCGGCCAGACCCTGGGCAGCGGCAGCTACGCCGTGCACTGCTCCTTCCCCTGCTTCGGCTACTCCTACCAGAGCGCCCAGCCGGTCTGGGACCTGATGATGGACCGGCTCCCCGCCAGCATCTCGCTGGCCGTCGGCGCCGCCTTCCTGTGGCTGGTCCTGGGCCTTGCCGCCGGGGTGCTCTCGGCGCTGCGCCGGGGCACCTGGATCGACCGCACCCTGATGGTCGGCACCATCGGCGTCGCCGCCCTGCCGGTCTACTTCACCGCCATGGTGCTGCTCTACCTGGTGGTCGCCAAGCTCGACCTGATCCCGTACCCGCGCTACATCGCCTTCGGCGAGCACCCCGGCCAGTGGATCGAGAACCTGATCCTGCCGTGGATCACCCTGGCGCTGATGTCCGCCGCCATGTACGCCCGGATGACCCGCAACTCCGTCATCGAGACGATGGCCGAACCGTACGTGCGCACCGCCCGGGCCAAGGGCCTGCGCGAGCGCCGGGTGGTGGCCAAACACGGCCTGCGCCCCGCGCTCACCCCGGTCGCCACCATGCTCGGCATGGACCTCGGCGGCCTGCTGGCCGGCGCGCTGATCACCGAGTCGCTCTTCGGCCTCCCCGGCGTCGGCAAGCTCTTCGCCGACTCCCTCGGCAAGGCCGACCAGCCGGTGGTCATGGGGATCACCCTGCTCGCCTCCTTCTTCATCGTCACCTCCAACCTGGTCGTGGACGTGGTCTACGCCTGGATCGACCCGAGGGCGAGGCTGTCGTGACCCTGCTCGAAGTCAAGGACCTCACCGTCGGGTTCCGCACCGCCGAGGGCGACGTACAGGCCGTACGGGGAGTGGACTTCACCGTGGAGGCCGGCCGCACGCTCGGCATCGTCGGCGAGTCCGGATCCGGGAAGTCCGTCACCTCGCTGGCCGTCATGGGCCTGCACCGCGGCGCCGAGGTGACCGGCTCGGTCCGCTTCGACGGCACCGAACTGATCGGCGCCGACCCGGAGACCGTACGCCGCCTGCGCGGACGCCGGATGGCGATGGTCTTCCAGGACGCCCTCACCTCGCTGCACCCCTACTTCACCATCGGCGACCAGATCGCCGAGGCCTACCGGGAGCACTTCGGCGCCGGCCGCAAGGCCGCGTGGGCCCGCGCCGTCGAGGTGCTCGGCGACGTCGGCATCCCCGAACCGGCCCGCCGGGCGGGCGAGTACCCGCACCAGTTCTCCGGCGGCATGCGCCAGCGGGCGATGATCGCCCTGGCCCTCTCCTGCGAACCCGACCTGATCATCGCCGACGAACCCACCACCGCCCTCGACGTCACCGTCCAGGCCCAGGTGCTCGAACTGCTGATGGGACTCCAGCAGGAACGCGGCCTCGGCATCATCATGATCACGCACGACCTCGGCGTGATCGCCCGGGTGGCCGACGAGGTCCTGGTCATGTACGGCGGCTCGGCCGCCGAACAGGCCCCCGCCGAAACGCTGTTCGGCTCCCCGCGGCACCCCTACACCCGCGGCCTGCTGGACTCCCTGCCCCGCCTCGACGACGACGGCACCGCCGCGCTGTCCGCCATCCCCGGCAGCCCGCCCTCGCTGCTCGCCCCGCCGCCCGGCTGCGCCTTCCACCCCCGCTGCCCGGTCTACGCCGCCGCCCCCGCGGCCGGCCGCGCCGCCTGCACCGCCGAACGCCCCCCGCTGCGCCTGGTCGCCGAACACCACCGCACCGCCTGCCTGCTGGACACCCTGTCCGAGGGCCGCACCGACCCCGAGGAGGTGACCGCATGACGGAGCCCCTGCTCACCGTGCAGGACCTGGGCATGACCTTCCCCGTCGGCGGCGGCGTCCTGCGCCGGCGCGCGGGCGTGCGCGCCGTCGACCGGGTCAGCTTCGACGTCCGGCCCGGCGAGACGCTCGGCCTGGTCGGCGAATCCGGCTGCGGCAAGTCCACCACCGGCCGGATGCTGGTCCGCCTGCTCGACCCCACCGCCGGCCGGATCGCCTTCCGCGGCCAGGACATCACCCGCACCGGCCAGCGCCAACTGCGCCCGCTGCGCAGCAAGTTGCAGATGATCTTCCAGGACCCGTTCGCCTCGCTCAACCCCCGGCAGACCGTCCAGCAGATCATCTCCGCCCCGCTGCGCGCCCAGGGCACCGACCCGGCCCGCACCGCCGCCGAGGTCCGCGACCTGATCCGGCTGGTCGGCCTCGCCCCGGAACACCTGGAGCGCTACCCCCACCAGTTCTCCGGCGGCCAGGCCCAGCGCATCGGCATCGCCCGCGCCCTCGCCACCCGCCCCGAACTGGTCGTCGCCGACGAACCGGTCTCCGCCCTCGACGTCTCCATCCAGGCCCAGATCGTCGGCCTGATGGAACGCCTGCAGCGCGAACTCGGCGTCGCGTACCTCTTCATCGCCCACGACCTCGCCGTGGTCAGGCACATCAGCCACCGGGTCGCCGTGATGTACCTCGGCCGGATCGTCGAGATCGGCGACAAGCAGGAGGTGTACGGCAACCCCGCACACCCCTACACCAAGGCGCTGCTGTCCGCCGTCCCGCTGCCCGACCCGCTCGCCGAACGCCGCCGGGAGCGGATCGTGCTGCTCGGCGACCCG
>NZ_JAIZ01000587.1 GCF_000710465.2 Kitasatospora sp. MBT63 | reverse complement strand
CGGGGCCCGTACCGTCTTCAGCTCGGCGAGCGGGATCGGCCAGGCATTTCATCCGTAGAAGTCCCGAGCCTCGCCGGACAAGCGGAGTAGGCCGTTAATCAACCCCGTACTACGGGTGAGCGTCATGTCTTCCGAGTGGTCGACTCGTTGTCGTCCTAGTGGAGATGTTGCGTGACGTGGAGCGGTGGGCGGCCTGGCTTGACCCTGCCGGGGATCTTGGCGTCGGCGGAGTCATCTGCCCAGGGCGCGCCAGGACTCTGCGCGAGGAACCGACTCTGTTGCGCATTTTGCTGCGGGGTGTTCGTCGGGTCGGAGGTGATCGTTACGTTCGGCCTGCCTGGTTTTGGGGCCCCATCTGACGGAGCGTGGCAGCAGATCGGGCGGCCAGCCAGCTGTAGTAGCTGGAGCGGGGCAGGCCAAGGACCCCGACACGACAGGGCGACCGGGTAGCCGTCGCCTTCCCCGGAGGCCCGGCCCTCGGGAATCCGGACAGCGACAAGTTCCTGGCGCCCGGCGGGGCCCGCGACACCGTGGCCCTGCACCCCGACGACGCGCCCGGCCCCCTGGACGACCCCGGCCACCTGAGGCACTGCGGCCGCCACAGCCCGGCCGGCATGAACCGCCGGTGCCCCCGCGGCGTACAGGTGGACACACTCGCCGAGGAGCGTCACCGACCCCACCAGAACCCGTGCGGCTTGCGGGCGTGCTTCCCCCAAACCCGGGCTCATCGGCGAAAGTCAGCCGCGAGGTGCCACACGCCCGGCTGCTCTCGGCAATCGGCTCTCCGCCCGACATGCCGAACGCGAGCCCACACCAAGTGGATCATGCGTCAGATGCACGACCGCCTGATTCGACCTCCACCCCCCCCACAAAATATGAGCACGCAGCGTCACTGCCGACTACGGAACGGAGCCTTGTCGCGGATACCTGGGCGCCCCGAGTTCGTGGAGTCCGCGATCGCGTGATCTACAGCCGCGTGGCCGACCAGCGTGAATGCCGCAGAATCAGGCCTTGCAAGAGCAATGGGGCGCGGCGCGCTTCCTGAAGTCATGCCCGTCCGGACAGTCAGGGCTGCCGGGTCGCGCTGTATATCTGGGTGTCCACGGTGCGTGTATCGGGTGGCCGCCGGACCCCTGACCGCGCGCCGATCCTCGCGTCCGGTGGATTCCGGGAATGGCGATGAGCTTCTGCGAGGTGTACCACCATGGAGTATCCGTATGGATACGATCCACCTTCCCTAGTTGAGGACGCCATCGACTCTGGCACGCCGATCACTTATTTTTTGAATAACGGGGGAGCCGTCGGAGGCCTTGCGGATTTCATCGTCGAGGTGTTCACACCCGGCGATGATGTCGAACTGCTCTGGGCCGGGCTGAGGACGATGCCCGCCTCAGACGTGGCGTCCGTCGTCACCGATCTCGCCGTTCTCCGTGACGACCTGGGCCGAGCCCTCATCGACGTGGCCGTCGCCGATGATCGCACGAGGGCGGCGGTGGGCGCGGCCCTGGTCTGCGACCACCGGACCTGCCCTTACGTGTTGGAACTTGCGGCCGGCCGGGCCCACCAGGTGGCCGAGGTCCTGTCCGCGGTGCCCGACCCCGAGTACGCCGGCGCCGTCCTGGCCGGCGCGGCGGAAAATGAGCCGTACGGAACGTACCTGGTCCTGCCGCAGTTGAGGGTGAGCGCGCCGAATACGTGGCAGCAGATGCTGGCGGCGGCAGTCAGGGCGAACACGGAAAAGATGGCGACGGCGGTGGGGTTGTGGCTCTGTGACGGGCAGGCTCCGTCGGCGGCGGTGGGGGCGGCGCTTGCGTGGACGTGGCCTGTTCAGGCGGTCCAGGTGCTGCGGACGGTGGCTTTCACCACCGGGATGCAGGTGGCGGCGGCCGCTCTCAAAGGTCTCCTGGACGCCTCCGACTCGGTGGGCCGTGTGGTGTGGTCCGGGCTCGGTGACGACCTGAACGCGGAGATCGCACCCGAAGCCGTCAAGGCAGGTGTACCGCTTTGGTTCCTCGTGAGGGATCTGCAGGCACAGGCCGGTGCGTTGGTGCTCGTCGGCTTCGCCCCGGAGCAGGCCTACGCGGCCCTGACCGCGGTAGTGGACGACGACATCCTCAACGGGTATGACCTGGCCGTCACGGCGGCGAGGTCGTTCCCGGCCCGCATGGCCAAGGTGGCCGAGCTGATGCTGCGCGAGGGTGAGCCAGAAGTCGCGGATCTTCTGGGCGGCCTCCCAACGGCGGCAGCGACCGAGCTGTTCACCGCCATCGACTGGGACACCGCCGGCGCACCCCGCCTGATCCGGCTGCTCGCCCGGCTGCGCGAAGGCCATCCGGCCGAGTACCACAGCCTGGCCCGGGCGCTGGCCACCGCAGACCCGGGCATCCTGGACACGGTGGGGAAGTCCCTGACCACCCAACGGCAGTGGATCCAGCTGGCAATGGCGCTGAACGATCTGCACAACATCCATGCCGCCGCGGCACTCCTGGTCTCGGTCGCCAAAGAAGACCCCGCAGGAGCCGTCGAAGTCCTGAGGCACCTCGTCCGTTCCGTCCCCGACGGGGCCCTGCAACCCGAGAGCGTCCTGGAAGTCGCCTTCACCCACCCCAAGGCCATGCTCCCCACCGCGATCCGCCTGGCCGCGCACCCCGACAACCGAATCATGCTCACCGAGTCGCTCCTCAACGCGGCGACCGCCGCCGAGATCTACGGCGGCATCATCAACGAAGGCATCGACCACCCGGAAACCCTCATCGGGCTCCTCACGATCGCCCAGGGAAGAGCCCCCCAGGCCACGGGCACGATGATGACCTCCCTCATCGGCCAGGACCAATACCGACAAGCCGTGGTCAGACTGGGCGCACAACTGCTCCTCAACGGCGCCGACGGAACGGCCCTGCTCGTCAACATCCTTCTCGCCGCACCGATCGACGGCGCAGCACGCCTGGGAGCCTCCTCCCTCATCCGCCTCGACACCCACGACGGCGGCGACGCCGACGGACACTTCGCCCGGCTCCTGCACAACGCACTCCACGGCCCCGGACAACCCGTCCTCGACGAGATCCTCAGCCTCCTCGGCGCCGAACGCCCCACCCTGCTCACGCGACTCCTCAACGGACTGGCTGGCGAGAACCCCCAGCAGGCCGCGGCCGCTCTCGGGACGATGACCCCCGAGGCCGCCGCAGCAGGCCTCGATGCGATGGCCCCGGAGCGTCAGGCCGCCCTCCTGGATCACCTGCCCGACGCCACCCTGACGGCAATGGCCTCTACATGGCTTGCTCGCACCTTGTTCCGGACCTTGTGGAAAACCGGCCGGGCGGAGCAGGCCATGATCTTCCTCGTCGCCATGGAACCCCGCGCTGCCGCCGAGGCCGTCACAATAATGGACAAGGCGATCAAGACTACTTTCCTGCTGCGGTTGCCCCACGCCACCCTGACGGCGATAGCCCGAGAATCCTCCGCAAGGGCGGCCAGTGAGCTGCTCCAGATCTTGTGCGAGGCGGGCAGAACGGAACTGGCCGCGACCATCATCCCCGCCATGGAACCCGGCCACGCCGCCAAAACCTTCACAATAATGAACTGGGCGAGAAAGGCCATCCTCTTTTCTGAACTACCCGACGCCGCCCTGACGTCAATAATCCGTCAAGTGCCGGATAAAACCACTGCCCGAATGTTCGGCTTGGGCCTTGAACGCATTGGCCACACCGGCAAGGCCGAGGTCGTCTACAAGGCCCTGCGAAAAGCGAAGTAGACGTGACTGAATCTCTTCCATCGGCAATGGCCTTGACGACCGCAGGCAGGCGGTGGAAGGACTGGGCTTCCGTGAGGTCGGGGGGCTGACGCCCACCCGCGGGGTGCCCGTCTCGGACGAGACGGTGCGCCGGTGGTGCCTGAAGATCGGGCAGGCCTACGGGAACGGGCTGCGGCGCCGGCGGCCCGCGGCCGGAGACACATGGTGCGCGGCCGAGGTGCTCGTGAAGATCAACAGCAGTCGGCGTCAGGGCCTGTTGCGAGCCGGGGCGGCCGCGGATGTGGACGCGTCGGGCGCGGGCGAAGGTGTATTCCCGCCAGGGCCGCAGCGCTGAAGCCTGGGATGCATGCGGTCCCATGCCAGCGCTTCGGCCTTCCCGTAGCGGGGGTCGGGCGGCCGGCGAAGTGCAGGGGGCGGCAGCCGGTGTCCACGGCGCGCACCGCACGACGGCGAAGCTCAGACGGGTAGGAAAACGGACGTGCCATGACTCGAATCCTGACACGAAATCGAGTCTCTATCGAACCCGGGGCGGTTCGGCCCGAGAATGGTCCAGAAGTTGATTCACATGTGAGCATACTTTGCATCGAAGTGAGCGAGGAGTGCGCGTGGCGTGGTCTTGCTAAGACTCGCCAGGGCTTCCCTTGCCTCGGTGAATGCTACATGATCTGGATCCTGGGTTGATATACCTAGGAGCGTTTTCGGCCCGACCCTTTCCCATGTGGCATTGAATTCAATCCACAATTCTTCAAGTGCATTGAACCTCTCAAGAGTCGCCTGACCGAGGCGTGCAATTTCTGCGAGGTTCTTTTCGTCCGACCCAGTCTCGATCCATGCGTTGGAGACGAGATGCCCCAGTACTTCACTGGTGAAAATATCACCGTAGTCGACTGCATAGCAGCACGCAGCGAGCATCTGCTGCAAGTCGAAGTTATATCTCGTCTTGGGTCCGAGTTCGGCGAAGTATGCCACGGCGTCGCTCGCGAACATTTCCGAAACAACTTCCACAAGTCCTGACCCTTCTCGTCGCCGATCGACCGGCTCATTCAAGCTATATGCCCATCCCGAAATACTCCATTGCCGTTTGGGTAACCATATTTGCCCGATTCCCTGCCCCTGCCGGGCCGCATCCACGACCTGACCGCGGCCCGCGCCCACGGCATCGTCCAGGGCTGACGCACCCGCGAGATCCTCGCCCTCGCCGACCGCGCCTACCGGGGCGCCGGCACCGCCGTCCGCACCCCCTACTACCGGCACGACGAACTCCCCGACACCGGTCGTGGCCGGCCGGTGCCCGGACCGCGGGCGCGGCCGTCCAGGTAGAGACCACCGAGCCCGCTGTCCTCACCGGGCACCGTGACCGCGGGCAGGACGGTCCAGACGCCGCCGGCACGGCGGCCGTCGACCTCGGCGTGAGCGTCGGCGAACAGCACGTTGCCGAGGTTGGTGCAGGCGGACGGCGTCAAGCTCCTGAGCACCGCGTCGAACTCGACCGGCTCACCACTTGCAACGGCGTCCGCCGGTAGACCGACCACGTCGTTGGAGACGGCGCCGACCTCGACGGTATCGGGTGTCCTGCACGGCCGGCTCGAGCGGGAACTCCTGCCATCAGCCCTTGACCTCCGAATGCAGGGTGACGGGCGGGCCGGCGCCGCCGTTGGCCGCACCGGCATGCGGCTTGCCCATCGGGGCGCCCAGGAGCAGGTGGACGTCCTTCTACTCCCCCGCCGGCACGGTGACCTTCCCGATGACGTCGGCCGAGCGGACACCCCTGCCCCGCTCTTTACGGAACGCCAGCGGAACCGTCTCCCACCTGCCGTTCAGGCCGTTGCGGGCCACAACGGCCATGAAGGCCGGCTCGACGGTGAGTTTGAGGACCACGGCCCAGGAGCTTCTCCCAAATCGCCCCGATGATCACGATCGGCCAGGCAACGGAGAAGAGACCGGAGATCATCCATGCCAGGGGCCGGGTGTTGACACCCTGTACTTCGTCGCCGACGACCTCACGCACCGCTGAACCGATGCGGACCGGCCGACCGTCCCGAATCCAGCTGTCGAGCGCAAAGACCGCCTGGGGGACCGCCAGGTACGCTGCACATCCGATGGCACCGACGACAATGCGTCTCATCACCAAACCCTTTCTCGCACGGTGTGTCCCTTCGAGGTTCTTTCGTCCCGCACGGGTGCGGCGGTTCGGCGCGGTCCGAGACAGCTCTGGTCGGCGTGATTCGGTCGGGACCGGCTGGGGTAAGAGTGGACGTCGCAGCGGGCGATGCTCAGCGGGTGATCCGTAGCGCTGCCCACCACAGCAGCAGCCCGAGAACGACCGGAGTGGCGAGCAGGACCATCCACCGGAACGTTCGGGCCTCGCGCCGGTCGTTCGACCGGATCCGCTGCCAGACCTCCGCCCTGGGCACCCAGTCGTCGCCGCGCAGCTCGACCCACGCGGCCCGGATGATCGCAACCTCCCGATCGACGTCGACGTTCCGGTCATCCACGTGCATCAGCTGCAGCCGTCCGCCCCTGCTGTCGTACGCGTACACGATCGTTCTGGGTGAGTTGGGGCAGAGGTCGGCACTCGGGTTGGGACTGGCTCGTATGTCCTGCACCTCTCTCCATCCCAGCGTCCGAGTGCGACCTGCGCGAACGTGGATTCCCTTGACATCCACCGTGGTCCTGTAACCACGAACGGATACCAGCAGCTTCCCGAAGAGCACCAGCAGCGACGACCCGGCCAGCAGTTTCACCCACCCCGCGATGGAACCGCTCGCCCATAACGGTTGCAGTAGAACGAATACCGACAACCCCGCGGCCGAGATGACGACCGTCGCCTTGCGTGCCTCGACCCGGTATTCACGCGGCAACGCCTGCATTCCCATGTCACGCCCTCACAGTCGTAGTTCGAAGGCCCCGGCACAGGCCGGGGGAAATCCTCACCGCAGATAGTCGCAATCCCGCACTCGTGGCCGTGGAACCACCGGCCGGAGTCGGCCGGGCGGCGACCCGGGCTCCGCGGTTCCCGCTCCGGACGCTCCGGAAGGGCACAGGGCCGCACGGATCTTCGGCTCCTACCCGGAGCTGACGTTCTTTCATGAGCCGGCACGTCCAGTCATGGTGGAGACGTCAGAACGACCGGTGCACTGTCCTGGAACCACGCGACGAGCTTGACCTGGACATCCGTGGCGAACGACGGCGGATACGACACCGACGGCGCACCGGAGACCGACGGCGCGCTCCCGGACGAGGCCTGATGGCTGGGGGGGGTGAGCCGCTGCTGCACGCGGCAAGGGAGATCGCAGAACCGGCGATGACCAGACCTAGCAGAAGCGACGCATGCAGTCTCCCTCGAGGAAGGATCCGAGACGGGATCGCGTTGCGGACGGTGAGCGATCGAAGCGGTCGGACCTCTAACGGGCGAACGTGAGACTTCCCGGTGAGGTGACGGGTTGCGGCGCACGGTACTCCAGTGAGATCTCCTGGCCGTCTGCGACCTCGATCCTGAGGGTGGCCTCACAGCACCGCGCTTTGAACATGTACCGGAAGAAGACCTTGACCTGGTGCACACCAGGGGCCAGCGGGACGAAACGGTTACGCCATGATCCACTCTCGGCCGTGCCGTCGACCTCCACCGTCAGAGGCACGAAAAAAAGGAAGAGTTGGAGTGGATTATGGCGGCCTTGCAGCGATATGCCGGTCGGTGCGGACAACCTACTTCTCCTGGTTCACTGACGCTTCGATGGTGAACGGCAGCGCAGCACGCCGGTCGACGGGCAGAGACCACTCCGCGTGGAATTGCGTCCTCGATTAGCAGCCATAACTCCCGAATGGTCATCATATAGAAGCTTTCTTAAGGCTTTGCAAAGTTATCCTGATGCTTCCCGTAGGGGATCCTTAGCCCGCCTTCGGCAGTTGGCGGCCTGCACGACGTGGCAGTGTGGGGCAAGCCCTACCCCCGAGTGTGTGGTGCACCCCAGTGACTGAGGGGTCGCCGGCCTGGAAGGGTGCGGGCATGACACCGGAACCCCAGCCCAAATCGCCTCGCCCCGGCCTGCACGGACATGCGCGTACCAGCCCTGCTCCTCGTCGGCACCGGGCCGGCCGCACCACGGTCGCGTCCCTCCTCGCAGTGTCCGGACTGGTCGCCGTCCTCGGTACGCCCGGGCAGGCGGAGGCGAGCACCGCCCGCACTCCGAACGCCGAGAAGGCGACCACGTTCTCGGCGGACGTCGTACCCACGAACGCCGCACCGGTCTCCGGCCCCTCCCCCGCCGCGGGGTACTACGCCCGGCCCGGCAGCAAGGCACAGCAGCGTGCCCGACTGGACCGGCTGGCACGGGCGCTGGTGGCCGCCGGCGCACCCGGCGTCATCGTGCGGGTGGACGACGGCCGTGGCGAGCCGATCGAAATCGCCGAACAGGCGACCTGGACCCTGCGGGACCACCGGATCCAGGTGGACGACGAGGTACGGATGGGATCCAACACCAAAACCATGATGGCCACCCTCGTCCTGCAACTGGTCGGTGAGGGCAAGCTCACCCTGACCGACCCGGTGGACAAGTGGCTGCCGGGCCGGATACCCAACGGCCGCGCGATCACGTTGCGCATGCTGCTGAACCACACCAGCGGCCTGTTCGACTACACGCAGGACCCCGTGATGCTGACCTCGATCCTGGGCACGGACCGCAGGCCGCGGTCCGCGGCGCAACTGCTCGACCTCGGCACCGGGCACGATCCGCTCTTCGCACCTGGTTCGAGCTGGTCGTACAGCAACACCGGCTACATCGCCGTCGGCGCCGTCCTGGAGAAGGTCACGGGGCAGAGTCTGGCGGATCTGGTCCAGGACCGCATCGCCCGGCCGCTCCGCCTCAAGGACACCTACCTGGCCACGGGCTCCACCTGGCGAGGTCCCCACGCCCACGGCTACGAACCCGATGCGGCCCACATGCCGCCGGACGTACCGGACGAGCTCAGGAACTACGGCGGAGCCCGCCACGACGGCCATGTGGACGTTTCCGCCAACAGCCCCTGGTGGGCCGGGGCGGCCGGCGCGGTCGTGTCCAGCGCGGCCGACTGGGACCGGTTCTACAATGCGCTGTTCGCCGGCAAGCTGCTGCCCGCCGCGCAGTTGGCGCAGATGCGCGCCACGGTGCCGATCTTCCCGGACCAGCCGGACGGGCCCGGATACGGGCTGGGCATCGAGACCGGCCAGACGGCCTGCGGCACGGTGTGGTCCCACGACGGCGGCATCCCCGGTTATCTGACGACCAATGCCACCGATCCGACGGGCACTCGTACGGCGTCGATCGTCATCTTGACGGAGGCGTTCGCCGAGACTCAGACGGCTTTCCCCGAGCTCGCACGAGCTGCGCAGGAGCTTCAGACAGCCGCAGTGTGCGGCATGTTCGACAAGTCGGCCCCGGCGGCTCCCTCGGCCGAATGACCACCGCCGGCTGACGGAAGGGCGATGCGGGAGTAGGTCGTCGCCGGGCTCCTACCCGGTCCCGTAGCGGACCGGTCGTGGAGGCGACGCTGTATCGCCACCGCGCCGCCCGGTCCGGGCCCGTGTGACAGCGCAACGCCGGACTCAGATGCGTTGCCGGGCCGGCTGCGCGAACGTCCTACGGCTCGGGAACGCGGCTCTCTACGGCGAGGGACGTCCAGGCGCTCGACGGCTCGCCCGGCGCCGAGGGGGAGACATGACGTTCCCGGGCCGGGGAGACCACCTGGACCTCATCGACGGGCTCGCGGGGCATCACGCCGGCAGGAGTACGGCCACGACGTGAGACTGACCGATGACGGGTGGCGCGGTCACTTCGTCACCGTGCGGCGCGACGGTGGCCAGGTGTGCGCAGCCGACCGGCCCGC
>NZ_JAIZ01000586.1 GCF_000710465.2 Kitasatospora sp. MBT63 | reverse complement strand
CGGGGGCGGCGGCGCTGGGTGCGGCCGGGGCCGCGGACGGCGTCCCGTCCGCGAACGCCGCCGAGGCGGAGACGGACAGCGCGCCGGCGAGGCCGGCGCAGACCAGGGCGAGGCGCACCGCGTGACGGGCGGTCGTGGTACCTGACATGGAGGTTCCTCCGAG
Organism: Kitasatospora sp. MBT63; assembly: GCF_000710465.2. Lineage (GTDB taxonomy): Bacteria > Actinomycetota > Actinomycetes > Streptomycetales > Streptomycetaceae > Kitasatospora. The sequence goes on along the minus strand of NZ_JAIZ01000586.1, from coordinate 1,547 downwards.
TGCTCACCACCCCCGGCCCGGTGGCCGGGAGTTGGTAGGGCAGACGTTAGGAAGCCCACCTCACGGTGGACGGCCGGCTCTGTAACGGCCACCGGCCGGCTCTGTAACAGTCCGTCGGTGGCATGCCTGCCGGTGGCCGCGGGGCCCGCGCCGGTGAACCCATGACCGTCAAGAGTGATCATCGTTGGTCCCGTTGGGGCACAGCGGGCGGCAGCGAACGTCACAAGGGGATCTCGGCCAACCGATCCACTTGACGGTGGCCAGGTCACGGGAGTGTCATATGTCTCATCGCGTTTGAACGTGTTGAGTTCTGATCGATTTTCCCTCGCGGTTGACCCACCCCTCGGCACCCGCACAAAGGAGCGTCCCCATGTTCCGCATGTCCCGCAGCCGTTCGCTCGCCGCCGCCGGCCTCCTGCTCGCACTCGGCGTGACCACCGGGTGCTCCACCGGCCAGGAGAGCAAGGGCGGCGGCGACGTCGCCCCGGTCAGCGGCAAGATCTCGCTGACGTACCTTCAGAAGCAGGGCGACCAGGAGTACTTCATCGGCGAGGCCGCCGGGGCCAAGGCGAAGGCGGCGGAGCTGGGGATCGACCTGAAGGTGGTCAACCTCGGCAACGACGCCAACAAGACGGTCAGCGAGGTCCGTTCCGCCATCGCGCAGAAGAGCAACGGCCTGATCATCGTGGTCCCGGACCCGGCGGTCGGCCCGCAGGTCGTGCAGAGCGCGAAGGACGCCAAGGTCGCGCTCCTCACCTCGGACGACCAGATCTGCGCCACCGGCCCCGACCCGGCCGCCTGCGACAAGGCCGCCCTGGTGCCCCGGATCGGCTTCAGTGGCGCCCAGATGGGCGGCGAGGTCGGCAAGCGCGCCGCCACCGAGTACCAGAAGGCCGGCTGGAACGCCGCCGACACCCGGATCGTCTCCGCCTGGAAGCAGGACGTCACCGTCTGCGGCGACCGCGTCAAGGCCGCCCGGTCGGCGTTCGACGCGGCCGTGCCCGGTGTGCAGAACATCGACGTCGCCACCGACAACACCCCCACCGGCGCGCAGGACAAGATCGCCGCCACCGTGACCGCCAACCCCGGCGTCAAGCACTGGGTGGTCTGGGGCTGCAACGACGAGAACGTCCAGGGCGGCGTCACCGCTCTGGAGAACGCCGGCTTCAAGGCCGACAACGTGATCGGCGTCGGCCTCGGCGCCTACCTCGCCTGCAAGGACTGGAGCGGCGACAAGCCCTCCGGGATGAAGGCCGCGCTGTTCATCAACGGCAAGGACGTCGGCGCGCTCGCCGTCCAGACCATGTACGACAAGCTCAAGAACTCCAAGGAGATGCCCGCCGAGGCGTTCGCGCCGACCACCATGGTCGACCCCGCCACCTGGAAGTCCTCCGGCGTCACCTGCAGCTGACGGTCCGCCGCCGCCTCCGGTCCCGCCGCCCGGGCCGGGGGCGGCGCCCTCGTCCCGCCCTCCCGCGAAACCCCTCCGAGGTGACCCACCATGAGTCGAGCGCGCCCCTCCGGCCCGGACCCCCGCCCGCCCACCG
>NZ_JAIZ01000585.1 GCF_000710465.2 Kitasatospora sp. MBT63 | reverse complement strand
CGGGGGAGGGGACGGGACGGCGCAAGCGGATCTCCACCTCAACGGGAGGACGGGCCGGGCGGGATGGAACCAGCCTGGCGCTGTCCGGGATGTCCGTCACGCCCGAAGGGCGTTCGCGCAGGTGAGGTGCGGACATGGCCGGACAGGGGCGGACCGCGCCGGACAATCCGCCCCCGATCCTGCCGCTCTGCGCCACCGAGCGATCACGTTCCGTAGGCTTGACGGTGTCTGTGCCAACGGGCCGTCAAGGCCCTGGACCAACTGGTGCCGACGACGCACCTGTGGCCGGACGGGCCGCCGTTGTGACGGCGTTCGGTGCCGCACCTGCAGCCGCACCGGTCGGTCACCCGCGGGTGCGGGTGACCGATCGCCGCGATACGCAGATGCCGGACATCTCGACCGGCGTGGCCTGCTCGGATTCGGTGGTGCCGAGCCGAGCCGGGCCGGCCCGGGGCTGCGGATGCCGGGGGTCCGGGCGGGCAGTGAAGGAAGCCCGGGAGCCGGGCCCCTCCTCCCATCCCGTTGCGGTGCCCGGGCCTCCCCGCCCTGCCCGGTACCGGGCCACTGCCCGGACCCGACCCGGGAGTTCGGTGCGGGCGCCGTGGCGGGAGATTCTTCGGTGCCGGCCCGCGTCGGGCGGTCTCCGGCCGGGGCGGGCGCGGAAGAATTTCCTGCCATTGGCCCGTGTCCCGGTGCTGCGCCGCTGCGGCGCGCTCGGGCGGGCGGGGGCGTTCTGGGGTTCGCGTTCGGTGGGCGGCGGGGTGCGTCCGCGGAGTTTCGGCCGGTGTTCGGCCCGGTGGATCGCGGGTGTCTCGTTGCCGGGCCGGGCCGGGCCGGGCGCCGCCGACCGGTTCGAACAGGGGGAGTGTGCGCGTGACGGAGAAAGTGGTGCCGGGTCCGGAGCCGGACTGGCAGCCGGCCACCGGCCCGCCCTACCACACGGGCAAGAACCCGGCGTCGCAGGTCAGTCAGTGGGAGGCCGCGGGCGGCCCGTTCCGGATGATCGCCGGCCTCCCGGGTGCACGAAAGCGCAGCCTCTCCGCGCCGATGGACAGTGAAAATGTGCGGGAGAGGAGTCGAGATGACCATGACCGACGCACTGAAGCGCCGCACACCGACCAAGGCATCGCGAGCCGGCCGAACGACGGCGGACACGACCTCACCCCGCATGATCACCACCGGTGACCTCCGCAACGCCGCCGACGTTCTGCTCCTGGTCCACGACGCCTCCAACGGCCCGTGACGGCCGGGTCTCCACAGAAGACACGTCCCCGATCAGAAAGGTACGGCCATGGAGCTCGGCCTCATCGGTCTCGGCAAGATGGGCGGC
>NZ_JAIZ01000584.1 GCF_000710465.2 Kitasatospora sp. MBT63 | reverse complement strand
CGCGGCCGGCGTGCTGATCGCCGCCGCCGGCGTGGGCGTGCTGTCCGCCCTGCTGCTCGCCCTGCGGGCGCTGCCGGTCGCGGCCGGCGCCGCCGCCCTGGTCACCGCGGTCTCCGCGGCGGGCGCCGCGGCGCTCGTCCGGCCGACCCACTGGGACACCGGACAGGCGGTCGCGGTCACCGCCGGGGCGGTGTTCGTGCTCGGCCACTTCGGCCCGCGCCTGGCGCTGCGCGCCGCCCGGCTGCGTGCCCCGCAACTGCCCAACAACGCGGAGGAGTTGCAGCAGGACATCGAGCCCGAGCCGCAGGAGCGGGTGGCCCGGCGGGTGGCCGTCGCGACCGCCTGCCTCGACGGGCTGGCCGTGGCCGGCGCCGTGGTCCACACGGCCGGCTTCTGGTACCTGGCGCAGCTGCCCGGGTGGACCGGCTGGCTGGTGCCGCTGGTCTTCGGCTCGGCCGTCCTGCTGCGGGCCCGGGGCCTGACCGGCACCGTGCAGCGGGTGGCGGCGGTCCTGTCCGGTGCCGCCGGGCTGACCGTGCTGCTGCTGGTCCGGGTCGCCCCGGCCGGGACCGGCGCGAGGGTCACCGTCCTCGTCCTGCTGCTCGCCGCCGCCGCGCTGCTGCTGACGGCCGCCCGACGGCTCCCGGACAGCCGCCCGCTGCCGATCTGGGGCCACCTCGGCGACATCCTCGAACTCCTCACCGCGCTGGCCCTGTTCCCGCTGCTGCTGCAGACCGTCCACCTCTACGCCGCCGTCCGCGCGCTGTTCAGCTGAGGGGAGGAGACCCGTGCAGACCCGACGCGACCACGTCCAGGCCTACCAGTTCGCCATGGGCAGGCTGGCCACGGCCCTGGTGAGCGGTGACCCCGGACGCGGCGAGAGCCCGACCAGGCGCGCCGCGCTCGGCACCTTCCTGGGGGCCGGGGTGACCGTCCTGCTGTGCGCCGGCGCCGGCGTGTACGGGCTGATCTCGCCGGTCCCGTCGGCCGGTTGGCGCACCCCCGGCTCGATCGTCCTGGAGCAGCAGACCGGCAACCGCTACCTGTACCTCGACGGCGAGCTGCGCCCGGTGCGCAACCGGGCCTCCGCGCTGCTGCTGGCCGGCAGCACCGCCGCGATGCAGACCGCCGACCGCGGCACGCTGGCCGGCGCCCCGCACGGCGCGCCCGTCGGCATCCCCGGCGCGCCGGACGCCGTGCCCGACGCCGCCGGTCTGCTGACCGGCGGCTGGACCCGCTGCCTGCGCCCCGACCTGGCGGCCGGCCAGGTCGTGGACTTCGCGCCGCAGGGACGCACCACCGCGGTACCG
>NZ_JAIZ01000583.1:60633-88865 GCF_000710465.2 Kitasatospora sp. MBT63 | reverse complement strand
CCGGTGGCAGCCGGCCGCCGCGGCCGGGTCACCGTGCATCAGGAACAGCCCCAGCAGCAGCGCGCACAGCACCCCGAACCGGGGCACCGCCCCACCGCGTACCGCCATCCCCGCCCCCGCCACCCCGCCGTCCGTCCGACCCGCACCGGCCGCCCTGCTCAAGGTACCCCCACCCGGTATCGCGACGGGATCCGCCGGGCGTCCGGGCACCGTCCGGCTTCCCGAGGCTCCGGGTCCTGCACTACGGTCGACCCGCATGCCGCTACGGGGGAGGTAACCGCATGGCGATCGAGCTGCCCGGTGAAGTCGTGTCACTGCTGTCGTTCATCGGGATCAACTGGCCGACGGTGAACGAGGACAGCGTGCGGGAGTTCGCCTCGCACGTCAGGGAGTTCGCCGGGAACGTGGAGTCCGCCCACCGCGAGTCGACGGCGACCGTGCACGCGCTGGGCGCCGCCTACGAGGGCGCGTCGTACGAGGCACTGCTGGCCAAGTGGTCGCAGCTGTCGGACAGTCACTTCAACGAGCTGGTGCAGGCCTGCCACGCGGTCGCGACGGCGCTGGACGTGGCCGCGGACGTGATCGTGGCGATGAAGCTGGAGACCATCGCCGAGCTGGTGGTGCTGGCGGCGGCGCTGGTGGCGGACCAGGCGGCGGCGGTGGCGACCCTCGGGGCGGCGGAGGCCGCGGTGATCGCCATCGAGGAGGCGGGCAAGCGGCTGGTCAACTACCTGGAACAGCAGCTGGAGCAGTACGTCATCGGGCAGGTGATCGAGGCCGCGATCGACCCGCTGGTCGAGGTGGTCGCGGGCGCGGTGAGCGGGCTGGTCTTCGAGGCGGCGGAGTCCGCACTCGGGGTGTCCGGCGGCGGCGGGGGCACGGGCTTCCGGATCGACCCGGACGCGCTGGACGAGCACGCCCGGCTGATGCACGACCACGCCGAGACGGTGGCCGGCCACGCGCAGGCGTTCCAGGCCAAGGTCGCCGGGGTGAGCTTCGAATGAGCAACCAGATCGTCAGAGCGCTGGAGCACGGCGCGCAGAAGCTCGGCAGGACACTGGCCGAGGACGCCGGCAAGGCGCTGAAGGGCTTCTACCGCAAGGCCGGCGACAACCTGAAGAAGGTCGCCCACAACCACCGCGAGACCGACGCCAAGCACGCCCGCGACCTGGAGCGGATCCTCAAGGGTGAGGACGGCAAAGGGCTGCCGCACCCCCGCTCGGGCGGCGGCGCAGGGCGGGGCGGCGGCTCGCACCCGCGCGGCCGCGGCCGCGACCAGGTACGGAGCCCGCGCACCGAGGGCCGACGGCACGACTCGCGCTGCCCGGGCGGCGAGCCGGTCGACATGGCGACCGGCCGGATGTTCATCGACCAGGTCGACGCGGACCTGCCCGGGTCGCTGCCGCTGCAGTTCACCAGGAACTTCGAGTCCGGCTACCTCGCGGGCCGCTGGATGGGCCCCAGGTGGCTCTGCACCTTCGACGAGCGCCTGGAGATCGACGAACAGGGCGTCGTTCACCTTCGCGCCGACCGGATCACCCAGGCCTACCCGCATCCCGAACCCGGCCTGCCCGTCTTCGCGTCGGCCGGCTCCCGGCACGAACTCGACCTGCACGAAGGCGTCTTCACCGTCACCGACCCCGCGGCCGGCCTGGTCAAGGAGTTCACCCCCACCCCCGAGGGCGACGAGGCCCTGCTCACCCGGGTCCGCGACCGGCACGGCCGCCACTACACCCTCGCCTACGACGCCGACGGCGTCCCGCAGTCCATCACCCACTCCGGCGGCTACCGGCTGCTGGTCACCGTCGACGCCGACCGCATCACCGCCCTGCGCCTCGCCGGGGCCGGCGACAACGGCGGCGACGCGCTCCTCATGCGGTACAGCTACACCGACGGCCACCTCAGCGCCGTCTACAACTCCTCCGGCAAGCCCATGCGCTTCGCCAACGACGCCACCGGCCGCATCCTCTCCTGGACCGACCGCAACGACTCCCGGTACCGCTACACCTACGATCACCTCGACCGGGTGGTCGACGAGGGCGGCACCGACGGCTTCCTCCGCTTCCGCTTCGGCTACGGCGACCCCGATCCCACGACCGGCCTCAGGACCCACACCGAGACCGACGCGCTCGGCCACACCACCACCTACCTGGTCAACGAGCACGCCCAGATCACCTCGCGGACGGACCCGCTCGGCCACACCACCCTCACCGAACGCGACGAGTTCGACCGCCTGCTGGCAGAGACCGACCCGCTCGGCCACACCACCCGCTACGCCTACGACGGCGCCGGCGACCTGGTCACCATCACCCGGCCCGACGGCCTGCAGAGCACCGCCGAGTACGCCGACGGCCTCGCTCTGCCCACCGTCATCACCGCACCGGGCGACGTGACCTGGCGGCAGACCTACGACGGCCGCGGCCGCCGGGTCACGCTCACCGACCCGCTCGGCGCCGTCACCCGCTACGAGTACGACGACCTCGGCCACCCGGTCTCGGTCACGGACGCGCTCGGCGCAGTCACCCGCCTGCGGTGCGACCCGGCCGGGCTCCCGGTCGAGGTGACCGGCCCGACCGGGGCCACCGCCCGCTATCAGCGGGACTCCTACGGCCGCACCGTGGCCATCACCGATCCGCTCGGCGGTGTCACCCGGATGACCTGGACCGTCGAGGGCCGCCCGGCGAGCCGGACCACGCCCGACGGCGCCACCGAGACCTGGACCTACGACGGCGAGGGCAACCGGACCGCCCGCACCGACCCGCTCGGCCGGACCACCACCTTCGAATTCACCCACTTCGAGGCCCTCGCCGCCCGCACCACCCCCGACGACGCCCGCTACACCTTCGGCTACGACGAGAACATGCAGCTCGTCTCCGTCACCGACCCCCTCGGCAAGCAGTGGACCTACGCGTACGACGCGGCGGGACGGCTCATCGGGGAGAGTGACTTCCACGGCCGCACGGTCGGCTACGGCTACGACGCGGCCGGGAGCCTGACGGAGGTGTCCGACGCCCACGGCCGGCAGACCCGCTACCGCTACGACCGGCTCGGCCGGGTCGTGGCCAAGGAGGCCGACGGCCGTGTCACCACGTACCGGTACGACGCCGCCGGCTGCCTGACCGGCGCCGCGGATCCGGACACCCGGATCACCCGGACCGTCGACGCACTCGGCAATCTGCTGACCGAGACCGTCAACGGACGCACCCTCGTCCACCACCGCGACGTCCTCGGCCGCCGGACCCGCCGCATCACACCCGCCGGGCACACCAGCGACTGGACCTACGACCCCGACGGCCGGCCGACCGAACTCACCACGTCCGGCGGCACGTTCGACTTCTCCTACGACGCGGCCGGACGCGAGTGCGAACGGACCGTCGACGGCACGCTCACCCTCAGCAGCGCCTGGGACGGCCGGCACCGGCTCACCGGCCAGACCCTCCGCAGCCGCTCCGCCACCCTGCAACAGCGCGACTACCGCTACCGCGCCGACGGCCACCTCATCGGCGTCACCGCCCAGGTCGGCGGCGGGCGGAGCTTCGAGCTGGACGCGATCGGCCGGGTCACCGCCGTCCGGGCCGAGAACTGGACGGAGAGCTACGCCTACGACCCGACCGGCAACCTCGTCGACGCCCAGTGGCCCGCCGCCGAGCCGGCGAGCGCCGCACTCGGCGCCCGCACCTACCAGGGCACCCAGCTCGTGTCCGCCGGCCGGATCCGGTACGAGTACGACGACCGCGGTCGCACGGTCCTGCGGCAGCGGACCCGGCTGTCCAGGAAGCCCGACACCTGGCGCTACACCTGGGACGCCGAGGACCGGCTGACCGGCGTCGTCACCCCGGACGGCACCTCCTGGCGCTACCGCTACGACCCGCTCGGGCGCCGCACCTCGAAGGAACGGCTCGCACCCGACGGCTCGGCGGTCGAGGAACGCGTCGAGTTCACCTGGGACGGCTCGCACCTCGCCGAGCAGACCACGCACGCCCCGTACCTGCCGGGTCCCTACACGCTCAGCTGGGACCACCAGGGCTGGCGTCCGCTGGCCCAGACCGAGACCATCACCACCCACGAGTCCGCCGGATCCGCGCAGGACCGGATCGACCGCCGGTTCTTCGCCATCGTCACCGACCTCGTCGGGACCCCCACCGAACTCGTCGACCCGGCCACCGAGACCCTCGCCTGGCGCACCACCACGACCCTGTGGGGGACCACCACCTGGCCGAGCGACAGCGCCGCGTACACGCCCCTGCGCTTCCCCGGCCAGTACTTCGACCCCGAGACGCGGCTCCACTACAACCTGCACAGGTACTACGACCCGGAGACCGCCCGCTACACCTCGCCGGACCCGCTCGGGCTCACCCCCGCGCCCAACCCGGACACCTACGTCCACAACCCGCACACCTGGTCCGATCCGCTCGGCCTCTCCCCGCACCCGCCGCGGCCGCCGATGCGGTGGGACCACAACAACATCGACGCCAAGTACGACAAGCACGTCCTGGGGCAGGGGAAGCGTCCCGGCGAGAAGGCCGACATGCCCGAGTACCAGGACCGGGACAAGGACGACGACGGCTTCGGCCGGTACGAGCAGGACGCGGAGCACCTGATGAACCGCCCCCTGGCCCCCGACATCCGGGAGGTGGACCGCGCGAGCGACGGCGCGGTCCTGCGACTGCACACGCCCACGGGCCGGCTGGTGTTCGGGCAGAATGGCAAGATCACGAACTTCTTCCGGCCGGACGACCCGATCGAGTACATGGACAAGGAGAGCAAGCGCTAGTGGGAGCCGACTTCGAACGGGAGTTCTCGCAGGCGTTCACCGCCAAGGGGTGGCGCACCGGGATCACCCCTCGGGAGGCACTGGACCGGTGGCAGCGGTTCGCCACCGACTGCGAGGCCGGGTTCCCCTGGGACCTCGACGACTACCTCAACGACCTGTCCCTGCGAACGGTCCTCTCCGACGTCCTCCCCCGGCTGGCCGGCCCGGAGGCGGGCGGCCTGCGGGACGCGATCGGCCGGATCGACCCGGCGGTCCGGCAGGTGCTGACCGACGACTCGTTCCCGTCCTACCCGATCGACCAGTGGTGGCTGCGCAACAGCCCGTCGTACGCGGCCCGGAGCTTCTGCGAGGAGTTCGAGGCCGCGTACGGCGTCCGCATCCGCCGGCAGTCGCGCTTCGACGACGACGTGGCCGAACTCTCCCGGCTGGTGTCCACCGGCCTCGGGCCGGCCGACGCCTGCCTGCGCCTACGGGCCTCGGGGCGCTACGCCACCACCGCGGACGGCCTGTTCCTGCGCGCGGCCAAGCAAGGCCTCGGCCTCGACCGGCGGGCCGCGAGGGTCCTCTGGTCCTGGCTCACCGGGACCATCACCGACGCCGAACTCCGCTCCTCCCTCGACCAGGTGTGACGACCGGCCCACCCTCGTCATCGAGGCACCCGCACAAGTGCCGGAGAGACCGGTGAACCTCCTCGAGCGACGCAGGCTCCTGCTGGAGAGCAGTGGTCTCACCGTCCTGCCCGACACCGACCAGGAGATCCGGCCGAGTCCGCAGAAGGTGTGGCAAGGCGTCGCGGGGTTCCTGGTCGAGCCCGACGTCAGCGTTCCGACCGCGCGGCCGGACTGGGCCGAGCAGGTCGACACGCGTTGGCGCGAACTCGCCCGCCGGCACGGCCTGATCGGCCCGGACGGCACCTTCCTCATCCATGTCGGCGCCCGCGGCCTCGGGGGCCTCGGCTGGGCCCGGGTCCGCCGGCAGGACGACGCCCGCCTCGCGGCGACACTGACCGACGGGCCCGGGCAGCCGGAATTCGTGACGATGTCCTGCGACGGTCGCACGGCCTGTGGCGTCACGACCGAGGAGGACAGCATCTGGCTCGTCCGCACCGACTCGGAGCCGGACGGCTGAGAGCCGCGATCCTGCTCGGACTCAGATCGCGATGAGCCGTACGCGAGGTCCGCAGAGCCTGGCCAAGTCGTCGACATCCGAGGTGAGTACGGCCACCGGCCCTGCCTGCCGCGGTGCCATCTCGGTCACGGTCACATGCTTCCGGTCGTGCAGGCCCGCCCGTTTCAACTGCTCGGCCGAGGCCTGGCGGCCCAATCGGTGACCGGCTCCACTCGGTGGAGCCTCGTTCGCCCATCGCGGTCCGACCTGCGAGGACGCTCCGTCGCGGGTCAGATCGGCTCGACGGCGATGCGGCCGTGGCACAGGCGGCGCAGACCATCGACATCGCTGGTCACAACAGTCACGTCGCCGTGCTCCGCGTGCGCGGTGGCTGCGAGTATGGCGTCGGTGGCGTACTTATGGCCGTGAAGCCCCTCGGCTGCCAGTAGCTTGCCTGCCGCTCGCGCGATGTCCTCCGTGATGGGGCGCACCTTGGTGAGGGAGACGGCGTGGTCGAATGCCGCCTGCGGCACCTTGGGGTCACGCGCCTCCACCAGTGTGGCCGCACTCGTCACCACCAGAAGATCCAGCGTGCGGGTGACGTCGAGCCACACCGTCATGTCACGATGCCGCCGGGAGAGCTTCGACAGGGCCTCGCTGTCGAGAACGAGGGTGCCGCTCACGCGGCGTCCGTCGGAGCGGAGTCTCCGCGGTGAGCAGCATGGTGTGAGCGGATGCGTTCGGCCTTGGCCGCCGCGTCGGCCGGATCCACCGGCCCGTGCTCGGCTTCGGCCTCCTTGATGTACTCGTCGATGGCTTCGCGCTGGAGCTGTCGCTGCACAGCCTCCTCGATGTACGAGGAGATGCCCTGCTTGCCGGCCCGCGCGCGAATCGCCTCCAGGGTCTCGGCTCGCAGGGAGACGCTGGTGACTCGAGTCTTGCCAGGTCGAGGTGTACTCATACCGAAAATGTAGTACATGATGTGTGAGGCTGTCGGTGGTCGGCTCCGGAGTCATCGACCACACCCCTGATCTCGATGCACGTAGGGTCGGCAGCATGCGACTGAGCACCGTGATCCTCCCCATCCACCGGTGGGGCGAGGGACAGAAGATCTGGCGGCGGGCCGAGGACCTCGGCTTCCACGCCGCGTACACCTACGACCACCTCTCGTGGCGGTCGTTCCGGGAAGAGCCGTGGTTCGGGGCGGTGCCCACCCTGACCGCTGCCGCGACCGCCACCGAGCGGATCCGCCTCGGCACCCTGGTGACCTCGCCGAACTTCCGCCACCCGGTCACCCTGGCCAAGGAACTGCTGACCGTCGACGACATCTCGGACGGCCGGCTGACGGTCGGCATCGGCGTCGGCGGCGTCGGCTTCGACGCGACCGCGATGGGCCAGGAGGCCTGGTCGCCGAAGGAGCGGGCGGACCGGTTCGGGGAGTTCCTGCCGCTGCTGGACCAGCTGCTGACCGAGGACTCGACCACCTCCGAGGGCCGCTACTACTCGGCCGTCGAGGCCCGGAACATCCCCGGCTGCGTGCAGCGGCCGCGGGTGCCGTTCTACGTCGCCGCCACCGGCCCGCGCGGGCTCAAGCTCGCCGCCCAGTACGGCCAGGGCTGGGTGACCTACGGTGACCCGCGCGGCCCGGCGGACGTCCCGGTGGACCAGGCACCCGCCGTGATCGCCGGACAGCTGGCCAAGCTCGCCGCCGCCTGCGAGGAGCGCGGCCGGGACGTCGCGGAGCTCGAGAAGGTCCTGCTCCAGGGGTCGACCGCGGAGCGGCCGCTGGCCTCGCTGGACGCCTTCGTCGACTGGGCCGGCACCTACCAGGAGATGGGCATCACCGAGCTGGTGGTCCACTGGCCGGTACCCGACTCGATCTTCGCCAACGACCTCGCGGTCTTCGAACGGATCGCCACCGAGGGCCTGGCCCAGCTGGGTTGACCTGCGCCTGAACCCCTCAGGGGCGGCGCCCCGGCGCAGTCGGGTGGCCACCACGTGGCCACCCGATTGCGGTTCGATCACGACGTGTCCGATTGATGGCCCATTGGGCCGACTTTCGCTGGGAATGCGGTTGTTGCACCGGTCAGCGGACTCTCATAATTCCAGCTGACACGCGTGTCGGTCGGCTGCACGGGAGCACCGGGGGAGGCCCCGAGGGGCCGCGGTCCGAACGCGGAACAGACCGTTCTGCCTGGGGGGAGTCCCTTGACCGTGCCCGAAGACAGCCCTGAGGCCGAATCGGCTGCCAGCGAGAGCCCGGTGACGGCGCTCGAGCCCGCGCCCGAGCCCGAGGCCGCGCCGGCGCCCGAGGCCGCGCCGACGTCGCAGCCCGCCCCCGAGGTCCCGTACCCGGCCCCCGTGCCCGTCCCAGCGCCCGGCCTGGTGCTGACGCCGGAGCAGGAACCCCGTGCCCCGGGCCGGGCCGCCCGCGTGACCCTCGCGGTGGTCGGCCTGCTGGCCGTCACCGCCGCCAGCACCGTGGTGACGGTCGCCGTCGGCAAGCCGGACGGCAAGCCCCGCGCCGCCGCGGCCGCCCCCGCCGCCGCGCCCGCTGCGTCCGCCTCCGCGACCCCGTCGCCGAGCCCGACCCCGTCCCCCACCCCGTCGGCGAGCACCCCGCCGCCCCCGCCGAAGCCCAGCAGCACCCTGCACGGCACCGTCAACGGCGACCGCCACGGCGGCGACCTGCGGTTCTTCCTGGTCCCGATGCCCGACGGCGCCGAGTCGTACGGCTCGGCGGACGGCATCCAGCTGAGCACCAAGGAACTGTGCGAGGAGTTCGGCAACGCCGACGAGATGCCGGAGATCCTCAAGTCCTACGGCTACCAGGACGACGCGGCCGAACGGCGTTACCGCACCGCAGACGGCAAGCAGGAGGTGCTGGTCCGGATGCTGCGCTTCAAGAACAGCAGCATGGCCAGGGAGTTCGCGAAGGGCATGACCTTCGACTCCGGCGACTCCTTCGACGTCGACGGCGACAGCAACGCCAAGGGTGTGCTGATGAAGCCCGAGCAGGAGGCCTGGACCGGAAAGCTGGTCGGCGTCTCCTCCATCGGCGACATCGAGTACCAGGTCTCCGTCTACGTGAAGGGCACCCCGGACAAGGCCCTGCTGGCGGACGCGATGAAGCGTCAGCGCGAACGGCTGGGCTCCGGTGGCTGAGCCGCGACCGGCCGAGCAGCCGGACCCCGTACCTGACGCGACCTCATCTGCCCAGGAGCACCCAGTGACCACCGAAACCCCGGAGCCGGCACCGGCTCCCGAGGCACCGGCGGCGCCGCCCGGCCCGCCGGCGCCCGCCGACGCGCAGCCCGCCCCCGCCGGGGCCACCATCACCGTCACCGACGTCGTCGAGGCCGGAACCGAGCCGGGAACCCAGGCCGGGACCGAGGCCGAGGCCGAGGCCGATGCCGATGCCGGGACCGGTGCCGAGACCGGGTCCGCCGCGCCCGCGCGCCGGATCAGCACCGCGCGCCTGATGGTGGCCGCCCTGCTGATCGGCCCGCTGCTCGGCGCCGTCGGCGGCTACGCCATCCAGGCCGGCCGCGCCCCGACGCCCCTGCCGCCGCTGCAGGTCGGCGCCCCGCACTACCCCGCCACCACGCTGGACGAGCAGGCCGCAGCGGCGGCCCGGCCCAAGCCGCTGGTGGTCGACGGCGACCTGCGCAAGCTGCTGATCAGCAAGCCGGACGGCGCCGAGCAGTGGGACGACTTCGGCTACGGCGACGACTCCGGCTGGATGTCGATCGGCGAGAAGGCGCTCTCCTACGGCGGCGCCGACCGCCGCTTCCGCTCGATGCTCCAGGCGGGCTTCCGCCGGGACGCCTTCCTGGCCTGGCGGAAGGGCGAGACCAAGTACCTGGTCGAACTCATCCAGTACGACGACGACTCCAGCCAGTCGGCGGTCGCCGACATCAACGAGGCGGCGGACGGGCAGCCCCTGGACGGCGGCACCATCAACGGGTACTACAGCGCGTCCGACAAGCAGCTCACGTACGCCGAGAGCACCGAGAAGTACTACTACGGGGAGGCGGTCGCCCGGCGCGGCACCGTCGCGATGGTGATCACCGTCTACTCCCCGACCCAGGTCAACGGCGATGAGCTCAAGGCCCTCGCCAAGCTGCAGTGGGAGCGGCTGGTATGAGTGAGTCCGCAGTGAACCCGGGTACGGCCGAGCCGTCGCCCACCGCCGTCGAGCCCACCGTCGTCGAGGCCGCCCCCGCGCTCCCGGCACCCGGTCCGACCGAGAGCCCGACCGAGAGCCCGGCCGCTGCTTCGGCCGGCGTCCCGGCCGACGACGTCCCGGCCGGTGCCTCGGCCGACGCCCTGACCGGCGCTCAGGCGGATGCCCCCGCGCCCGCCTGGCCGTCCGCGCCCCGGACCGCACCGCGCGCCCCCTTCGCCGTCCGCGCCGGTGCCGCCGTGGTGGCTGCCGCGCTCGTCGGTGTCGGCCTCGGCCTCGGCATCCTCAAGGCCGGGTACGGCGAGAGCGACACCACCCCGGTGGCGGCCGCCGCTACCGCGAGCCCGTCCGCCGCACCGAGCCCCTCCTTCGGCGCCAAGTCCAACGGCAGCCACTTCGGTTCGATGCGCGACCTGCTGCTGCCGGTGCCCGCCGGCTACCGGCTCGGACCCGACTCCGGCGCCTACGGCAACGACACCGAACTGACCGAGGACCAGCGCAAGGCGTGGGTCGAGGACGACGTCCGCGCACTGCCGCCCAAGCTCCAGGACCTGGTCCGCAAGGTCTGGCAGGACACCCCGCTCAAGGGCGCCGGCGTCCGCACCCTGGTGTCCGGCGACTCCGGCACGGTGATCACGGTCTGGCTGCTGCAGTACCACCAGGAGGCCGTCCAGGCGGACAACGCCTGGGAGCAGGCGCTGGGTTCGGACTCGGGCCTGTTCCGGATCGGTCCGGACATCCCGGGCCACGCCGAGGCGCACTGCTACCTCCCGCACCTGCCGCCGGGCTCCCTGGTGGACTCCCTGTCCTGCTCCGCGGCCGAGGGCGACCTCCGCGTGGTGGTGCGGGTCGAGGGCGTCGCCCCGCTGCCCAAGGACAAGGTCGTCACCATCTTCACCCAGCAGCTCGACCGGCTGGCCCGCCCAGGAGCGTCCGTATGACCGACACCACCGCACCCGAGCCCGGGCAGCCGCAGAGCACCGAGGCCACCCCGCTGCCCGAGCAGTTCCGCAAGGCCGAGCAGCAGCCCGCCACCGCCGGGGCCCAGACTCCCCAGGACGCCCACGCACCGGCCGAACCGGCCGAACCGGCCGCGGACGCGGACGCGGTTCCCCCGCACACCCCGGCCCCCGAGCAGCCGTGGGGGCCGCCGCCGATCGGTGAGCCGACCCTGGACGCCTGGTCGCTGTCGGCGGAGGCCCTCCAGGCCGAACAGGCCCGCCGGCCGCGCCGCACGGCCATGCTGCGCTGGGGCGGCGCGGCCGTGATCGCGGTGCTCACCGCCACCGCCGCGGCCGTCGCGGTCACCACCCCCGACCGGACCAGCCTGCCGGGCCTGCGCACGCCCAACGACGGCCGGTACGCATTCCCGCAGCTCACCCTGCCGCCGCTGCCCTCCGGCAAGGCCGAGCCCGCCAAGGCGGGCCTGCACCGGCACTACGCGGACCTGCGGCAGCTGCTGCTGCCCGCCCCGGCCGGCGCCACCCTCGAACAGCCCGCCACGGCCTCGGCCGGCGCCGCGGCGAGCGGCAGCCCGACCGCCGCCGCCCCGAGCCCGGCGGCCTCGGCGGCTCCGGCCTCCCCGGGCGCGCCGGGCACCCCTGGTGACGGCCCGTCCGCCACCGCGAGCCCGACCACCGCCGCAGCCGTACCGGCCGCGGCCTGGTCCGACTGCAACGACTTCGCGGCCACCGACAAGAACGCCCCGAAGATCACCGCGTCCCTCCTGGAGAGCGCCTGCCTGGCCGCCACCAAGCGGGTGTGGACCGGACCCGACGGCACCCGTACCGAGATCTGGCTGCTGCGCTTCGGTTCCAACACCGAGGCCAACCGCTTCTACGAGCGCGCCGGGACCAAGTCGGAGCCCAAGGACGCCGCTCCGCTCAAGCGTTCCGGCCTGGTCTTCCAGTCGATGCCGACGGTCGCCTCGCAGGCCCGCGCGGCCGATGAGAAGGCGGACGGCCGGCCGGTCGCCGAGGCGGCCGACATCGCGGCCGGCGACGTGGTCGCCCGGATCGTCATGACCAACCCCAAGGGCGTCCAGGAGCAGGCGTTCCGGCAGGTGACCGTCCTCCAGGCCGACCTGCTGGCCTGACCTGCCGGCCCCGGCCGGCGCGCGGCCGCAGCCACGCCGACGACCGTGCGCGGACGGCGCTGCCCGCAGGTGACCCGACGCGGTCGCAGGCACGGTAGCCGGCACGCAGACGGCCGGGCCTCCGCCCCTTAGGGGCAGGCCCGGCCGTGTCATACCGCAGGACGACCGAGCGCTCAGCATCCCAGCTCATGCCCGGCGCACCGGCCGGCCACTACGTTGGTCGATGTGTCCACTGTCATCAAGACGGACGGCCTCACCAAGAGGTTCCCCCGGGTCACCGCTCTCGATCAGCTCACCGTGGAGGTGCAGCCCGGAGTGGTCGGTCTGGTCGGTTCGAACGGCGCGGGCAAGTCCACACTCATCAAGATCCTGCTCGGGCTCTCCCCGGCCACCTCCGGCACCGGCCAGGTCCTCGGCCTGGACATCGCCACCGAGGGCCCGGCGATCCGCGAACGGGTCGGCTACATGCCCGAGCACGACTGCCTGCCGCCCGACGTGTCGGCGACGGAGTTCGTGGTCCACATGGCCCGGATGGCCGGCCTGCCGGCCGCCGCCGCCCGCGAACGGACCGCCGACACCCTGCGTCACGTCGGCCTCTACGAGGAGCGGTACCGCCCGATGGGCGGCTACTCGACCGGCATGAAGCAGCGGGTGAAGCTGGCCCAGGCGCTCGTCCACGACCCGCAGTTGGTGCTGCTCGACGAGCCGACCAACGGCCTCGACCCGGTCGGCCGCGACGACATGCTGGCCCTGATCCGCCGGGTCCACTCCGACTTCGGCATCTCGGTCCTGGTCACCACCCACCTCCTCGGCGAACTCGAACGCACCTGCGACCACCTGGTGGTGATCGACGGCGGCCGACTGCTGCGTTCCTCCTCCACCGCTTCCTTCACCGAGGCGACCCAGCTGCTCGCGGTCGAGGTCACCGATCACCCCGACGACCAGTCCCTGGACGCGGACCGCGCGGTCCGCGAGCGCCTCGCGGCCGCCGGGCTCACCGTCCGGCCGGACGGCTCCCGGATCCTGCTGGTCGAGATGGCCGGCGAGGACACGTACGACACCATCCGCGACACCGTGGCCGGTCTGGGACTCGGGCTGATCCGCCTGGAGCAGCGCCGCCACCGGGTCGCCGAGATCTTCACCGCCGCCGCACCCGGGGCCCAAGCCGACCCGGCCACCCCGGCCGACCCGGCCGACCCG
The DNA here is from genome assembly GCF_000710465.2 of Kitasatospora sp. MBT63. Classification (GTDB taxonomy): domain Bacteria; phylum Actinomycetota; class Actinomycetes; order Streptomycetales; family Streptomycetaceae; genus Kitasatospora. The sequence goes on along the minus strand of NZ_JAIZ01000583.1, from coordinate 75,503 downwards.
GCCCCCGGGGCCGACCCGCAGACCGTGGACCCGCAGACCGCAGACCCGCAGGCAGGAGGTGCTCCCGATGTCGTTGCCTCCTGAGCCCAGGACCGCGCCCGACAGCGGCGTCATCCACAACATCGGCTACCGCGGCTACCAGGGCCCGCGGCTGGGCCGCTCGTACGCCACCCGCTCGCTGTTCGTGCAGAGTCTGCGCGGCGCGTACGGGCTCGGCCGCTCCGGCAAGTCCAAGGTGCTGCCGATGCTGATCCTCGGCGGGCTGGGCGCCATCGCGCTCATGATCGTCACCGCCACGCTGATCGCGAAGCAGCAGAAGCTGCTGATGGACTACACCGCCTTCCTCTCCACCTTCGGCCTGCTGATCACCATCTTCCTGGCCGCCCAGGCGCCCGTCCTGATGTCCCGGGACCTGCGCCACAACACCGTGCCGCTGTACTTCTCCCGGCCGATCACCCGGGGCGACTACGTCCGCGCCAAGTTCGCCGCGATGACCGCCGCGATGCTGATCCTGATGGTGACGCCGCTGCTGGTGCTCTACATCGGGGCCGTCCTCGGCAAGCTCCCCTTCGGCACCAACACCGAGCACTTCCTCTACGCCCTCGTCGCGGCGGTGCTCTACGCGGTGCTGTTCGCCGCCATCGCCCTGCTGATCGCGGCCGCCACCCCGCGTCGCGGCTTCGGCGTCGCGGCCATCATGGGCGTGCTGGTGGTCAGCAACATCCTGGCCACCATCGCGTTCGGCATCAACGGCGGCTTCGAGGGCCGGGACTCCGCCAACTGGGTCGCCCTGCTGTCCCCGCAGATGCTGGTCGAGAGCGTCGTCAACCGGACCTTCGGCCTCGGCGGCGACGGCGCGGTCATCCACGCCCCGAGCACCTTCGCGGCCGTGGTCTTCGGGGTCGAGATCGTCACCATCGCGGTGCTGTGCTACGTGTCCCTGCTCCGCCGCTACCGGAAGATCTGAGGGGACGTCATGGCTGTCATCACGATCGACAAGGTCTCCCGCTGGTTCGGCAACGTGGTCGCCGTCAACGACATCAGCATGCGGATCGGCCCGGGTGTCACCGGACTGCTCGGCCCGAACGGCGCCGGGAAGTCGACCCTCATCCACATGATGAGCGGCTTCCTCGGCCCCTCCGCCGGTGAGGTGACCCTGGACGGCGCACCGATCTGGCGCAACCAGCAGGTCTACCGGCAGATCGGGCTGGTCCCCGAGCGCGAGTCGATGTACGACTACCTGACCGGCTGGGAGTTCGTCCTCGCCAACGCCGAACTGCACGGCCTCACCGACCCGGGCGCGGCCGCCCGCCGGGCCCTCGCCCTGGTCGAGATGGAGTACGCCCAGGACCGCAAGGCCGGTACCTACTCCAAGGGCATGAAGCAGCGCGTCAAGATGGCTTCCGCCCTGGTCCACGACCCGGACGTGCTGCTGCTCGACGAGCCGTTCAACGGCATGGACCCGCGCCAGCGGCTCCAGCTGATGGAACTCCTGCGCCGCTTCGGCGCCGACGGCCGCACCGTGCTCTTCTCCTCGCACATCCTGGAGGAGGTCGAACAGCTCGCCCGCCACATCGAGGTCGTGGTGGCCGGCCGGCACGCGGCCTCCGGCGACTTCCGCAAGATCCGCCGCCTGATGACCGACCGCCCGCACCGCTACCTGGTCCGCTCCAGCGACGACCGCAAGCTGGCCGCCGCCCTGATCGCCGACGGCTCCACCGCCGGCATCGAACTCGACGGCCAGGAGAAGGCGCTGCGCATCCAGGCGGTCAACTTCCAGGGCTTCACCACTCTTCTGCCCAAGGTCGCCCAGCAGGCCGGCATCCGGCTGTACACCGTCTCCCCGGCGGACGAGTCGCTGGAGAGCGTCTTCTCCTACCTCGTCTCCACGTGACCCCCGGCCGGTCGCGGACCGCGGGCTCCTAGTGACCCCCGGCCCGCGGCGGGCCCACCCCCGGCGGCCTCCCGCTCGTGAGACCGCCAGAACGCCGCCAGAAGGGCTGGAACCCATCGTGAACCCGACCGTCGCCAGGCTGACCGTGCGCGGCCTGCTCGGCCGCCGCCGCGGCATCCTGCTGCTGGTGGTCCCCGCCGTGCTGCTGGTGATCTCCCTGCTCGCCCGCGGCTCCGGCCAGGACAAGCACGACCTGGCCGCCAGCATCCTCGGCCAGCTCTCGCTCGGCACCCTGGTGCCGATCCTCGGCCTGGTGGTCGGCACGGGTGTGATCGCGACCGAGATCGACGACGGCTCGATCGTCTACCTGCTCTCCAAGCCGCTGCCCCGCTGGCAGATCATCACCACCAAGCTGGCCGTCGCCATCGCGACCACCTGGGCCTTCGCCGCCCTCCCGACCCTGCTGGCCGGCCTGATCGTCTACGGGCCCGGCGACGGACTCGCGGTCGGCTACGCCGTCGGCGCACTCGTCTCCGGAGCCGTCTACAGCGCGCTCTTCCTGCTGCTCGGCGTGGCCACCCGGCACGCCGTGGTGGCCGGACTGGCCTACGCACTGGTCTGGGAGAGCCTGGTCGGCAACTACGTCGACGGAGCCCGCACGCTGAGCGTCCAGCAGTGGGGCCTGTCGGTCGCCCGGTCGGTCGCCTCGGACGGCATGATCAACTCGGACGTGGCGCTCGGCACCGCCGTGCCCCTGCTCATCGGCGTGGCCGTGGCCGCCACCGTGGCCGCCTCGGTCAAACTGGCCGGCCTCACCCTCGTCTCGGAGGAGTGACACCCGCCCGGCCGCCGCGCACCCGCGCGCGGCGGCCGCGCGCGGCGGCCGGGCCCCGGGCAGGCCCGTCAGACCGTACGGTTGCGGCCCGCGCCCCAGCCCGCCACGGCCGCGGCCCCGGCCAGGACCAGCATCAGGACCAGCGGTACCGTCCAGCCCCCCGTCACCTGGTGCAGCGCACCCGCACCGACCGGGCCCGACGCCGCCACCAGGTACCCGACCGCCTGGCTCATCCCGCCCAGCCGGGCGGCACCCGCCGGGGTACCGGTCCGCAGCACGATGAACGCCAGCGCCAGGCCGAACGAACCGCCCTGCGCCACACCCAGCACCGCCGCCGCGGCCCACGCCCCGGACACCGGGGTCAGCAGCAGCAACGCGATACCGGCCGCGTTCAACCCGGCCATCGCCACCGCCAGCCCACGCTGACGGGTCATCCGGCCCGCCAGCAGCGGCACCAGGAACGCCCCCGCCACCTGCAGCAGGTTGCTGAACGCGAAGACCAGACCCGCCTCGCCGCGGTCCATCCCGTGGTCGGCCAGGATCGTCGGCAGCCACGCCACCAGGACGTAGACCAGCAGCGACGAGATACCCATGAAGGCGCTGATCTGCCAGGCCAGCCCGGACCGCCAGACACTCCCGGTCCCGGCGGCGGGCTGCCCCGCCCCCGAAGCCGCCGCCGGACCGGCGACCGGACCCGCGACCGGCACCCCACCGGCCGCATCCGCAGGCCGTACCGTGCCCGCGGGCCGCACGGCGCCAGCAGCCTGGCGGGACCGCAGCAACTGCGGCAGCCAGGCCAGCGCCGCCACCACCGCCAGCAGCGACCACGCGCCGAGCGAGGCCTGCCACCCGCCGCCCAGCGCCTTCTCCAGCGGCACCGACGAGGCAGCCGCCAGCGTGGCGCCCACCAGCGTCGCCGTCGAGTACAGGCCGGTCGCCGCCGCCGCCCGGTCGGGGAACTCCCGCTTCACCAGGCCCGGCATCGAGACGTTCAGCACCGCGATGGCCACCCCGATCACCACGCACCCGAGGTACAGCGCGACCGCCGACGGCAGGACCCGCACCAGCACCCCCGCGCCCAGCGTGAGCACCGCCCCCAGCACCACCCGCTCGGTACCGAACCGCCGGGTCAGCCGGGGAGTCAGCGGCGCGCCGACCCCCTGGAACAGCGCCGGCACCGTCGTGATCAGACCGCTCGCGGTCGCCGACAGGTGGAAGGTCTGCTGGATCTCCGCGAGCACCGGCGCGACCGCCGCCAGACAGGCCCGCATGTTCAACGCGACCAGCACGATGCCGGTCAGGAACAGCGCGGGGTGCGCGAGCTTCGTGCGAGTACGGAGGGAAGTGGTGGCAACCGGCTGCTGGGTGCGGGTGACCGACATCAGGTGGTGCTCTCTCTGGAACGGGCGAGTCAGTGGCGGGCGGAGTGCGCCGACGGCGGTGATGGCACCGGGCGCGGTGGCGGGCAGCGCGGCGACAGGAGTCCGGGGGCCGTTACGGTCTTCGTCCGTACGGTCGCGCTCCGGCGGGCCGGGCGGCGCCGCGCCCCTACTTCCGGGCGGCGATGGCGGCGAGCAGCTGCTCCACGGCGGCCGTCGGCTCCGCGAGCAGCTCGCGACAGGCCGTCTCGGCGCGGTCGGGATCGCCGCTCTCGATGGCGTCGACCAGCGCCGCATGCGTCGCGATCACCACCTCGGGCATCTCGTGGTCCCCGAACGCCGCCCGCATCGACTCCCGCACCGACGCACCGAAGTACCGGTAGACCTCACCCAGCGCAGGGTTGTGCGCGGCGTCGACCACGGCGGTGTGGAACTCCAGGTCGTGCTCGACGGTCGCCTCGCGGCCGGTCCGCTCGGGATGCGCCGCGAGCACCTCGGCCTCGCGAGCCAGCGCGGCCCGCATCCGGGCGATGTCCTCGGGGGTGTGGCGGACGGCGGCCAGCCTGGCCGCCTCGGCCTCGAGCGCGGCCCGGACCTCCAGCACGTCCCGCACACCCGACCGCTGCACGCCCCGCAGGACGGCCGCCGGGTCGCTGGTGCTGCGCACGAACGTGCCCTCACCCTGCCGGGAGACCAGCATCCCGGCGTGGACCAGTACCCGGATCGCCTCCCGCACGGTGTTGCGGCCGACCTGCAGACGCTCGGCCAACTCGTGCTCGCTGGGGATCTTCGTCCCGACCGGCCAGGTTCCCGCGCTCAGCTGCTCCCGCAGCTGCTCGATCGCCGCGTCCACCAGGGAACGGCGTCCGGCGGCCTGCAGGCCGTCCTGGGTACCGGTCACGGGACACGTCCTTCCTGGTCGGGTCGGGCCGAACGGGCCGGCCGGGCCACGGGCGTGCGGACCGGGGCCGGGGGCTCGGCGGGGGCTTCCGGAGGTCATCCTACAAGTGCTTGCCCGGTCATCCTACAACTGGCTGGGCGTGTCGCCGTTGTCGCTCGCGCCGACCAGATGGGACCCGGTGCCGGGGGCACCGGACCCCGGTACCGAACATGGAGTCCTCCCCGGCACGTTGAACGGAGTGAGGCGGGCCACGGGAACCGCCCCGGCGCGGGCTGCGTTTCTCCGATCACCCGTGTACCGATTTTCCGCCCCTCACTGGAGTCAGGCCTCATGGTGTTCAAGAAGCTGCTGGGTGCGCTCGGCGTCGGCGGCCCCACCGTCGACACCGTCCTGTCCACGCCGGTCGTCCAGCCCGGCGGCCTGATCCAGGGGCAGGTCAACCTGGTCGGCGGGACGCAGGACGCCGAGATCACCGGGATCACCCTGACCCTGGTCGCCCAGGTCGAGATCGAGCACGACGAGGGTGAGAGCACGGGCCTGTCCCCGTTCGCCCGGTACGGCGTCAGCGCACCGTTCCGGCTGGCCCCGGGCGAGCAGCGGTCGATCCCGTTCAGTGTCCCGGTGCCCCACGAGACCCCGCTGACCAGCTTCGCCGGCTGGCAGCTGCCCGGGATGGCGGTCGGCGTACGGACCGAGGTCGAGATCAGCGGCGCGCGCGACAAGGGTGACGCGGACCCGCTCGGCGTCGCTCCGCTGCCGCTGCAGCAGCGCGTCCTGGACGCCTTCACCGGGCTCGGGTTCCGGCTGCGCAGCGCCGACCTGGAGGCCGGGCACATCCGCGGCACCGCCCAGCGGCTGCCGTTCTACCAGGAGATCGAGTTCGCGGCGGCCCCGCAGTACGCGCACCTGTGCCACGCGGTGGAGCTGACCTTCGTCACCGACGAGTCCGGCACCGAGGTGGTGCTGGAGTTCGACAAGCGCGGCGGCGACGTGATCCACCAGCACCGCCTCGAGCACTCCGCGGCCGACCAGGACCTCACCCCTGTCGTCGACGGCTGGCTCCAGCAGGTGGCCAAGGGCTACGGCCACGGCCACGGCGGACACGGCAGCCACGGTGATCATGGTCACAGCGGTCACAGCGGTCACAGTGGTCACAGCGGAGCGGGTGCGGCGGCGGTGGGCGCCGCGGCCGGGCTGGTCGGCGGCTTCGTCCTCGGTGAGGCGATGGAAGAAGTCTTCGCGGACTTCTTCGAGGGCTGACCGCCCGGGAGGGGCCCGGGACTCCGGCCGAAACGGTCAGCCCGGGCCCGGCTCGTGACTCCGCAATGATGCCTTTATATGCTCCGCAGAAGTTCTACGCGTCGGTACTGCACTCGGTGCGTTGCTGAGGCTCCGTGTTGCTGCCGTCGGTGAAGGGTGTACGTATGGCAGGCCAGAGGGCGGGGGCGTCCGGCCAGGACGCCGACTGGTGGCGCGACGATGCCCCGGACCACGGTGGCGGCGACTACCGTCACGATGCCCCGCACCGTGACGACGCCCCGCCCGCGGGCGGCGCGTCGGTGGTCGGCCAGCGACGGCGCAGACCGGATCAGGCCCCGGCCGAAGCCGCCCGGACGGGCGGCCGCGCCGAGGCCCGCCGTGCCCAGCAGGGCCGGGGCGGCAACGGCGGTTCCGGCCACGGCGGACCGGGCGGGTCCGGCGGGCCCGCCGGCCAGGCCGGCGGTGGCCGCGCGGCAGCCCGCGCCCGCAAGAAGCCCCGCAACAAGAAGAAGATCATCATCTGGACGGCGGTCGGCGCCATCAGCCTGGTCGCCGCCGCCGGTGGAGCCGTCTACCTCAAGCTCAACGGCAACATCCAGTTCTTCAGCAACGACGCCCTCAGCTCCGACCGCCCGGCGGCCGCCGCCCCCGACGCCCAGGGCCGGACCCCGATCAACGTCCTGCTGATCGGCTCCGACTCCCGGGACGGCGCCAACCGCGACCTCGGCGGCGGAGAGGACGGCGGTGCCCGGTCGGACACCACGATGCTGCTGCACGTCTACGCCGACCACAAGCACGCCGTCGGCGTCTCCTTCCCCCGCGACGCACTGGTCGACATCCCGCCCTGCAAGCTGCCCAACGGCAAGTGGACCAAGCAGCAGAGCGGCGTCATGTTCAACAGCGCCTTCTCGGTCGGCAACACCGACCAGGGAAACCCCGCCTGCACCCAGAACACCGTCGAGAAGCTCACCGGCATCCGGGTCGACCACACCATCGTGATCAACTTCTCCGGGTTCGCCGCGATGACCAGCGCAGTCGGCGGCGTCAACGTCTGCCTGCCGAACGCGATCTACGAAGGCGACCTCAACCCCAACCTCGGCCACAAGGGCAAGCAGCTCTACCCCAAGGGCGAGCAGAAGGTCGAAGGCCAGGCCGCCCTCGACTACGTCCGGCTGCGCCACGGCATCGGCGACGGCTCCGACATCGGCCGGATGAAGCGTCAGCAGGCCTTCATGTCCTCGCTGATCAAGCAGGTCAAGGGCGCCGGCATGGACCCGACGACCCTGCTGCCGCTCGCCGACGCGGCCACCAAGTCGCTGCTGGTGGACGAGGGACTCAACAGCGCGGCCAAGCTGATGAGCTTCGCGCTGACGATGAAGGACATCGACCTCCACAACATCAAGTTCCTGACGACGCCCTGGAAGTTCGACAAGGAACGGGTGGCCCTGGTCTACCCGGACGTCAACCAGCTCTGGGCCGCGCTGAAGGCCGACCGGACCCTGGACGGCCAGGACGCCAGCGGCGGCACCGCGGCCCCGGCGGACAGCTCCCCGGCCGCCCCCACCCCCGCCGCCGACCCGGGCACGGCCGCACCCGCCACCGTCAAGGGCGCCGGCATCAAGGTCGCCGTGTACAACGGCACCACCACCCCGGGCCTCACCACCAAGGCGTCGGCCACGCTCAAGACCTCCAAGTTCACCGTCACCGGCACCGGCAACGCGGCCCAGCAGAACCACGACACCACCGTGGTCCAGTACGGCCCCGGCGAGAAGGCCGGCGCCCAGACGGTCGCCTCCCTCTTCCCCGGCGCCACCCTGGAGGCGAGCAGCAAGTCCGGCATCAGCCTGGTGCTCGGCAAGGACTACGCCTCGGCCAACGGCGGTGCCGCCGGCGCGGGGACCCCCGCCGCCCCCGGTCCGTTGCCCAGCTCGGTCGCCCAGGACGCACGGTCCGCGGACGACGACCCCTGCTCCAACGTCTCGTTCGGCTGACCCCGGCCCGGCCCCGGCGGCCGGGCACCGGCCCTGACGCGAACGGTGACGGGCCCCGCACTCGGTGGAGTGCGGGGCCCGTCGCCGTTCGCGCGCGTCCCCGGCCCGGCTCAGCCGAGCCCGAACACCCGCTCCAGGACGACGGCCACGCCGTCCTCGTCGTTGCCCACCGTCACCTCGTCGGCGACCGCGCGCAGTTGCTCGTGCGCGCCGGCCATGGCCACGCCGTACCCCGCCCAGTTCAGCATCGGGATGTCGTTGGGCATGTCACCGAACGCGATGGTCTGCGCGGCCTTCGCGCCCAGCCGATGGGCGGCGAGCGCCAGCCCGGTGGCCTTGGTCAGGCCGAGCGGCAGGACCTCGACGATCCCGGGTCCCGCCATGGTCACCCCGACCAGCGCACCGGCCACCCGGTGGGCCGCCTCCGCGAGGGCGTCGTCACCGAGTTCCGGGTGCTGGATGTACAGCTTGCTGATCGGAGCGGTGAACAGCCGGTCGGCCGCCACCCGGGCGACCGGCAGGTCCGAACCGATCTTCAACTGGAAGCCCGGACCGGCCAGCACCTCGCCGTCCAGCCCGTCCTGGTTGGCGGCCACCGCGAGCGGACCGGTCTCGGCCTCGATCTTCGCCAGCGCCAGGGCGGCCAGCTGCCGGTCCAGGGTGAGCGAGGTCAGCAGCTTGTGCGCCCCCGCGTCGTACACCTGCGCGCCCTGGCCGCAGACCGCCAGACCCGTGTAGCCGATCTCGTCGAAGACCGGCCTCGCCCACCCCGCCGACCGGCCGGTGACGATGATGTGCCGGGCGCCGGCGGCCGTGACGGCCGCCAGCGCCGCGAGGTTGCGCGCGGAGACCGACTCGGCACTGTTCAGCAGGGTGCCGTCCAGGTCGGTGGCGACCAGCCGGTACGGCAGGTCGCCACCGGGACCGTCGGACGAGGGCGCCGCCGGGGCCTTCGCCGCGGAGCGTCCGGAAGAGGAGTCGGGGCGGTGGCCGGTCGTGCTCATCTTCCGTACGTCTCCATGGAGTTGCCGTGCAGGAGTTGCCTAGCCGCAGCGGCGGTGCGGCGGCGGGGTACTGCTACTTGACGGGCTCGATCACGGTGCGCCCGCCGAGGAACGGCCGCAGCGCCTCGGGGAGGACCACCGAACCGTCCGCCTGCTGGTGGTTCTCCAGCAGCGCCACGATCACCCGCGGCACGGCGACGAGGGTGCCGTTCAGGGTGGCCAGCGGGCGGACCTTGCCCTCCTCGCGCATCCGGATCGACAGGCGCCGGGCCTGGTACTCGGTGGTGTTGGAGGTCGAGGTGACCTCGCGGTACTTGCCCTGGGTGGGGATCCACGCCTCGATGTCGAACTTCCGCGCGGCCGAGGCCCCGAGGTCGCCGGAGGCGACGTCGATCACCCGGTAGGGCAGCTCCAGCGCGTTGAGGAAGTCCTTCTCCCACTGGAGCAGCCGGCGGTGCTCCGCCTCGGCGTCCTCGGGCGTGGTGAAGACGAACATCTCCACCTTCTCGAACTGGTGCACCCGGATGATGCCGCGGGTGTCCTTGCCGTACGTCCCGGCCTCGCGGCGGAAGCAGGAGGAGAAGCCCGCGTAGCGCAGCGGCAGCTTCTCCGCGTCCAGGATCTCGTCCATGTGGTACGCCGCCAGCGGGACCTCGCTGGTGCCGACCAGGTACCGGTCGTCCTCGGCGAGGTGGTACACGTTCTCCGCGGCCTGGCCGAGGAAGCCGGTACCGTCCATGGCCGCCGGGCGGACCAGCGCCGGGGTGATCATCGGGGTGAAGCCCGCGGCGTCGGCCTGCGCCATCGCCATGTTGACCAGGGCGAGCTCCAGCAGCGCGCCGACACCGGTCAGGTAGTAGGAACGGGCACCGGCGACCTTGGCGCCGCGCTCGGTGTCGATCGCGCCCAGGATCTGGCCCAGCTCGACGTGGTCCTTGGGCTCGAAGCCCTCGGCCGCGAAGTCGCGCGGGGTACCGATCTCCTCCAGGGTGACGAAGTCCTCCTCGCCACCCACCGGCGCAGCCGGGTCGATCAGGTTGGCGAGCGAGCGGAGCAGGCGCTCGGCCTCCTCCTTCGCCGCGGCCTGCTCGGCGTCGGCGGCCTTGACCTCCTCCGCCAGCGCCTTGGTCCGCTGGAGCAGGGCGGTCTTCTCGTCGCCCTGGGCCTTGGGGACCTGCTTGCCCAGCGTCTTCTGCTCGTTGCGCAGCTCGTCGAAGCGACTGCCCGAGGACCGACGCCGTTCATCGGCGGAGAGGAGGGCGTCGACGAGCTCGACGTCCTCGCCACGGGCGCGCTGCGAGGCGCGCACTCGGTCAGGGTCCTCACGGAGCAGGCGAAGGTCAATCACGGGAGTCAGCCTACCGGTGAGAGGCTCCCGAGAAGTAAATGGTTTCGGCTCCGCCGGCCGGCGCCGCGGCGGCTGCCCCGGCTCTCTGGCTCCCGCCCGTGGGCCCCGTCCTCGCCGTCCCACCCGGACGCGGTCGGGGCCGGCCGGGGCCCGGCTGGTGACAGCGGGCGGCGGGGCAGTGGCGGTCGGCGGCGGGCGGCGGGCCGCCGGGTACGCGTCGCCCCGGGGCGCGGCGTGTGTCATCCTGCGCCGAGCCGATCACCGGCCCGGCCCGGCCGTGGGGCCACGGTGAGCTCCAGCCCTGGGGATAACTCGCTCGAACCTGTGGATAACTGCTGTGGGGAACCGGCTGGCGGGCTGTTTTCCACAGGCCGGCCGCGCCGCCTGTGGATTGTGAAGAAGATCCAGCGCGGGAGGCGTCGAACCAGGGAATTGAGGTTCTAAACCTCGATGAGCCTTCTGGACCGAGGTAATTCGCTCGCTCGGACGGGTGACATATCGGCCGAAGGGTGACTCTGGTCCGATTAGTCACCCCTGTGTCGCTAGCTGATGATCTGAACGGGTGTGACTGTGGCTATGCCGTTTTGTCGACTCATCCCCAGGGCTGTGGATAACTTTCCGTCCACACCTCCTGTGGATGGAACTCGGTGCCTGTGGATGACGGAGCCCGACCGTCCGGCCGCGGCGTCCCGCCCGGTCCGGCGTTCACGAAGGGCCACTGCACCACGCAGGTGAACTTACCTGCGTGTCGAAAAATGACGGATCTGAACAGAAAGCGACGTATTCACGTCGCATTGGGACAACCCGCCGCAGCCGTGAAGCCCTCGCCCTCAGGCCTCGCTCTGGCCGGGCTCGGCCTCGGGCCCGGGCCCGAGGCGCGGCGTCCGCCGGTGACGCCGGAGGCTCAGACCTCGTTCAGACCTCGCCGCGACCGTCCAGGCAGCGGGACAGCCAGTCGGCCGCCGCCGCGAACTCGGCGTCCGAGGTGCCGGGCCGGGCCTCCTTTGGGGTGCCCTTGTCCGCCCGCGGGTACGAGCCGAGGAAGCGCACCTGCGGGCAGATCCGCTTCAGTCCCATCAGTGCCTCGCTCACCCGGCGCTCACTGAGGTGCCCCTCGCAGTCGATCAGGAAGCAGTAACTGCCCATGCCCTCACCGGTCGGGCGGGACTCGATCCGCATCAGGTTGATGCCGCGGACGGCGAACTCCTGCAGCAGTTCCAGCAGCGCACCCGGGTGGTCGTCCGGCAGCCAGACCACCATCGACGTCTTGTCGGCGCCGGTCGGCGAGGAGACCCTCCCGGGCCGGCCGACCAGTACGAACCGGGTGGTGGCGTTGGCGGCGTCGTGGATCTCGTTGACGAGGACGTCGAGGCCGTACAGCGGCGCCGCGAACTCGCCCGCGAACGCGCCGTCGAACCGGCCCTCCTGGACCAACCGCGCGCCGTCCGCGTTCGAGGCGGCCGACTCCCACTGGGCGTCCGGCAGGTTGGCCGCCATCCAGCGGCGGACCTGCGGCTGGGCCACCGGGTGACTGGTGACCGTCTTGACGTCCGACAACTCGGTGCCCGGCCGGACCAGCAGGGCGAACGAGATCGGCAGCAGCACCTCGCGGTAGATCATCAGCGGTGTGCCCGAGGCCAGCTCGTCACTGGTCGCGGTGACCGCGCCCTCGACCGAGTTCTCCACCGGGACGAACGCGCCGGCCGCGTCTCCCGCCCGGACGGCGTCCAGGGCGGCGGGCACCGAGGCGAGCGGCACCAGCTCGCGGGTGGCGGCCTCCGGCAGGGTGCGCAGCGCCGCCTCGGTGAAGGTGCCCGCGGGCCCGAGATAGGTGTAGCGGGTCGCGGACATTGCTGCCTCCGTGCGCGCGGGTGGTGCGGAGCGGGTGGTGCAGAGCGGGTGGTGCGGAGAAGTGCTCGACTTGCCACCTTAGTCATTCGGGTGGGCCGACACGGCGGCGTTCCGCACAGTGGGAAGCCAGCCGCAGGGCCGTCCCGGGGAACGGTCGCCGCAGCCCGCGGAACGCCCGCCGACGGCACAACGGTGCCGGGCCGAGGGGTCGGGGCCCCGCCGGTCAGCCTTCCGGTCAGCCCTCCAGCAGGAACTGCCCGACGTACTCCCCCTCGGCGGCCCCGGGCGGCACCGCGAACAGGGCGCTCGCCTCGTGCCGCAGGAAGCGGGACAGCCCGTCGCCCTTGGCCAGCTTCCGCTGGACGGGAACGAAGCCGCGGGCCGGGTCGGACTGGAAGGCGATGAACAGCAACCCGGCGTCCAGCGAGCCGTCCGGCAGCAGCCCGTCGTGGTACGAGAAGCCCCGGCGCAGCATGGCGGCGCCGCCGTTGGACGCCGGGGCCGCGACCCGGATGTGTGCGTCGGGGGCGATGGCGAACGAGCCGTCCTGGTTGGTGGCGTCCAGTGCGACCGGTGTGGACTCGCTGCCTCCGGACAGCGGGGCGCCGTCCGACTTGCGGCGGCCGATCACCCGCTCCTGGCGGTCCACCGGCAGGTTCTCCCAGTTGTCCAGCAGCATGCGGATGCGGCGGACCACGGCGTACGAGCCGCCGGCCGGCCAGTCGGGGCCGGTGGTGAAGACCCGGGCGGCGAAGTCGGGGTCGGACGGCTTGGGGTTGTTGGTCCCGTCGACCTGGCCCATCAGGTTGCGGCCGGTCATCGGGTGCGCGGTCGCGCCGGGGGTGCGGTGGAAGCCGGACATCTGCCATCGCAGCGTGGCGAGGCCGGCGGCCTGCCGCTGGAGGACGCGCAGCGCGTGGAAGGCCACCAACGCGTCGTCGGCGCCGATCTGCAGCCACAGATCGCCGTCACCGCGCGAGCGGTCGAGGGCGTCGCCGGGGAACTCGGGCAGCGGTGCGAGCGCGGCCGGACGCCGCTCGGCGAGGCCGACCCGGTCGAACAGCGAGGCGCCGAACCCGAAGGTGACGGTGAGCGCGCAGGGACCGGCATCCGACGCGATCTGGTTCTCGTGCTCCCCGGCGGGCTTGCCCGCGGCCAGCAGGGCGGCGGTCGCGGACCACTTCTGCATCAGGCCGCGCAGCCCGTCCCGGCCCGCATTGCCGGCCAGGTCGAAGGCGGCGAGCTGGACCCGGGCCTGCTGGGGTTGGAGGATGCCGGCCTGGTGTTGGCCGTGGAACGGAACCGCCACCGTGCCCAGCGCCGGGGCGGCTGACGTATCCGTGGCGGATCCCTGGGCGGACCCGTGGGCGCGGCGCGTCGTCAGTTGGTGTGCGGCGAACGCCCCGCCCGCCGCGCCGACCGCGAGGCCCGCACCTGCTCCGCCGAGCAGCGTGCGGCGGGTGAGGGGCCGGGCGCCGGGCGCGCCGGGACCTTGGGCGGTCGCGGTGGCGGCGCCGATAGTGGCCCCGTTGGTGCTCTCAGGCTCGGTCTTCTCTTCCACTTCTCACCAACTCGCAAGCTTTCACGCATACGTGACTATTTATCGGAAGGTGAATGCTGCCGACACTGTCAGCGTTCACCGGATCGTCAGCGCCCCCGATCGGGGGAGTGTTCACGATGACGTGAACACTCCCCCAACCCTGAACGCTCGCGGGGCCGTCAATGCTCACAGGGCAGTCAACGCTCGCGGCGCCGTTAACGCTCACCCGCTCGCGAATGCTCACGCCCGCGCACATGCACGCGAACGCCCACTCGCCTGGGCGGCGCCCGGAACGCCAGGCACCCTGCGGCTATCCGACCTTGAGCTGCTGAACCGAGGTCACCTGATCGATGTCCGAGGACCGTACGGTCACCGAGACGACCCAGTTCCCGGCCAGCGGCAACTGCGCGGTGCCGGACCATCGGCCCGTGCCCTCGGCCTTCAACGTCACCGGAAGCGGTCCGAGATCCCGGTCCGGCAGGGTGAAGGCCAGCTCCAGCTCCGGCACCGCGACCGGGTTGCCCGCGCTGTCGTCCAGCTTGAGCTGTACGGCATTGCTGCCGGTGGCGGCCGGGTTGATGGCGACCGTCGCAGTGCCCTTCGCGTTGCCGGTCCGCCCGCCGGTGTCGTACGGCAGCTTGAGCTCGACCGTGCGTCCGGGAACGGTGCTCGCCCCGGTCCCCGCGGCCGGTCCCGTGCCCGGCGCCGCGCTCTGGGTCTGCCCGGTCGAGGCGACGGCCGAAGCCACCCGTCCGGGAGGTGAGTTGGTCAGCAGCGTGGTGACCACCAGCACGGCCACCGCGACCACCGACTCCACCAGGACCGAGCGCCGCAGTCCGGCCCGGGCCGGTGTGCCGTCCTTCGACC